>CAKUZO010000015.1 GCA_934717895.1 uncultured Candidatus Melainabacteria bacterium | reverse complement strand
GATGGGATTCGAACCCATGCATATCGGAACCACAATCCGAGGTCTTAACCACTTGACGACACCCGCCATATATCCTCGTTACTATTTAATAATACCATAAACAATCTTTAAATCAAGACTTTTTATAAAAAAAGTTCGTCATTTCTGACGAACTTTTTAGCATCTTATCTTTATAAGTCAACACTAGCTTATTCTTTGGAACATATAACCAATTCCACGAGCAGTCAAAATCAATTCCGGATTAGCAGGATCTGATTCTAATTTTGAACGTAATCTTGAAATATGTACGTCAACTACCCTTGTATCAATTCTATGATCAGGCGGATATGCCCAAACGTGTTGCAAAATTTCGTTTCTTGAGAAAGCTTGACCAGAATTATTTACCAACAATTCCAACAAACTAAATTCCATACCTGTAAGTCTGATACGTTCATTCTTTCTATAAACTTGACGACGAGCAGTATCAATTTTAATATTACCGGTTGTAATAACATTTTTCGCAACTTTTCCGGTAGGAGCAGCAGTTTCTCTGTTATTAGTTCTTCTTAATACAGCTTTAACACGAGCTTCCAATTCTTTTGGGCTGAATGGTTTGATTACATAATCATCTGCACCAAGTTCTAACCCTGTAATTCTTTCAGAAACATCACCAAGAGCGGTTAGGATAATAATAGGGACATCAGAAGTTCTTCTAATTTCTCTTGTTACCCCGTAACCGTCCATCTTAGGCATCATTACATCAAGAACGACCAAATCAGGATTATATTTATTGAACGCATTTACAGCTTCTTCTCCATCTTGAGCTGTATATACATCATAACCAACCATCTTTAATCTTGTTTCCAAAATACGTCTGATACTAGCCTCATCATCAGCTAAAAGTATTCTTTGACGATCTTCTGTTTCATTAGGCATTTCAGCATTTTCAGTCATAGTCATCTTTTTCCTCTGTTGTACAATCTACACCTTAATAATAGCACAAATATAAAATATTACAAAATATTGATTTTTTTTAATTTTCTTAAATATTTGTATATATATATTAAATTATTTTGCGAAAAATTGCAAGTACTTTTATATACTTTTTTTAAAATTTTTCTTATTTTTATATAAAACCCAAAAACTATGCGGAATGAGCAATAATATATTTAAATTTTGCCAAATCTTCTGCCGTATCAATTCCAACAGGCACAAAATCAACAACAGATGTTTTTATTGTCATACCGTTTTGCAAAGCTCTCAACTGTTCTAAACTTTCAGCCTGTTCATAAGTTGATTGAGGGAGCTCTGTCATCTTAATCAAAGCATCTCGTTTGTAGCCATAAATTCCTAAGTGGCCGAAAAACTCTGCTTTTCCTTGATTTCTTTCAAACGGAATTTTAGAACGGGAAAAATACATTGCAAAACCATTACAATTAACGATACACTTAACCAAATTAGGATTTTCAGCCTCTTCCGGTGCAATTTTTCTGATAAGTGTTGAAATATCGGCTGTTTCGTCAAATTTCACATTCTTTGCAACTTCGTCAATACTTTCAGGCTTAATCAAAGGTTCATCACCTTGAAGATTAACAATATAAGCAATTTCAGGGTGTCGCATAACAACTTCTTTAATTCTATCAGAGCCACATTTGTGTTCAGTTGATGTCATTTCAACATTACCGCCAAAAGCTTTAACTGCATTAAAAATTCTTTCATCATCAGTTGCAACAATAATTAAATCCGCAAGTTTAGCCTGCTGAGCTTTTTCATAAACCCATTGAATAATAGGCTTACCTTCAACCTCTATTAACGGTTTTCCTTCCAATCTGCTTGAACCGTAACGAGCAGGAATTATAATTGCAGTAATATTTTCCATTCTAATCAACCTTTCTCACAACAAAAGAAGTCCATTGATCCTGATGAATTTCTTCTATAATTTCTAAATTTTCTCTTTTTATAGCCTCTAAAACGACAGGCTTTTTCTCATCTAAAATTCCTGAAAGCGACATTATTGCACCACTTTCCATAATATTTTTCAAATCACCCATAATTTCGGCTAAAACGTTGTGCAAAATATTTGCACATACAAAATCAAAATTTTCTTGTATTTTATCAGCTGTATTGAGCTCAAAAAATACACCTTCACCTGAATTTGGCTCCGAAAGAAGAGTTACGCCATTTTTAACGGCATTTTCTTTGGCGACATCAATAACATCTTCATCAATATCGCAACCATGAACGTACAATGCGCCGAATTTCTTTGCACAAATCGATAAAATTCCTGAGCCCATGCCAATATCTGCGACTTTGTCACCTTTTTTCATATACTTTTCAAGAGCTTTCATACAAAGTTGAGTTGTCTGATGAGTTCCGGTACCAAAAGCACACCCCGGTTCTAACCTTATAACAACTTCGCCTTCTTTATCCTCATAGCTTAGCCAATCAGGAACTATAACAATTTTGTCGGTGACACGTGTGATATCCCACTTTTCTTTCCATTTTTTAGACCAATCTTCATTTGGCTTGTTAGAAATTACGTGTTCCCAACTTCCAAGCTCTTCATCAGAAAGCCCGCGAGATTTCAATAATTCTCGCTCAGATTTTAGCAATTGCTCCAAATTTTGCGGTTCTTCTGTCAAAAAGACTTTCAATGTTCCTTCTGTTGTGGAAATCATCTCCAAG
This sequence comes from uncultured Candidatus Melainabacteria bacterium, assembly GCA_934717895.1. GTDB lineage: Bacteria > Cyanobacteriota > Vampirovibrionia > Gastranaerophilales > Gastranaerophilaceae > Stercorousia. The sequence goes on along the minus strand of CAKUZO010000015.1, from coordinate 29,695 downwards.
TCTTTATAAGCCTCTTCCGCCAACACGACACCCTCACAAGGAAGATTTTCAAAACAGAATTCTGCAACAATATCTTCCAAGTCAGGATTAATCTTTATTTGGAGTTCCCAATAATCAGTTTGACTCACTTTGAAATTCCTCTAACCTTCTAAGAAAGCACCCATTTTTCTGTATTTTTGATAACGCTGTTCTTTCAAGTCATTTACAGAAAGTTTTTCAAGTTTTTCAATGCTTTCCAAAATAGTTTTCTTCATGTTTTCAGAAACTTCATCATAATTTGTATGAGCGCCGCCAACAGGTTCAGCGATTTCACCGTCAATAATATCAAATTTCATCAAGTCTTTTGCTGTAATTTTTAATGCATCAGCAGCATCAGAAGCTTTTGTAGCATCTCTCCACAAGATAGATGCACAACCTTCCGGAGAAATTACTGTGTAATAAGCATGTTCAAGCAAGAATACCTTATCTGCAACGCCAAGACCTAACGCACCACCTGAGCAGCCTTCACCTGTAATAATTGCAACGATTGGAACATTTAATTTTGCCATTTCACGAAGGTTTACGGCAATTGCGCCACCTTGGTTAGTTTCCTCAGCACTAATTCCTGGATATGCACCCGGAGTATCAATCAAAGTAACAATTGGGATATTAAACTTGCTGGCATGTTTGAACAATCTTAAAGCTTTTCTATATCCTTGCGGTTGAGGCATACCAAAATTGTATTCCAAGTTTTCCTTAGTCGATTTCCCTTTCATTGTACCGATAATCATAACAGGACGACCGTCAATTTTAGCCAAACCACCAATAATAGCTCTATCGTCCATACCTTCTCTATCACCATGAAGTTCAACAAAATCTGTACAAATATGACTAACATAGTCTAAAAAATTCGGACGTTCAGGGTGTCTGGCAATTTGAAGCTTTTGAGAAGGTTTTAAGTTTGAATATAATTCTTTTCTGTAATCTTCTGCTTGTTGTTCAAAAGTTTCAATTTCTTTATTAAAATCCATGCCTTTCTCCACACTTATTTTTTTTAATTCTTCAATTTTTTCCTGAATTTCCATAATGGGCTTTTCAAAATCTAAAACTGCTGACATTATTTTACCCCCTTATGCATTTCCAAAATATTAGCCAACGTATGGCGCAAGTCTTTACGAGCAGAAACGACATCAACTTGTCCGTATTTCAATAAATATTCCGCTGTTTGGAAGTCTGACGGAAGCTTTTGGCGAATAGTCTGTTCAATAACTCGACGCCCTGCAAAACCGATTCTTGCACCTTGTTCTGCCACAATAATATCACCTAACATACCAAAGCTGGCAGTAATACCACCAAAAGTCGGCTCAGTCAAAAGGTTTACATATAAAAGACCTTCATCATCAAGTTTTGAAACAGCACATGATGTTTTTGCCATCTGCATCAAACTCAACGCACTTTCTTGCATTCTTGCACCACCAGATGATGTAATAGCTAGAACAGGAAGTCGAAGTTCAATCGCTTTTTCAATAATACGAGTAACTTTTTCACCAACAACACTTCCCATAGAACCGCCCATAAAATCAAAATCCATAACAGCGGTCGCAACCTTATTGCCCTCAATTGTAGCAATACCTGTGATTACAGCATCATTAAGTCCTGTCTTTTTATGAGCTTTTTCAAGTCTGTTTTTGTAACTTTCAGTATCTACAAATTCCAACGGATCAGTTGGTTTTACATCTGTAAACAATTCTTCAAAAGAATTTTCGTCAAACAATTGTTTAATACGTTTTCTTGCGTTTATCCTGAAATGGTAGTCACAAACCGGACAAACCATATCATTTTTTTCTAAATCTTCTTTAAGAAGTTGAGCATCACAGTGAACACATTTAACCCACAAATCAGGATCCATGTCCAATTCCACTCTACCTTCTAGCTCACGTCTTTGAATTTGAGCCTGTTTACGTTTTTCGAACCAATCTTGAACTGTCATATTATATATCCCTTAATCATCATCTTATAATAATACAAAATCATTATACAACTAAAAAATATAATAGCAAATCGTAAACAAAAGTTACTTCTTTTGCCCATTAAAAAACTTTTTCATATCATCAGAAATCTTCACGTTTTGCAACGCCATGTGATATTTGCGAAGATTAGCAAGCGTTTCTTGCTCTTCTAACAAATCTCGCTGTGGCATTTTTACGGAAGCCTTAACTTTTTCAAACTCAGTCGGAGATTTTCTATCAATAAATTTGGCAATTATTTCGTCAATATTGCTTCCTCCAATGCCATATTTTGAGGCAACTTCTGAGGTATCTGCACCCTGTGGCAAAGTATAAAGCCAATTTACTGTAAGTTTGTCACCTTGTGAAATACTATTTATCCCCTTTTGGTGCGGAGTATACATAATATCCGCCGGATTATGACTGTGGCCCAACCCGACAGCATGCCCAATTTCGTGCAAAATAGTATGATAAACTTCTCCCTCGTCCATATAATCAGCATGAACAAGACCTTCTGTCAGCCCGATTGCGACCTCTGCACCAAACAGTCTGTTAGATGCATCAAAATTGAAATAACAATGTCCAAGAGCCTTTCTCTCAACCCTTTTCCAATCAACGTTGACATTAGATTCCAGCAAAGTGTTTACGACTTTAAAAGAAACTCGTCCTTTTGTTGCAGTTTGCCACTCATTAAGTGCACGAACAACCATATCTCGATATTTATACTCCTGACCTTGTTTTGAATAAAACTTCATAGGAGCAATATAAACCTTCAACGGCATGAAGGTCCAACGCATTATTCTACCGTTTTTTAAAGATTCTGCAACGTAGGTGTACTTTTTCATATTTTTATTATATAATAAATTTCGGGAAAAACCAATTATTATAGAAATAGTATTACACATTATAAATTCAGACTTAGGAGAGAAAATTTATGAACATTATGCAAATGATGAAACAAGCTCAAGGCTTGCAAAAAAAATTACAAGATACTCAAAAAGAACTTGCAAACCTTGAAATCACAGGTGAAGCAGCAAATGGTGCTGTAAAAGTAATCTGTGACGGACAAGGTAAATTTAAATCAATTAAATTATCAGCAGAAGCTGTAAACCCAGAAAACCCAACAGCAGTTGACTCAGACACAGTAGAAATGCTTGAAGATATTATTTCTTCTGCTATTAAACAAGCAAGCGACAAAGCTTCTAAAACAATGGAAGATAAAATGAAAGCCGTAACTGGCGGAATTAATATTCCGGGGCTAAAATTCTAATGATTTATCCAAAATCAATAGCATCGTTGATAGAACATTTCCAAAGATTTCCGTCAGTAGGGCCGAAATCAGCACAAAGAATGGCATTTTACTTACTAAGAATGCCTAAGTCTGAGGTGGAAAAATTTGCTCAAAGCATGCTTGACGCAAAAGAAAACACAAAAACATGTGAAATTTGCTTCAACCTATCAGCGACAAGCCCTTGTGAAATCTGCACATCTTCTCAAAGAGATAAATCAACAATTTGTGTTGTAGCAGAAACCAAAGACTTGATTGCTATTGAAAAAACGAATGAATATAAAGGCTTATACCACGTATTGCAAGGGCTAATCTCTCCGATGGACGGGATTGGAGCAGACGACATCAGAATTAAAGAACTTTTAACTCGTCTGACAGATGAAAATGTTCGAGAGGTTATCCTTGCCCTAAGCCCTTCTGTTGAAGGTGAAGCGACAAGCCTTTACTTGAACAAATTAATAAAACCTTTTGGCGTAAAGATTTCTCGTATTGCATTTGGTTTGCCTGTTGGCGCAGACCTTGAATATGCCGATGAAATTACTATTGCGAAAGCTATCGAAGGCAGAAGAGAAATTGAATAATATGCTTCGTTGTTGGGGTAGCACCCCCAACCTACAATAGACTCATGTTCATCGCCGTTATTAGCTGCTAACTCCCCCGCACCTGCACTCGTAACACTCACTAATCGTTCGTGAACGATTGCTTCCTCTCCCGCCATAGGGGCGAGGATTGACTTCGTATTTTCTGTAACAGACTCCGCCTCTTCGCATCTTTGCCTCTTCGCATCTAAATTCCGCTTAGCTGCACCGCTTCCTAGCTGCTTAGCTGCCTTAAATGCCGTCTTCACTTCTAAGCCAGCATCTTCGAGCCCCCCCCCCCGAAAGGCATTATTAATTTTAAAATTTTTATATTTACAAAGTTTGTCATATTTTGATTTTAACACATTTTTATGTTTTTACAAGTAACTAAACTAACTTTAACTGTTTTTGAAAGCAGCTATTCTAAAAATTTATTTTTGTAATAATATATTATATAAGGAGTTAATATGCCGCAATTTTTAATAAATTCATCAGATATAAACCAAAACAAGGTAATTATTTCAGATAAAGATAGCTTCAACCACATCGCAAAATCTTTAAGAATTAAGTGCGGCGAAAACTTGCTTCTTATTGACGAAAATCAAATTCAATATGAAACATTGGTAGAAAGCGTTACCAATAAAGAAATTACGGTAAAAATAGAAAAATCGTACAAATCAAACAGAAAACTTGAATTTTACCTATATCTTGCCCAAAGCCCACTAAGAAGTGATGCTCAAAATTTGGTTATTGAAAAAGCAACAGAACTTGGGGTTGATGGAGTTTTCCCAATTAAAACAGACAATTGCGCTCTTGCAACTTCTGTAATCGAAAAGAAAATTTCAAAGTGGCAGAAAATAATGTTTGAAGCCTTTAAACAATGCGAAAGAGCATATATTCCGACTTGTTTTGAATTGACGAATTTAGAAAATATTATAAAATTAAAAGATAAAGGTTATAAAATAATTTCTTTTTGTGAAAGACTTGCCACAACAACACTTCATGAATATTGCAAAACTTTTCCAATAAAAAAAGGCGAAAAAATAGTTGTAATAATCGGACCGGAAGGCGGATTTTCCCAAAAAGAGTTCAAGCTTTTTGAAGATAATAAAATTCCAATGCTCACACTTGGAGAACTTATTTTAAAAGCAGACACGGCAGTAACAGTTGCGTTAGGAAACATAATTTATGAATTCAATAATTATAGACAAAATTAAATCAGATGAAATTTTATCAAAAATCGAAAAAACTTTCCCCAACGAAATATACCTTGTTGGCGGAACCGTTCGAGACTACTATCTCGGATTAGAAAGCACAGATAGAGATATCATCGTTATGGACGAAGATGCAAGAAGTTTTTCACTAAAACTTGCGGAACTTTTTGACGCAACTTTTGTTCCGCTTGATGAAGAAAATAAAATTTACAGAATTGTACTTCCTGATAAGATTAATTATATAGATGTAACAAATCCGGTCGGCGACTCAATTGAAAACGATTTAATGCGCAGAGATTTAACGATAAATGCTATTGCCGTAAACATAAGAACCGGCGAACTTATAGATATTTCCGGCGGTGTTACGGATATCAAAAACAAGTGCATAAATTATGTTAATGAACTAAATTTTGTAGACGATCCGCTCAGACTTTTAAGAGTGTACAGATTTCAGGCTCTATACGGCTTTGAACTTGCTCCTGAAACAATTAATGCTGTTTGCAGATATGTTGATTTAATTCATAAACCGGCAGTTGAACGTATTACTCATGAAATTATGGCTCTGTTTAGCGGAAAATATACCGATAAAGCCCTTGAAAACATGAACAAAACTTGGCTTTTAGAAGAAATCTTTCCATTTGTTAAAGAGTTAAAACAAGTTCCTCCAAATTCGCACCATCATTTAGACTTGTTTCAACATTCAATAGAAACAGTAAGACAGGTTCAAAATTTATACGAAAACTCTTCTGATGATGTAAAAGACCACCTCGATAGAGTTGATTTTGGAGGTTTTTCAAGACTTGCACATCTTAAACTTGCTGCATTTATGCATGATATAGGCAAATTTTCGACCTGGACAATTGAAGAAGGGAAACACCGTTTTATCAAACATGACGATGTTGGCTCAAAAATGTCCGTAAAAGTCTTGAAAAATTTGCATTTTTCCAACAAACAGATTGAATACATTTCACAAATGATTAAATATCATATTTATCCGTCGCATGTTATGAGTTCACCTCAGATTACAGAAAAAATCATGATGCGATATGTTAGAAAAATGGATATGAATTCAATAGACGAAATAATTCTGGCACAAGCTGACAGACTTTCAGCTCGTGGCCCTGAAATTACCGACGAAATTGTTGAGCATAATATTACATATTTGAATATGCTTTTGAAATTTTATCTTGAAGCACGTGAAACTTTGAAACCACTGCCCAAACTTCTTGACGGAAATGATGTTATGAAAATTTTAAACATAAAGCCGTCCAGAAAACTTGGCGAAATAATGGAAGCTCTTCATGAAGCCCAAATTAATGGTGATATTACCGATAAAAACCATGCCATAGAATTTGTAAAAAACTACAAATAAGCTGTTTTTTATGCAAAAATGAGAGAATTTTCAACTTTCTTAACAAAAATTTACAATATTTTTTAATAATTTTCTTACAAGATTTTATAGTTTTTTAACAATTTAAATACTTTTATGTCAAAATTTTGACAAAAATCCAAAAAATCTCAATCTAATTATTGTATTTTTAGAAAAAAACGCAAGAATTCATCTTTACATAAACTTAACATTAATCAAAATAAGCGCAACTTTTTTTTTGCCCGGCTTTTAAATATAGTGTGTAACTGGTACAATAGTTGTGTAGATTAAATCCAGACTTAATTATGATAGAAAAAATTAATTTAGCTAGTGTAAATAACAATGCCCCAAAGAGGGATAATCATAAACAAAAAGGACAACAGCAATCATTTACAGGATTGGCTGACGGTGCTATTTGGCTTGTTCAACAATGTGAAAGACAGCCAATGGTAAATGTTACTTTTTTGGATATGTCTACTGCCATTGTACCAAGAACTGTTATTGAAACAAAAGAATCAAACGGGTACGCCGGTTTTGAAGCTTTTAGAAGAGAGTCTTCCGGATTAATTGTAAACTGTTTAATTCCGGGATTTATTGTTGCCGGTTTGGCTAAGCTTATGCAAAGACCTATTATGGGACTCTTTAACAAATCTAATCTTTCAAACACTTGGGCTAATGAAGATGGAATCCATAAAATTAATGATTTCTATGGCAAACACATAGAAAACACAGGTTTAAGCCAAAGAGAAAGAATTTACAGCACATTTAGAGATGAACTCGGTAGCTTAGTTGGAGTTGACGGACATGAAACAAAAGATTTTGCCGATATTTTCAATATCGCTCGTGATAAAGATGGAAACCTTATCGGAAAAATTGGCAATGAAAAGCTTCATAATGCCGTAAACAAATTGACTGATGCTGTTTTAAGCAACGATTACGAATCTAAAAAAGTTAAAGCTGCATACAGGGCGATTGTTGAAGAAACACATATTGCAGAAAATATAAGGTTTAAAACAGACAAATCATTCTTCTCTAATAATTTGGAATCTGTTTGTGCTGATACTGTAAAAATGCTTCGTGGCACAATCAAAGAAGGAATTACAGACAGCAAAACGCTCTCAGAATACTGCAAAAAAGCTGTTAAACTTGTTAACTGGAAAAGTATTGGCGGGCTTGGAGTTATTATTCCGCTTGCAATTTCTATGCAACCTATAAACAGATGGATTACGCATAAAACATCTGGACAAAAAGGAGCTCCAATTTACAAAGATTTTGGTAAAGACAACAAACACAAAGAAATGACTCCAAAAGAAAAAGCCGAACTTATAGCTCAAAAATTCATCTCAATCGGTTCAATGATTGGGGTTTGTGGCCTTTCTATGTTTATGGATAGGCCTGTTATGAAGAATATATTCCAATTTAAAGGGATTTTCCCTACAATGGATCAGGCAAGAATTATTTCTACCGCAACATTTGCAAGTCGTATGGGCGCTTCTGAGGATAAAAACGAACTTAGAGAAGCAACTGTTCGAGATATAGCGACTTTTTCAAGTTTCTATTTCTTGGGTGATTACGTTGCAAAAGGAATTGCAACATTCTTAGAAAAGAAAAATCCGGGAACTCATTTAATAAATAGATTAAAAGAAACCGATCCAAACGCAAATCCATTACAAAAATTCTGGAATTGGGCAAAACATACAAGCTTGAAATCTTCAGATGAGCTTGGTACAATCAAAGATAAGAGATTACGAACTTGGTGTCAAGTGGGCAATATTTTATTCTCATTATTGTCACTAGGTTTGTTTATCCCACTATACACTAGGTCGAAAACGAATAAAAAACGTGCAGAAGAGCTTGCGAAATTAAATGCAGAAAAGGGGGGCAGCTCCACCTCCTCCCAAGTGTCCTCGGCGACTTCTGGAAAAGAAGTAAGTAGTACCTCCAAAACCACAGGTACCACATACGATTTTTCAAGAAATTGTTTACAGGACAACAAAACATTTAAAGCATTTATGAATTCGTAAGGAGATAAAATGAAAGTTCAACAAATATTACCCCAACTACAAAATAACAATTATAAAGAGAAAAATAACCAACACCAGTCACAACCTAATTTTGGAAATGCTTATGCAGCATTTACAACAGGCTTACGTTTCTTAGACACAAATCAGGCTTGGGGTGCAAACGCTGTCGACTTATGTTCAATGGTAATTCCGAGAACCACTGTTGACATGGTAAATCGTGGGCCTGACGCCGGCATGGAAACCGCAAGGAGAGAATCTTCTGGAACAATTAACCACTCATTAGTCGGCCTATATGGTACTATTGGCGGGATTCTTCTTGCTGGTGCACTTAACTCTAAATTCGGAGTTAAAGCACAAAAAATGTTTGTTGACGATGATACCCTAAAAACTCTTGGAGATACTTGGACTGCACAAGTTAGAAATGGTAGCAAAAATCCTCTTAACGACTACTTGCAAAATGTTTTCAAAAACGCTCAAACTCGTGTAGGAGATGAGTGGAAAAATATTCCACAAGAAAATATTAACGATATAGTTGGCAAATTTTCAGAAACCTTGAAGGGCAAAGAAAATGCACCTATAACTATCACAAAAGACTTGAAAGCATACGCACAATCTGTTATCACACATGTTACGGGGTCTGAGAACGGCTTCCGCTTAACAAAAGAGAGTCAGCCTACAACACTTTCTAACATGTTGGATAGCATTTATAACGTTTCAAGAGCTTTTAGCGCAAAAGAAATTAATATTGATGAATTCTTGAAATCAATGCGAAAAATGAATAGAAACAGGGCATTGATAGGTTTAGGAATTGCATCTGCTGTCGGAATGTCAATCCAACCTTTGAACATCTATCTTACAAAGAAAAAGACCGGAAGTGACGGATTTGTAGGAGTTGAAGGAAGAGAAAAAGATAAATCTAACGGTTTTAAAGCAATAAAAGCAACTGCTGCTGCCGGATTTATGGCAATTGCACTTGCAACAATTGGATTCAAAGGCGGAATAAACGGTATAATGAAAAAAATCCAATACAAAGGCTTAACCCCAACATTGGATCAATACAAATTCATTTATGGTATGACAATTATGTCAAGATTTATGTCTGCAAGAGATAAAGACGAACTTAGAGAATCAGCTGTAAAAGATACTTTGGGCTTTTTCAACTGGTTAATTTTAGGAAATTTCGTTGCAAAAATGACAGCAAATGCAATGGATCAAAGCTTATTGAATTACAGTGAAAAAGAGCATGGAAAAGGCTTTTTCAACAAAATATTTAAAGCTCCAATGACTACACGTGATGAAGTTTTACATAGAGGCTTAAAAGCTTGTGGAATTGATTCAATTGAAAACGGAAAAGCTTTGTCGTTCAAAAACTTATTGAAAAAACTTGATGACGCAAGAGTTCCTGAAATCATAAGAAAAGAAACAAAAGGTAAATTGAGAGCGTTAAGTATTGCCCAGATTGCCGGCTACTTGTATTCAGGTATAATTTTAGGTTTCGGTATTCCTAAATTAAACATTTATATGACAAACAAATCAGAGGCTAAACGAAAAGCCAAATTAGCAGCCGAAAAAGCTAAGCAAGCCGAAGTTCAACCAAATGCACAGACTCAATTTACATCAATGAACAAACCTGAAATGAAAGAATTTTTAAAATAATCGCTCCGGAATTAAGTATTCTAAAAAAGCTTAGTCAGCAATTTGATAAGCTAATCTTGTTGTGCAAAAATTATTTGTTTCTATTTTTTCTTAGATTTTGCTTCTTTGGCTTTTTGTCTTTCAAGTTCTTTTAATTCTTTTGCTTTTTGGCGTTCTAACTCGGCTTGTTTTTGAGCCTCTTGCACAGCTTTTAATTCTCTGTATTTTTCAATAGCTTCATTCTCAGATGTTGAAGTTTGGATTTTTTGTTTGAGCCTATAATCCCTTTGAGAGTCTTTATATTCAGAATTCAACTCTTTGATTTTCGCTTTATAAGAATTTTTCAAAGCCTTAACTTCCGCTTTATCGGCAGCTTTTCGTTGTTTTACATTGGCTTTTTCAATTCGTTTAAGTTGCTGTTCTTCTTTTTCGGTAATAGAAGGTGGTATAACGCCATCTTTAACAAGTTTAAATCCATTCATACTAACATTTACAGAGGACGGCTGCATAGAAACCAGTCGAGAACGCTCTCCATGAGTGTTTACAATCCAAGTTCCGAGATTTACCGGCGATCTACCTGTATAAGCTTCCGCAGTAACAATTACCCAGTCAGGATTATTAGCAGCAAAGCCAAGCGGTGTAACGTCCCAACGCTTATCTTCCAAATCCAAACCTTTATTTTCTTTCCAATAATAAATTATCGCATCACGAACTTCTACCAAACTGTATGAATTTTTCACAGAAAAATCATATACAATCGGAGTCGTTTTCCAAATTCCATCACGAGTATTCCCTATTTTTTCTTTTACCAAAAGCTTAGTTCCATCTGGCGAAAAGTCAATAGGCGTAAGGGTTCTGAAAGTAAAATAATTGTCATTTGTTTTTTCGGTAGACAAAATCGGCTCAGAAAGTCGATGAACAGTATTTGCTGTCAAAATCCTATCGACATTTGTTTTTGCTTCTTCCAGATTAATTATAAACAAATCGCAAGCAGTCGAACCACTGTTCGGATAATAATAAATTGACGGATAAACCAATCTTTTAAAATCAGGAGAAACAATACCTTGTGCATTAAGTTGACGACGTTTGTACAAAGTATCAGTAATATTCAACTCAGGGCTTCCCGGTGGATTGTTATATCTTGTAATTTTATATGCCGGTTGCGGAACATATAACATATCAGCAGGCGTCGGAATTTTCGGGATTGGAACGTCCATTGTCATTCTATCTTTTGGAGTCGAAAGCTCTTCATACTCTTCAACCGTCATATACCCTGTCGGTTTACGTTCCGCAACAGCTCGTTCATATTTGGCTTTTTCAGTACGTTTGTTTACTTCATGAATATATTTTGCCTCTTGTTTACTCTGAGTTTTGTCAACAAAAGGAACGGGAATTTCATCTCCCCACTGAATAAAAGCACAAAATGCAGCAGCCACCCCGAGTAATGCGTAAAGCATTAGACCAAACCTTCTTTCATCGCCATAGAAATAGCCTTAGAGCGGGTGTTTACATACAATTTTTGTAAAATACTATGAACATGAGTTTTTGTTGTAGAAATTGTTATAACAAGTTTTTCTGCAATCTGAGGATTTGTTAAACCATCAACAATTAACGCCAAAACTTCCATCTCTCGTTCTGTCAAGCCATATAAATTTTTACCAAGTTTATAATTAATTTCACCTCGTTTTTCAGATGATGTTCCACTTCTTCTAATATTAGTTAAAACGACTTTCGCAATAGCAGGATCAAGCCAACTTGCGCCCTCTGCAACCGCAAGAACAGCAGAAACCGTTTGGTCAGAAGTTGCGCCTTTGGTAATATACCCGTCAGCTCCGGCTTGGAAGGAATCAAAAATATCATCTTCATCTTCACGAGAAGTGTACATCAAAACTCTGATTTTAGAATTTTGAGATTTAATTCTCTTTGTCGCCTCAATTCCATCAATAGTTGGTAAACCAATGTCCATAATTACAACGTCAGGAATCAGTTCTAAGGCTTTATCAACACCTTCTTGACCGTCAGCTGCCATGCCTGCAACCTCAATCTTTTCGTTGTTTCCCAAAACAACTGATAAACCCATTCTCGCCATATCATGATCTTCTACGATTAGAACTCTGACGTTTTTAGCCATTTGAAACCTGTCTTTCTTTATCTTTATCATTTGTTACAACATCTGTAAGCAGGAATGAAAATTCGCTGCCTTTGTCAACTTTACTGTCAACCCAAATTTTTCCATCATGAGCCTCAACAATTTGCCTTGACAAATACAAGCCCAATCCGGTACCTGTCGAGCGTTTTCTTGCAGTGCCCTGTGAAAATCTCTTAAACAAATTCGGAATATCACTCTGAGGAATTCCATTACCGTTATCAGTTACTGAGAAAATAAAATCGCCGCTTTGAGCCTTTGCCAACACTTTGACAGTTCCGCCTTTGTTTGTATAATTCAAAGCATTCCCGCAAAGATTTGTGATAACACGCTTGATTTCTGCTCTATCAGCAACTATATTTTCGCCATCATTAAGCTCATAAATGACAGAAAAATCGATATTTTTCTTTTCTGCAAGCGGTTTTAATTCTGAATAACACTGTTCTACAAGAGCTTTCACAGAGAAATTTGTCTTGCAAAGTGTCAACTTGCCACTTTCAAATCTATATACTTCCAAAAGTGCATTAACAAGCCCCAACAAATCCTCATTACTTTGAAGCATTGTTGATAACAAAACCTTTTGTTTTTCATCAAGCTCGCCTATTGCACCTTCCAAGAAGAATTTCAAAGTCTGAATAGCCGCAAGAAGAGGTGTTCTCATATCATGCGTAAGCGTTGCAATAAAATCATCTCTAAGTTTTTCAGTTTCTTTTTGAACACTGACATCTCGAATAACCCCGACAAATTTATCTGTCTTGTCTTCATCAGATGAAATTTTTGCAAAACTAATTTCTACTGGCGTATGAATACCACTCAAACCGTTTACAACAAAATAATCTCTTAGCAGAATTTCAGAATTTTCATCACTTAATCCAAAAATTTCGCCGGATTTATTATCTTTTGAAGAATTTAATTCTTTTACATTTGAATATGCTATTTCTTGGATTTTCTTTTTGCAAAGAGCAGATTCTGAAAGTCCGACCATATTTTCACATGCCGGATTTACCTGCAAAATTTTGCCTTCGCCATCTACAATAATAATACCGTCTGCACAATAATTAATTATACCGGATAGTTTTTTGTTAGCTTCCGACAAATCAGCAGTACGCTCCGCCACAATCTTTTCAAGATTTTCAGAATAATCTTGGAGTTGTTTTTTAGCTACTTCAAGTTCTGTAATCTTGTTACGCAAATTCTCCAACAAATGACTTCTTTCAATACCATTTTTGATATTCATCATCAAATCATCGTTGTCCCAAGGTTTTTCAATATACTTATACAAACCGATTTCATTGATTGCCTTAATTGCATTTTCTTTATCAGCATAACCTGTCAACAAAATCATGCTAACTTCCGGATAAAGTTTTTTAGCTTCTGTAAGGAATTCCAACCCGTTCATTTCTGGCATGATAAAGTCAGAAAGAATCAAATCCGGTTTGTTATCTTTTAAATATTCTATTGCATCTTTTGGGGTATTAAACAGATGCACATCAGTGTAACCTTCAACTTTAAACAGAGCTTTAAAAGCCGAAGTCACCATTTTTTCATCATCTACCGCTATAATTTTACTATTTTTCATACTAATATCATAAGCTATTTTGGCAATTAGGACAAATAGGTTACAAAATTGCAATAATTAGCAACAAGTGAGAAGTGAAACGTGAAAAGTGAAAAGTCTAAATCAAAACTTCGCATAATATAAATTTATTATTATAGCAGAAGTAAACGAAATGGTCTTTTCACAATTCACTTTTCACTTCTCACTTAGTTGTAAAAATGCTCCTTATACTTTCTCTCACCGAGTTCTTTGTCCAAAAGGTAAAGAGCTGTTTTGTCATCGCCAAACATGGTTAATTTATCTATAACATCACGAGCATTTGCTTCTTCTTCAACCTGTTCAGAAATATACCAATTGATAAAATGTCTTGTCGCTAAATCACACTCGTCATCACTCATTGAGGCAACACAATTTATACTTTCCGTCACAAACTTTTCGTGTTCTAAAATCCGCTCAAATACTTGTAAAGTTGACGAAAAATCTCTTTGCGGAGATTCAATATGCGACAATTCAACTGTTCCATCTCGTTCAATTATATAGTTAAATATAATCATTCCATGGTCAACTTCTTCGCGAGCCTGCACCTTAGTCCAGTTCGCAAAACCAAACAAACCAATTTCGTCAAAATAAGCAGACATAGCAAGATACAAATAAGCCGAATAAAATTCTTTGTTAATTTGTGCGTTAAGAACATTTTGAACCTTTTCTTTAATCACTTTTACCCTCCCACAACCCATGAATATTACAAAATTCAAAAGCACTCATTCCATCTGATTTGTCGTGCAAAATCATTTTTGGCTCTTCACCGGGTTGCAAAAATTTAATCTGTACATCTTTTTGATCATTAGAGATAGTTTCTATAAACATAATATAGTGTTCTGGCATCATTGGGTGAAGAATTTCGCCTACACGAACTTCATCATCACCATTTTCACTTTTTACAAAAATAGGAACATGCTTTTCGAGCATTGCATCTTCTTTTGAATTTGCATCCAGTTTTGTCATCGGTTGATTACAACACGTAAGCTCACCTCCTCCAACAACAAAAGTTTGTACAAGGTTTCCACAAACTTCACATTTGTAAAAATCCAATCGTTTCATATAAATATCTCCTTTCGTTATATTATTAACGTCCTTGAATAGATTTTTACATTAACCGAATGACTATAAAAACTACCTATTTGATTATTAACAGGTTTTATGTTATATTAGTTTTGCCGCACTCCACGGGGAATTGCAATCTCTTGACTCGAAGTTTATGCGAGGTGCAGAGCCTGTTGTGAGGGTTCGGAAAATATCTTTGATAAATATGTTATCGTTGACGTTTAGATTTATGGTGGCGTAATCTGCCGAATCGTGTCAGGGTGGAAACACAGCAGCACTAAGGCAATCTTTACGGGTATCATTCTTTTAAAAAGAGGTAATGTATTTTGAAATTTTATTTTTCTAATTCGATAGACAGTGGTGCGGTTTTTATAAAAATTTATACATTAAAAAAGCTCTGATTTCTCAGAGCTTTTTAATTTTTATTTAAGTTATTTTCTCTTAACCCAGCCTTCAATAGTTCTCAATGGGGCTCTTGTTATGGCAAGTAACCATTCGCCAAGGTTTTTGGTAATAACACTTCCTGCTCCTACGTTTGTTCCTTCACCGATTTCAACCGGAGCCACAAGAACTGTATTTGAGCCGATTTTGACATTGTCTTTGAGAATAGTTTTACTTTTCTTTTTGCTAATCGGATCATAGTTTGCCGTAATTGTTCCGGCACCAATATTAATATGAGAACCAAATTCTGCATCTCCGATGTAACTCAAATGTCCTGCGTTTGTGTTATGCCCGATTTTTGCTTTTTTAACTTCTACAAAGTTTCCGATTTTGCAATTGTCATCAATTTCAACATCGCCTCTTAAATGAGCACAAGGACCGATTTTACAGTTTTTACCGATTTTATTTTTGCCTTCAATATAAGTTGACGGATAAATAATTGTATCAGCACCAATTTCAGTATCATCAGAAATCCAAGTAGATGCCGGATCAACAATCGTAACACCTTCAACCATCAATTCATGCAATTTTCTTTGGTTCATAAGTTTCGTCGCTTCTGCAAGGTTAATACGGGAATTGATACCATAGATTTCATCACTGTTTTCCAAGATATATGCATTTACGTTAAGAGAGTTTTTCTTTCCCCAAGCTATAATATCAGTCAAATAATATTCACCTTGCGCATTATTACTTGTCAGTTGAGAAAAAGCAGGTTTGATTTTTGCCCAGTTTAAACAATAAATTCCGGCATTAACCTCTTTTACAGCTTTTTGTTCAGGAGTTGCGTCTTTTTCTTCGACAATGCATTTTAAAGAATTGTCACTTTCACGAATAATTCTGCCATAATTAGTTGGATTATCAAAAATCGTACTCATAACAGTCAAATCAGAATTGATTGAATTGTGATATTCAACAAATTCTTTCAACGTTTTTTCTGTAATAAGCGGAGTATCTCCACAAAGGATAATCACTTGTCCATCAAAATCTTCTAATGAAGGACAAACCATAGAAACAGCATGCCCTGTACCCAATTGCGGAGTTTGAAGAACAGTTTTTGCATTTGCATAATTTTTTTGAACATATTCTGTAACCTCTTCTGCGTGATGTCCGACAATTACAAAAGATTCATTTACTATATTTTTTACATTATCTAAAACGTACCCCAACAAAGGTTTTCCAAAGATTTGATGTAAAACTTTTGATGTGTTTGACTTCATTCTTGTGCCTTTTCCTGCTGCAAGAATTACTGATTTAATATTTTCCATGTTTCTCTCCTTAAATTTATTTTAATTTTATTTTACTATAAAAACTTTTAGTTTATAATCTTGATATGGAAAAACAAAAAACAGTAGTTGTTGCAATGAGTGGTGGAGTTGACAGTTCTGTCACCGCACTTTTACTCCAACAACAAGGATATAAGGTAATAGGTTTGACAGGCAAAATGACAGATACAACTTCTGCCAACACTGTCGTACAAAACGCCAAACGAGTTGCAGATATGCTTGGAATTGAGCTTATTGTATTTAATACAATTGACAGATTTCAAGAAAAAGTTATTGATTACTTTGTTAATTCTTATAAGTTGGGAAAAACCCCAAACCCTTGCATTATGTGCAATCAGCATGTAAAATGGGGGATTTTATTTGATTATGCAACCGAAATCCTTGATGCGGACTATTTTGCAACAGGTCACTATGCAGATATCAGAAATATTGACGGGTTTTACAAGCTTTATCCGGCAAAAGACGAGCACAAAGACCAACTCTACTTTTTATACAGGTTGAACCAAAAACATCTTTCCAAAACACTTTTCCCGCTTTATCACTATGAAAAAGCTCAGGTTAAGCAAATTGCAAAAGATTTCAACTTACCGCCAAAAGACTCAAAAGAGAGCCAAGACATTTGTTTTATTCAAAAACCTGTTACAACAAAAAGCTTTTTAATTGATAAATTCGGAGTTAAAAAAGGCGATTTTATCGATATTTTAACCGGTAAAAAATGGGGAGAACATGAGGGAGCTTACCGTTATACAATCGGGCAAAGAAAAGGTATCGGAATTGCAGCACCATATCCTTTATACGTAATTGATATTGATGCACAAAAAAACATCGTTTATCTCGGTCGCGAAGACGACAACTACCGCAAAACACTCAAAGTAGTTGATTTGAACTGGTCTTACCCGATACAAAAAAGAGAATTTGACGCATGGGTTAAAATTCGCTACAACATGCCACATCAAAAAGCACATGTCAGCGTATTTGACGACTTCGTAGATATAGAATTCTTTGAACCTGTAAACTCAGTTACAAACGGACAATCTTGCGTAATTTATGATTTAAACGACAAGCACCTAATAGGTGGCGGATTTATCGTGAGGAATTAGTAAACTTTACTTTTGGCTTTGTCAGGGTTATCATGTAGATATTAGGGAGAGAAATTATGTATAATCCAAAATCACACAATGCCGAAGAATTTATTTCACACGAAGAAATTTTAGATACTTTAAAATATGCCGAAGAAAATAAAAATAATGTTGAGTTAATAAACAAAATTCTTGAAAAAGCAAGGCTTGAAAAAGGTTTGACTCATCGAGAAGCCTCAGTTCTTTTAGCTTGCGAACTTGAAGATAAAAATCAAGAGATTTTTGAACTTGCTAAAAAGATTAAACAAGATTATTACGGAAACAGAATTGTTTTGTTTGCACCTTTGTATTTGTCAAATTATTGTGTAAACGGTTGTGTTTATTGCCCATACCACGCAAAAAACAAACATATTCCTCGTAAAAAATTGACACAAGAAGAAATTGCTCGTGAAGTTATGGCACTTCAAGATATGGGGCACAAAAGACTTGCCCTTGAAACAGGTGAAGACCCTGTAAACAACCCGATTGAATACATTTTAGACTCAATCAAAACGATTTATTCTATCAAGCACGAAAACGGTTCAATACGTCGTGTGAATGTCAATATTGCAGCTACAACTGTTGAAAATTACAAAAAGTTACACGATGCCGGAATTGGCACATATATTCTGTTCCAAGAAACATATAATAAAGAAAGCTATGAAACCCTTCACCCGACAGGGCCTAAGCACAATTACAAATACCATACGGAAGCCATGGATAGAGCAATGGAAGGCGGAATTGATGATGTCGGACTAGGTGTGTTATTCGGGTTAGAATCTTATAGATACGAATTTGCCGGTGTTTTGATGCACGCCGAACACTTAGAAGCTGCTTATGGCGTCGGTCCTCACACAATCAGCGTTCCAAGAATTCGTCGTGCAGACGACATTGATCCAGATGTATTTGATAACGGGATTGACGATGATACGTTTGCTAAAATTGTTGCTTGTATCAGAATTGCCGTCCCTTACACGGGCATGATTGTTTCGACAAGAGAAACTCCCGAATGCAGAAAAAAATTATTAAAGCTTGGTGTTTCACAAGTTTCAGGTGGTTCCAAAACAAGTGTTGGCGGATATTTTCAACCAATGCCAGAAAAAGAAGACTCTGCACAATTTGACGTTTCAGACAGACGTCCGCTTGATGAAGTTATTAAATGGCTTATGGAACTTGGATATTTGCCAAGTTTCTGTACAGCTTGTTACAGAAACGGAAGAACAGGCGACAGATTTATGGAAATCTGTAAAGACAAGCAAATCCATAATTTCTGCCACCCAAATGCGATTTTAACCCTTAAAGAATATTTAGAAGATTACGCATCAGAAGAAACCAAAGCAGTTGGAGAAAAGCTTATTGAAAAAGAGCAAAAAACTCTTGAATGCCCGGAATGCGTCAAATTAAAAGTTGCAGAAGACTTAGGAAAAATAGAACAAGGCGAAAGAGATTTTAATTTCTAACCTTAATTTGCGTAAAATAATCTTACAGGCTTGTAACCTGTATAAAAATGTAGTAAAATATAGAATAATAATATTATAAGGAGTTAAGAGCATGATTAATAATAAGTCGATTATTGCCCCTCCCCCCGACGCTACGCAAGTAGCCAATTGTAACAAATCTCGTCGAGTTGCCTTCACACTTGCTGAGGTTTTAATCACCCTCGGAATAATCGGTGTTGTTGCAGCTTTTACTATTCCAACACTTATGTTTCAGTATCAGAAAAAGTCCTTAGAAACTCAGTTTAAGGCTGCCTATTCGCTTATAAATCAAGCAGTATTGATGGTTAAACAAGAAACAGGAAGTAATTCTTTGTACAACGATTATGTAGTATATTCCCCAGAGAAAGGATATTATAAAAGAAATGAGTTTATAAAAGAGTTTTATAAACACGTACACACCACCAATGGAGTTGTGCCTAATAACATTCAATATTCAATATATTCTGATGGGCACGTAAAACGTTATACAAATGGGCAGAGTTTTACATTTACAACACCAGATAAAGTTTTAGCAAACGGAATGACAATAAAAGCAAATATTAATGGGGATTTAGACGGAAAACATATTGTCTTTTGTGTTGATGTAAACGGAATAAAACCGCCTAATAGAATGGGGCACGATTTATTTATGTTTATTGTTGATAGTTCTGATAGGCTAGTTGGTCGAAAGCAAATGAAAAGATATACTGATGAAGAGCTTGGTGATTTGAGTTCCGGTGGAATAAATAATTTATTAGGTATGCCTTGCTCAAAGTATTCAAAACAATCTGCTAACGGGATTGGTTGTACTTGGTATGCCATTAATGATGTTTGTCCTGATGACAATACAAAAGGCTATTGGGAGTGTTTGCCAAGATAACTAAGCAGGGACGAAGTTTAATAATTCATGTATAGAGAGCTTGAATATGAAAGATTTATTTAGAAGAGCTTTCGGGGCGGGTTGAGCGGCACGCTTTGTAAACGGTTGTTTGAAAAAACTATGTCATAAGACCTAATGGGATACGTGCGTCCATAGCCTTTAAAGTTGTACCAATTTCCCAATGGGCGGGTTGAGTGCACGCTTTGTAAACGGTTATTTGAAAAAACTATGTCATAAAACCTAATGGGCTACGTGCGTCCATAGCCTTTAAAGTTGTACCGATTTCCCAATGGGCGGGTTGAGCGGCACGCTCAAAAAAAACACCATTTCTTTTTGAAATGGCGTTGGAATTCTTTGAATAATTCCTCGTAATAGTGTGAAGTGTAGTGTGCAATAAAACGTTTTCTTGATTCCTCGTTTTATGCTTTCCTCGTGTCATATATATAAACAATTTTTGATATATAAAATTGATATAATTGAGTCATATTTCTCATATATTGTTACATAACTTAATATTCTGCGGTCTAATTCAATTATTCTTTGAAATATTATAGTATTATAGGGTTGAGGAGATTTTTTAATGAAAATATTAGTTTCAAACGACGATGGGATAGCTTCAAACGGAATTAGATGCTTGGCAGAGGCACTTGCAGAAAAACATGAGGTTTATGTAATAGCTCCTGATAGAGAGCGAAGTGCGGCCGGACATTCTTTGACAATGCATACTCCTTTGAGAGTCGAAGAGGTTGAGGCATACCATGGAGTTAAACGGGCTTGGGTTACAACCGGAACCCCAGGTGATTGTGTAAAGATTGGTGTTAGTGCAATTTTGAGTGACAAAGAGCAACCTGATGTTGTTATTTCCGGAATTAACCATGGCCCAAATCTTGGAGCTGATATTTTGTATTCCGGTACAGTTAGTTGTGCTATGGAAGGTGCTATGCTTGGAATTCCGAGTATTGCAATTTCTTTGGCTTCTATGCATTATGAATATGAAATGTTTAAGTATTCGGCTAAATTTGCCAATTTGCTTTTACCAAAATTGAAAGAATTTACGTTTCCTAAAAAAAGTATTTTGAATGTAAATATTCCGGCGTTAGATGAAGAGGATATCGCTGGCGTTGCGATAACTGAGCTTGGGCGTAGAATGTTTACCGATAACTATGAAAAGCGAGTAGACCCTCGTGGTAAGGTTTATTACTGGCTTGCAGGCGAGCTTATTAATGAGCCGGTTGGATCAAATACTGACATTGCAGCGGTTAAAAACAATATGATTTCAATTACACCGGTAACTTACGAGATGACAAAGGAAGATGTTATGACAAATCTTGAAAACATCTTGTGCAAGGGTGATTCTTGTAACTGGTTTGCGTAATGAGCATATAAGAACAATGTTCTTATTTTTGCCAACTACTCCATAATTATTCTTGCAGGATAATTATTTCGAAGTAGTTCATTTGCAACGCTTTGAGCTTTTTCACGAGTTGTATAAGAACCGATTTGGATTGTGTACGCACCACCGATATTACGGACATAAGGTGAAATGTTTAAACCTGATTCTGCAATAATTCCTTTTGCAACTTCTGCCTGATCACGAGTTGAATAGTAACCAACAACAACTTTGGCAGGAGCTGTTGCCGCAGTAGGTTTTGGCGCCGGAGATGATGTTGTTGTCGGTTTCGGATTTGCACTCTTGTCTGGGAGTGTAATAGAATCTTCTTGTGTAGTATTAGCAGAATTATCTTTTGTATTTTTGTGTTCCGGTAGTACGACTTTTTCATCAAGTTCGGTTGCGAAAGTATTATCTTGTTCTTTTTTACCGGCATCTTCTTGTTGTAAAAGTTTTAATCTGTCATCAACACCGAGTTTGTCTGTAACTTCTTCTGTTGCTGTTGAATTTTCATCATCGCCTATTGAAACATCTATTTCAGGCGAAAGTTGTTTAGCAATCCCTAAAAACAACAATAGCAGTATGAAAAAAGCTGATACAAAAATAATTATTCCTTCGTTAGGCTTTTTTGTAACTTTTTTCTGATATTCTTTATAACTGATATGAGAAGGTCGTTTTAAATCTTCTTCCATTTATACACCTCTAACTTTTGTTGATGCTAATACTATATCGTCGATTTCTTCTGAGTAGTTTTTCAAGATTTCTTGTGCTAACTCTCTGATATCTGTAATTTTCAATTCGCTTGTCAATCCGCTTGCTTTAACCGGTGCTCCGGTAGAATCAATATTTATGCCTGTGTGGATAAGTATTGAATTTACAGATTTTGTAGCAATCGAAACGGTTAATTTTTTGCCTTCAAAGAATAAATCGTCACCATTTCTAACAATTTTAAATCCTCGTTTTTCAAGAGCTTCTTTGATTACACAAATCAATAAACGTTGTCTGAAAACACCTTCTACCAAGCCGATATTGAACTGTTCAGAGATAAAACTAAGCATTGACTTGCTGTAAATCGGTTCGTTGTTAATAACGTCCTCAATATCAACCATTTCAGTCAATTTAACTTCGCATTCTCCAATAAAAGCAACGGTTGCATCACCTTGCATTTTGAAGTTTTTATAAATCCAGTGTGGCGCAAGTTGCCAGCCTTCGTATTTAATTTCTTTATCTATAAGTTGAGTTTTCAAAACAATTCCTTTATGTAATGAGTGTCTCCGTTGGCAATTAGAGCATTTTTCAATCTTGTGCAAGATTCACATTTCCCACAATGTTTTTTGCCGTTTGAATAACAACTTCTGACAAATTCAAGTGGAATTTTGTGCTCTATTGCCTGTTTTACTATATCATTTTTGTCATAATTTATCAAGGGGGCAACAACTTTTGGGTGTTTTTGAGTAGAAAATTCAAATTCCGCATTAACCCTGTCGATAAATTCTTGTGTATTATCAGGAAAAGTTTGTCCTTCTTCCTTGTTCGCCCCGATGATTATGTAATCATAGTCGTTTCCGTCAGCAAAGCTTCCTGCAATGTTTAAAAACAAACCGTTTCTGTTTGGTACCCAAACGCTTTTTGCGGAATCTTCCGGATTATCAATGCCTTCCGGCAACTCTTTATCTTCAACAAGAGCTGTGTGTGTAACGTTTTTCAGCCAATCAAGTTTTATAACTCTGTGCTCAATTTTATAGTAATCACAAATGTTTTTTGACGTCATAATCTCTTGTTCAAGCGCTTTTTGCCCATAATCGAAGGTTAAAGCCAAAGATATTCCGTATTTTTCTATTCCAAGTCCGAGGCTGACAAGAGAGTCTAATCCGCCCGAAAGAAGTATAATTCCTTTACTCATCGTCGTCCTCATATTCTGAAATCATTGAAACAGCTTCCATCTTCAAATCGTCTGAAAAGTTTTGCCCATTTGCAACTTCGTCTAAAATTTCACGTCCGATAAGGTTGTAAAGTGCAATCATTGCATTTTTCTTAACCTCTTCATCTTCGTCTTCTAAAAGGCATGTTTTGATTGTGTCTACCGCCTGCGGATTTTCACTATTCATTAATGCTTCAATCGCATTAATTCTAATTTGTGGAGATTCATCGACGAGCGAGTTTTTCAGAGCGTTAAAACTTCTTTCGTTGTTATCAATTCGGAGCTTTCCGAGAGCTTCAATAATTCGTTCTTTTAAGAATGTAAATTTGCTCCAAACTCCTTTTTGAGTTTCTAAAATACTTACCAAAGGATCAACTGCTCTCAAATCACCCAGCATGCCAAGAGCAGAGGCAGCTGATTCTCTAAGGTATACAGATTTTTCATCTTCATCTTTTACAACTTCTATAAGTGGTGCAACAGCGTATCTGTCGCCAATTCTACCCAGTGCATCAGCGCAAGAAAGCCTTACCTTGTAATTTTCGTCCTTGTTGTTTAGGCAATATAAAAGTGCAGTGACGGCTGATGTGTCTTTAAGATTTGCAATTGCTTTCGCGCACAATGAGCGAACATTTATAAATATATCTTTTTTTTCAGAATCAATGTTTTTCATTAAGAGCAAGTCTAAAAGAGGATCAAGCGCTGCTTTATCACGAATTCTATCCTCGCATTGAATAGTTGCCATAAGTATTTCAGGGGTCTTAGAGTTAACTAAAATATAATTGTAGATTTTGACAAGATTATCTTTTTCATAAACCTCATCGAGAGCTTGAATTTTTTGTATAACAACATTTGGGTCTGTTTCAGTATTCAAACCGCAATTTTTAGCTATTAATTCTAAATCAAGTTCTTTTCCCACGTATTTACCCCATCTATACCCAGAATATACTATAAAACTTGATTTTTTTCAAGCTATTTGGGTAAAAATCTATTTTATAATTGAAAGTAAACGCTTATTTTCTTGGATTAAAAATTCTTTTTTCGGTTGAAGTTTGATAAAATCCCATGGGAGAGATTGTTCAAGGTCATAATTTGCAGTTGCATAATACTCCGTATCAATTCCAAGTTTTTTTGCAGCAGACTTAAAAGCACCAAGTTTTCCGCCTTGTCTATAAACTTCTATGACAAAATCACTGATTTTTTCGTCACCTCTTGATAAAACAGCTTGCCAAAAATCCCATTTAATACTTGAAATATGAGCTGTAACCCCAATTTTATGCAACTCTTTTTGCAAATATGCACTTTTCTTTTCCAATGACTTTGTGCTTTCTCGTCCACACCACTGAAAAGGTGTATGTGGCTTTGGAACAAAGCTCGAAAAACCAAATGAAATATCAAATCCTTTATTTTCTTTTTTGATACGTTTTGCAAGGTTAATTGTAGCGTCAATATCCTCCTGTGTTTCAGTCGGAATTCCAATCATTCCATAGAATTTGAAACCTTTTAAGCCGCTTTCTCTTGCTATTTTTACCGCATTGAAAATCTGCTCTTCCGTTAAGTTTTTATTGATAACTTTTCTTAAACGTTCACTTCCAGCTTCAATTGCAAGGGTACAATTCTTTTGTCCTGCGGCTTTTAGAGTTTTTATTACATCTGGCGTAATCGCGTCAACTCGGAGCGACGACACACTCATTTCAATATTTCTGCCACTTTGAATTTTTTCATAAATATAATTACAAATATCTAAAAATCTCGGGTGAGCACTTATTTGTGCTCCCAAAAGTGCGATTTTATCAGTATGTTCAAGTCCTAAGTCAATAGTTTTTATCAACGTTTCATAAGGAATACAGCGTAAAGGTAAATTCAAGTATGACGCAAGGCAGAAACCGCAACGGTTTGCACACCCTCTTGCCATTTCTATTACAAATGTATTTGGGAAAAACGCTTCTTCACTCAAAATAGGCGTATAAATGCACTCTGAAATCTTTTTAACAATTTTTTTTACATCTTTTGAATATTTGGGAACATAAACTCCTTCAAGCTCTGCCAGAAGTTTTAAAACTTCATCTTTTGGCTTACCTTTGTTGGCTTTGCATAGTCGAACGGCTTCTAAATTAACATCTTCACCATCACCTATAATAAAAAAATCGAAAATTTGTTTATATGGTTCAGGATTTGCTGTAACAACAGGTCCTCCGGCAAAAATAAACGGAAAATCGTCGCTTCTTTCGTCTGATTTTAGAGGAATTCCATATTTTTCAAGCATTGAAAATATTTCTAAAAAATCAAGATCAAAAGAAAATGAAAAGCCAATCATATCTACATTTGCAGGGTTGAAAGATAAATCCGTTGAGTCAGAATAAATTCGCTCCGTCGAAATATCTTCTGTTTCATCTAATTGTTTAAATAGCCACAAGTACCCCAGTGACGCCATCGCAAACGAATAAATTGCCGGATATGCCATGACAACAGTAAAATCCGAGTTATTCAAAGATGGTTTATAAAGCAGGGTTTCAGTTCTCGTCATCTTGTTCTTTGACCTTTAAATTAATTGGTGTCAAATACAATTCGTCAATCAAAACGCACACTGTTGCAGCAATTGCAGGAGATAGAATTACTCCCCAAAAACCTAAGAATTGCTCTGCTAAAAACAGTGCCAAAAATATCATTAATGGGTGTAATTCCATTAATTTGCCAAACAAAACCGGTCTGACAACGTAATTTGAAAGTTGTTGTACAGCCAAAAATCCAACTATAATAAGAACGACTTTTACAAGTCCGGCAGGGTATGCAACCAAAATAATTAATCCGAGTGCAATTGTAGGACCCAAAATTGGAACGATATCTAATATTCCGGAAATTAATCCAAGAAGAGTTGCGTATTCTACTCCAAAAATTGCAAGTACGATAGCAACCATAATTCCGACTGCAACCATTGAAAGGATTTGTGCTCGGACATATCCGCCGACTTTGTTACTGATGTTCGTTAAAATCTCATTAGCCTTATCCTTCAAATCAGGAGGGAAAAAGTCCAAAAATTTCTGTTTTAAATACGCTTTATCAACAAGAATATAATAAACAATCATTGTTAAAGCAACAGATACCATTATGAGCTGAAATATTGTAACGGTAATACTCCAAGACTGATTTACAAGTCCTTGCGCAAATGTTGGCGAATTTCCCAAAAGAGTATCTGTGTCAATAAAATCCGGCAACTTGTGCCCCATAAATTCTGTGTTCAAAAAGAAATTTGAAAAATCCGCAACTTTATCCGGAAGAGTAATCAAAAAAGTCTTAATTTCCTTATACGCAACGAATACAATAGGGATAAAAAGAGCAATAATTCCGGCAACAGTTCCGAAAAGAACAGCAGATGATGCCAGTGTTCTATTTTTTAGTTTTACCATAAGCTTGCTAACATAAGGGTTTAGCGCACAAGCTATTACATAAGCTCCGAAAAACAACAATAAAATTCCAATTATTTTAGGAAGCATAAGCAATAAAGTTATTACAAGTATTGTGAAAATTATATTTTTTGTTGTCCAAAACCGTTTTTTAAACATTTTTTATTCCTTTAAATCAATTATATTTATTTATAAATCAATTCGCAATCGTAAACTTGGCTAAGCTACTCAATAACTTTTCCGTCAAAAACGTCCATAACCATATTTACGTTGTCTGTGTGCAATGACGCTTCGATTTTTGATGCTGCATCTGCTTTTATAGGTTTTTCTACCTCTTCTTTAAGTTCTTCAACTTCATCTGCATCAACTTCTGCCGGTTTTTCAACCTGTTTCATAACAGGAGAAGGTTTTAATTCGGGTTTTGGCTGAGATTGCCTGACAGGCTGAGGAGTTGCTGCGGGTTTTACCTGAGCATCACTTGGGTGTGGAAGTCTAACAACCACGTTGGAGCCTGTTTGCCCGAACAAACTGTCCAAAGCTTCAACAATAGCGTGTTTTTTCGTTCCGCTTTGAACCTGATTTAAGAAAATCTCATTTTTCATAGACAAAATTGTTTCATCAGGCGCAATTTTTACAGGATTTGCCCACTGTTTCAAAAGAGCACGTGTAGGCGGACTTTGAATCAAAGTCAACAATTGTCCCCACAAAACAGAAATATCCCCACTATCAATCGATTTAGATTTTGGCATTGGAGAAAAATCTTCACTCGCATTCTGTGGCTGTGAAGCCGTTTGAGTATTTGGCTCTACTGGTTTTGTAATCTGAGTTGGAGCTTGCGGAGTTGGCTTCGTTGCTGTTGGTTGTGTTTTTTCAACCTCTTTTTGCATCACAATATCAGGTTTTGCATGTCCGATTTCAGGTTTCAAAACCGGTGATGGAGCCGTTTTATAAGTCGCAACTTTCACTGGTTGAACTGCTCCGCCCTCTAATCTCGCAATTCTGTTTTGCAACTCAACAAGTGAGGTATTTTCTGTCAAATTCGCTAAATCAATGATAGCAACTTCAAGCCACAAACGAGGATTATTCGTAAGTTTTACCTCTTTTATGTATTCTGCACATTTGTCGATTAAAAATACAATTTGATG
Source organism: uncultured Candidatus Melainabacteria bacterium (assembly GCA_934717895.1). Taxonomy (GTDB): domain Bacteria; phylum Cyanobacteriota; class Vampirovibrionia; order Gastranaerophilales; family Gastranaerophilaceae; genus Stercorousia. Next base: position 1,737 of record CAKUZO010000015.1, on the reverse strand, counting down.
AGTTTCCAAATTTTCTGTCTGAGCTGTCAATGCTTTTACCTGAGCGTCATTTGTCTGTGTAAGTTCAAAAACAATTTCTTTGCGACAATTTTTTATAATCAATAGATTTTTCAAATAATCCATTAAGTTTGTCAAAATCTGAACAGGCTCATTCCCAGAGTTGTAAATCTTTTCCAAATCCTCAATTGCACCTTGCGGATTAGAATTAACAATTTTATCAGCAAGAGAATTCAAAGTATCAAAAGACAGACGTCCCAAAAGGTTATTGATATCGTCTGTTGAGATAGCTTCTTCGCCATCAAGAACGCTCAACTGGTCTAAAAGAGCGATACTGTCACGCATTCCACCAGCTGAATTTTTGGCAATAGTAAACAGTGCATCATCTGTAATGTTAATTTTTTCATTATCAGCGATATAGCGAAGATGTTTTACAATATCGTCAGTTGTAATTCGTTTAAAATCAAATCTTTGACAACGACTTTTGATTGTGTCCAAAACTTTATGAACTTCTGTTGTTGCAAGAATAAATATTACATTTTTGGGTGGTTCTTCAAGAGTTTTCAATAACGCATTGAATGCAGTAGTTGATAGCATGTGAACTTCGTCGATGATATAGATTTTGTATCTGCTGTTTACCGGCGCATACATTACTTTTTCCAAGATATTTTGCGCATCTTCGACTTTTCTGTTACTTGCCGCATCAATTTCAATTACGTCCATCGGAGTGGAATTTGTAATATCAATACAGTTTTCGCAAACACCACACGGATTTATCGTCGGGCCTTCTTTACAGTTCAATGATTTAGCAAAAATACGTGCAGTAGAGGTTTTCCCGGTTCCACGAGGTCCAGTAAAAAGATAGGCATGCGAAATTTTATCAAGTTCAATAGCATTTCTTAAAGCTTTTTTTATATGTTCTTGTCCGACAACTTCTTCAAGTTTTTGCGGACGATATTTTCTGTATAAAGGTATATATTTTTCGTTCATGGTAATATAATAACATAATTATGAGAATTATGGGGAAAATATGAATATTATTAAGCCGGCATTGTTGAAAAAAGGTGATACAATCGGAATTTTAGCTCCATCAGGTGCGATGGGGGAAGATGATACAAATCTTAAACGAGGGATAAAATTCTTTGAGGATAGAGGGTTTAGAGTAAAACTTGCAAAAAACATTTATTCTCAAAATCGCTACCTTGCAGGCTCTGATGAAGAACGACTTGAAGCTTTGCACAATATGTTTTTGGACAAATCTGTTAATGCGATAATTGCTCTCCGAGGTGGTTATGGCGCTATCCGACTGATTAACAAAATCGACTATGACATAATTAAGCAAAATCCAAAGATTTTTTGCGGATATTCAGATATTACGGCATTAAATGCAATGTTTTTGAAACGAGCCGGTTTATCAACCTTTTCAGGTCCTATGATTATGAGCGATTTTGGGCAAGAAAAACTTTGCAATTACACAATAGATAAATTTTTCCAAACCGTTCAGCAAGGGGAATTTGATTATGAAGGTCGTTTTTGGGGCGGGAATCTTGCAACTCTTGTTTCACTCTGCGGACAGGACTTTATACCGGATTTCAAATTTACTTTATTCTTAGAAGATTTGAACGAACCACCATACAAAATCGATAAAATGGTAACACAATTATTCAATATTGAAAAATTACGTAAAAATGTGGAAGCTGTTGCAATTGGTGATTTTTTAGATGTTGATGATGATATAAG
>CAKUZO010000014.1 GCA_934717895.1 uncultured Candidatus Melainabacteria bacterium | reverse complement strand
ACTCGGACAATCTACTTTTATGGTCGAAATGATTGAAACTGCTTGCATTTTGAACTCTGCAACCGATAGAAGTTTTATTTTGCTTGACGAAATCGGACGTGGCACAAGCACTTACGACGGAGTTGCAATCGCTTGGTCGGTGGCTGAGTACATCGCAACAAAGATTAAGGCAAGATGTATTTTTGCAACACACTACCACGAATTGAACGTAATGACAAAAACTTATCCGCAAATCAAAAATTTCAGAATTACTATTACGGAAGAAAATGGCGAAATAGAATTTTTACGAAAAATCGTTCAAGGTGGCGCAAGTAAAAGTTATGGTATTCAAGTTGCCAAAATGGCAGGCTTGCCGTCAGCAGTTGTAAAACGCTCACAAGAATTGATGACGAGAATGCAAAAGGATTATTCAAACAACCTTGCAACAAGAAAAAGAAACACTGACGCTCCGACTGTCGATGTTCCACAGTTGAATTTGTTTAACTAAACAGTATTAATTCCAAAAAAGTGGCTGGAAAATTCCAGATGATTACCCAAAATTCTTGGAACACAAATAGAAACAAATATGATTTTTTGACTAAAAATAGGCGGAGTACATACTCCGCCATATTAGATAAAATTGTTAATTATTCAAAAAAACTTGACTTATAAAGCTTTAATTTCAGCTTCAATTTTTGTCAAAATTTCATCAAGTTTTGAGGCATCTTTTACACCGCCCTGAGCAAAGTTTGGTCTACCGCCACCGTTTGCGCCTGTTGCTCGTGCGATTTCTCCAACAATCTTACCGGCATTTATACCTTTTTTAATAAAACTGTCAGAAACTTTCACGGCAACCGTTCTTGCTGATGCCAAAACAATTATGCTTTCACCAAGTTTTTGAGCCGCAAATTCAATACCGGCTTTAATTGCATTACCATCAATGTTTTCAACTTTTGTGATAAACAATTTTCCACCTTCAATATCTTGCGCTTTTGACAAGAATGTTGCAAATTTCGCTCTTGTCAAATCTTCTTTTGCAGAAGTCAATTCTTTTTGAAGCTCTTTGTTTTCTTCCTGCAATTTTTCAACACGTGAGAAAACTTCGTCATAGTGAGCCTTAAACATCAATGACAATTTGTCCATTTCACGAACTTTTGCATTCATAAACTCAAATGCTGCTTTTGAAACGACAGCTTCAATACGTCTTGTGCCGGCTGCAATTGCGCCTTCTGAAACGATTTTGAACAATCTCAAATCGCGAGTATTTCTTGCGTGAGTTCCCGCACAGAATTCTTTTGAAATGCAGTGACTTGGATTACCCATTGAAACGACTCTTACGACATCTTCGTATTTTTCACCGAACAATGCTGTCGCACCGGTCAATTTTGCATGTTCAATATCCATTTCTTCCGTTGTAACAGGCAATGCCTCTGCAATCCATTTATTCACAATTTCTTCTGCCTTAAAGATTTCATCAGGCTCCATCGCACGAGAGAATGTAAAGTCAAAACGCATTCTATCTTCTTCAACCTGAGATCCTGCCTGTTTAACCTCATCACCAAGCACTTTTACCAAAGCAGCTTGAAGTAGGTGAGCTGATGAGTGGTGAAGCCTGATTTCTTCACGTCTTGCAACATCAATTTTGGCATGAACCTTTTCTCCGATTGTAATTTCACCATTCACGACTTCGCAACGGTGAACAAACAATTTGTTTACCTTGAATGTTGTCAAAACTTCCAACTTCAAGTTTTCGTTTTCGATTACGCCTGAATCGCCAACCTGTCCGCCACATTCTGCATAGAACGGAGTTTTGTCAAGAACAACATCAACATAGCCTTCACCGTCAATTGTTGCCAAAATCTTTGCGTCACATTCGTTTTCGCTGTACCCGACAAATTCAGTTGAACCAACTTCTTTTTCAACTTTGGCATACTTCATATCGCCTGTAACACTAATTTTAGCAGCGGCAGCTTTTGCACGGTCCTTTTGTTCTTGCATTGCAACTTTGTAGCCTTCTTCATCAACATTTAAGCCGTTTTCTAATGCGATTTCTTTTGTCAATTCAAGTGGGAAACCGTATGTGTCATAAAGTTTGAACGCACTTTCGCCGTCAATATCTTTTTTAGCTTCAATAAACTCATCAAGCATTTTGTAGCCACGATCAAGAGTTTTTGCAAAACGTTCTTCTTCTTTCTTAATTGTATCAACGATTTTCGCCTTATTTTTAACTAAATCAGGATATGCTTCGCCATAATTTTCAACGATAACATCAACAAGTTTATACAAGAACGGCAATTCCATACCCAAGATTTTGCCGTGGCGCAATGCACGACGCAAAATCATTCTCAAAACATAGCTTCTGCCTTCGTTACCTGGGATTACACCGTCAGAAATCAAGAATGTAACACATCTTGCGTGGTCAGTAATAATTCTCAAAGAAACGTCTGTTTTGTCAGATTTCTTATAAGGAACACCACTCATTTCACAAACTTTATCCATAATCGGTTTCAACAAATCTGTTTCGAAAGTTGATGCAACGCCTTGGCAAACCATTGCAATACGTTCCAAGCCCATGCCTGTATCAACGTTTTTCTTACCCAAAGGAGATTGATTACCTTCTTCATCTTGATAAAGTTCTGTGAATACCAAGTTCCAAATTTCAACCCATCTGTCGCATTCACAAGTATCAATTCCGCAACCGCGAGGATCGTCACATTTATATTGTTCGCCTAGGTCGTAGTGAATTTCTGAACAAGGACCGCAAGATCCTGATGCTCCCGGAGGCCCCCAGAAGTTGTCTTTTTTGCCTTTGCGCTTTATTCTTTCAGCCGGAACACCAACGCTTCTCCAAATATCAAAAGCTTCATTATCTGTTTCAAAAATCGTAATCCAAAGTCTGTCTTTGTCTAATTTCAAAACTTCTGTAACGAATTCCCAAGCCCAAGGAATAATTTCTTTTTTGTAGTAATCGCCAAAAGAGAAGTTTCCGAGCATTTCAAAGAATGTATGGTGGCGTGGAGTTCTACCAACATTTTCAATATCAGAATCTTTTCCACCGGCTCTTGCGCATTTTTGGCAAGAAGTAGCTCTTGCAGGTTCGTAAGGGCAAGGTTGAATTCCTAAAAATATCGGCAAAAATTGCAACATACCGGCAGTTGTCAAAAGTACAGTCGGATTGTCAGGAACAAGTGACGAGCTTTCAACAAGTGTGTGTGCATGCTTATTTTTAAAATAATCTAAATATAATTTTCTAATTTGATTTCCGGTTAGCATAATCTAATTCCTTATTAATTTCATTGTCTAAGAAAAATATACCCTAAACAAAGCAGTTATGCAAAATATATTTTGCTAAGCACTTGCAAAGAAAAATTTTTATGTTAATATGGAGATACGAGGGATTATACAGGTACCCCAAGAAACCAAACGCTTGTTTAAACCCTCTGGACCCAAGCCCGAGTAGCTCAGCTGGATAGAGCAACCGCCTTCTAAGCGGTAGGTCATGCGTTCGAATCGCATCTCGGGTAAATTTTTTCAAAATAGTCCGTTTCTGCAATATAGCAGAACGGTTTTTTGTATGTGTAGCTTACCTTTCCGTCTTTTAGTGTGCAGTTCGAAAGTAGCGTTTTTAGCAATTTTACTTTCATTTCGTCAGAAACCTGCAAATACTTGCTATATAAATCTTCTAGGAGTTCGAGAGTTGAATTTACTTCATCCATGAACCTTTTATTCGTTTCGTCAAAAGCTTCTATTCTGTTTTTTATTCCAATTAATCTTCTTTGGCGCATGTCATTTTCCTCTTGCCTCTGTTCAGTAGAAAGATTGCCGTCTAATTTATCCTGATAAATCATGTGAATTTCTTTGCGAACCTTTTCGGCTTCCCTATTGAGCCTCTCAAGGTTCGCTGTTTGAAAATCTTGTTCTTGTTTATTGATTTCTACAATCGTGTCATAGATTACTTTACGAAAATTTTTGTCTATCTGAATAGCTTTGACAGCTTCGTCAAGTTGTTTCAACAAATCTTGCTCATTGTAATACTTGTGATTGCTACATTTATCTTTGCCATAAGCCCAAGTACAGTGGTAATAAATATATTTATATTTTCATGATAATATCAAATAATGGAAGATGTAATTATAAGCAGTTTAATAATCTTACTTTTTGCAATTCCTGCAATCTGTTTTATTTCAAACTGGTTAAGATATAAAAGTAGCAACTATTACAAAATTACAAATAATTCGTATTTATCTGTATTATTTAATAAAGGAACTAACGGAGAATACAAATTATATCAAAATTTAAAAATTTTTGAAACGATGGGATGTAAGTTTTTATTTAACCTATATATTCCAAGAGAAAACGGGAAAACTTCTGAAATAGATTTAATTATGTTTCATCAGAAAGGTTTATTTGTTTTAGAAAGTAAAAATTACAGTGGTTGGATATTTGGAAATGAAAGCAATAAAAAATGGACACAAACCTTACCTGCGGGATATGGAGAAAGTCATAAAGAACAGTTTTACAATCCAATAATGCAAAATGCTACACATATTAGGGCAGTAAGAAAATATATAGATGATACAATTCCGATTTATTCAATAATTGCATTTTCAGATAATTGTACGCTCAAAAATGTAACAACTCGGAGTAATGTTATTGTTACATATTATAGCAACTTACAAGAAAAAATCATAACTAAACTATCTGAAATCAATAACTATTCAATGCCTAAAAACTTAATGGATAAAACTTACAATGTACTTTTGAAATTTACAAATGTTGATGAATATACAAAATTACAACATTTGAAAAATCTGAGATAGTTCCTTTTTTATGCTACAATTAGCGCAAGAGGTAGAAATGTATAGAAATTGTTTTGTTCAAAATGATGAATATAAAGCTAAGATTAATGCGCTAAGGCCACTCTCCAACGAAGCATTGGCGCAAGTAAAAGAGTATTACAAAATTGGTTTAACCTATGCTTCAAATGCTCTTGAAGGTAACACTCTTAGCTTAGCAGAAACAAAAGTTGTCCTAGAAGATGGCATTACAATTGGCGGAAAACCTCTAAAAGACCACTACGAAACAGTCGGACACGCAAAAGCTTTTGATGAAATAATTAAATTATCTCAAAACGAAACATTTACGGAAGATGACATAAAGCTATTACATAAATTATTTTATGAAAAAATTGATAGTGAAAAAGCCGGGAAATATAGAAAATCACAAGTTATAATTACAGGTTCTGATGTCGAGTTACCAAAACCGGAAGAACTTGATGAGAAAATGAATGAGTTCATTTTGCAGTTGCCAAAATTAAAAGCAGAATTGCACCCTGTTGAATATGCGGCAATGGTGCATATAATTTTCGTAAACATTCACCCATTTGCAGACGGTAACGGTAGAGTGGCAAGACTATTAATGAATTTGGCACTCTTACAAAGTGGCTACAATATTGTTGTAATTCCGCCTGTTGTCAGAGCTGATTACATTTCTGCAATTCAAGCAACAAACAAAGGCAATAACGCAGATTTTATCAACTTCATCTCAGAGATGGTTTTAGAGTCGCAAAAAGAATACCTTAAAATTATTAGCAGATTTTAAATGTTCTATTACCATCAACACTCGGGTAAATAAAAATAGGACAGGGATTTATTCTTGTCCTATTTTTATTTGCTTTTAGAAAAGATTAGGTGCCCTTTTTGCGTTCGGCGACAGGCGATGGTTATATGCGAAAATAAAAATACAATTTAAGGAATTATTTTACATTAAAAATCTATTTTTGTGGTAATATTATCATAAATAGCAAGAGGCTAATAAAAAGAATTTTTAATAATATAATTATAAGATACGCTTAACATTAAAAATGTGTAAAACATGACCGTATAAGCAATAAATACGAAGTCAATAAAAATATACACAAATAATACAAAAATACTATAAAAAATCTTTAAGGGAAAATGATGAAAAATAATCATAAATTATTTAAAAATATATTAAAATTACCAATTTTTAAAACATCAAGGAATTTTATTAAAGATTATTCGTATAAAATTATTTCGACAATATCAGATACTTTTATAAAAGAGAAATATGATTTAGTAATATCACTTGGTTATAACTGTGCAACAGCAGGTTATTTAAAAAAATTATGTATAAGAAAATTCTCTAGTCCTTTTGATTGGGTTACAGGAGCTTCAGCAGAAAAAAGGCTTAAATTAATTCAGAATGATTTTAAAGATTATGTTAATGAACAATTTATAACTCGTTTATTGGGGGAAGATGCAACTAATCCAGAAGAATATAAGAAAAAAAATCCAAATGCTTTACCGGAAAATATTCATGAATCATATATTAATACGCTTACTGACATTAGATTTCATCATGATTTTGTTTATAATGAAGATTTTCATAAAAACATTAAAAATGTTCAAGAAAAGTATACTCGCAGAATTAATAATTTTATGAAAAAAACCAACTTAGCAAAAAAAATATTATTGATTTATATAGCTAAAAATGAAGAAAATTATGATTACTTAGAAAAAACTTTGTTGGAACTAAATTCAAAAAAAGATTTTAAATACGATCTTTTAATTATAAATTCGGATTCATCATTAAGTAAAAATGATGAAATATGCAAATACATGAAAAATATTATATTTGTTACTATTAATAACAATCCCGTTGATTATACAAACGATTGGACGATTTTATGTGGTAATATTCCAAAAATAAAGGAACTTATAATAAAGCAGGTTTATGAAATTCATATAACAAAGAATATTCTTGCATTAAAATTTATAAAATTATTTATTAATTTAATTCCTAATAAAAAATTTAGACATAAATACAGACCTGTTGTTAATTGCTATATAAACATGTCGAAGGCTAATTGTAATTAACAAAGGCAATTTATTTTAAATTGAAATTATATACAAGGATACTCCAAATCACAAACATTCAGTGTGGGTGAATGGTATGACAAAAATTGTAAAAAGAAAATATAAAGCTGGTTGGATTATAAACTCCGATGCAGATGAATTTTATTATTCAAAAATTTCGAATTTAATAGAATTTACCCTTACAACTTTGTATGGAATATTATTTTTTATCAAAAACTCTGCCCATTCAATTTGTTTTTCGCGCAAGTTTTCATTTTGGCGTTTTACCTCGATAAAAATTAGCTCTTTATCATTCCACACAACATAATCTGGAATTCCGGCTCTGTTTTGGTTTGGTTTTTGTGCAATTTTATAAACAATTTGTGCAAAACTTTTATTATCAATGCGCTTTAAAAACTCTTGCACCACATCGGAATAAAAATAATCAGTACAATCAACATAATTTTCGATTTTTGCATCATGTAAAAGTCTTGAAGAAGTCGCCGCATATTTGTCAAGCTGGCTATTTATAAACTTCGAAATATCCGCACTCAACAAATAATTAAATTTATCATCAAACATTTTTTTGCGACTCAAATACAAATAATCGTTTTCGAAAAAATGTCTTGGCAAATCGCCATCAAAATCGAAATTATGCTTGTAATAAATTTCATCAAAAAATGTTAAAGCATAAAATCCTTGCCAAACAGAAACTTCACCACGCATTACGTTATAGCCATGCTTTTTATAATATTCTTTTACAAAATCTTCCGTTGAGCATTTTCGCATTCCATCACAATAAAAGAAGTTTTTACCTTTTTCGCCTGTTGTAACTGCATTAATTTTAATTGTTGATAACACAATATTTTCAGGCAAAACCTGTTTGCAATCAGCGTAACTTGCAAATATAAATAAAAATAATATTGCAAATACAAGTTTTTTCATAAAAATATTATAACCTAATAATACAATGCGTAAACCTCACACCTGCAATTTGTATTTTGACAAGTATTACAAGTCAACGATTATATGGATACGAAAACATCAATTATGCTACATCTTTAAATAAAGCCCAAGTTCGAAACTTACAGGCTAGAGGGTAAATAAAAATAGGACAGGGATTTATTCTTGTCCTATTTTTATTTGCTTTTAGAAAAGATTAGGTGCCCTTTTTGCGTTCGGCAACAGGCGAGCAGAGTGAATTTGCATGCAGACGTTAAATTTATTTTACATGTATTTATACCTAAATACTGTAAATCACTCGCATACAATGCTATAAATTATCTCTCCTACGGAGTCTGGAATTATACTATATGCTTCTTGATATGCAAAAGGAATTTCATCTATTTTTATAACACTTCCTTTTAAATCGTAAATCGCAAGTGTTTGTAATGTTAATGTTTTTTGTTGACAAGATATAACATTTTTACTTAAATCATACCAAATTTTTTTATTGTATGTTTTTTCCCAATCCTTATATGGCTCACTGCCGTCATTCAAGTTTTTTGTCCAAAATACATATTCTTCTTTTCTTGAAACCCTAATTCCATCAATATATGGTTCAATACTATCGGTATCAATATACATCTTATGCGCAAACTCAACCCAATTTCGAGCAAATGCCGGCACACTAGCAATAGTAAAAAACAATAAAAACATTAATAAAATCTTTTTCATATTTACCCCTTATTTTAGGGAGATTGTATATTAAAAATATTCTAAATTCAATTACTATCTCAATGACTTAACCATTCTATATACAGCCATCAAATCGTCTTTGCGCAAATAATCAATATTATGACAATTGACAAAAAGCTAGATTTATATAAAAATATTTGGGATTCTGATGATAATGATTGTGAGGTAAAAAAATATTATCAAAATATTGTAAACAGTGAACCAAGTATTCATGCAGAAAAGTTAAACTTGTCTATTCTTAACTAGCAGAAAAACTTTTTTACGAGTTTTATTACTCCTAAAATTACAGGAGTTTTTACTTATGAGAATTAATAATTTATCTAGTCAACCAATACAATTTAGGCAACCTGCATTCTTGGGGGAAAAATTATGTAGAATAAAACGGCAAAGAATATGACTACTTAGATTTAGCTGAAATGTTGCATAACGCAACAGGCAAAACTGTATTATTTGACACATCCGGTTGGCATGTTCAAGATAAAAAACTCAGCAAAGAATGGAAACATTGATTAAAAAATTCAATAGCGCCCCCGAAAAATATAAATTTATGCAATTTAACGTATCCGTAAACCCATTTCAATCTTTAAATTACAACGCGATTTTACGTGGTCGAGAAGGCAAACCTGAAATTGCTCAAAGACTTCGTGACGCATATATCACAAGATTAGCTAATACAATAAGTACATTTATGCCTATAATTCTTGATAATCCTAAAAATTTCAACCTGCTTTCAAGATGCTTTTTGACGAAATAATTACATTTTTTCTTGCTGTTTCAATAATTTTCTGTTAATATTTTTTTACATTGTAACAAAAATTTTTATTCAAAGACTTTTAATTTCTATATGTTTAAAATATTACCCCAATTTAGCAACTTTAATCTATTTGGCCGACTAAGAAGCAACACCGATAATACAAACCCGCCATTGAGGTTTAAAAATGTTTCTAGCAAATCAAATACCTATAAAATTCTAAAAGAAACTCCCGTCAATTATAAAAATGGCACAGGATATATTAAAACTAAAACAAGCAAAGCAAAGAGCAACAAGGATGCACTTAATATAAATACCATCATTACAGATAAAAAAAAATCAAAACTCGGGCATTACGAATATATGATAAATAAATCGAATGCAACGATCAAATATGGCTATATAGAAACACTCTTACCACAAAGAAGAAATGGACTTGGAGAAGTTTTACGACTTTCGAGCATTATAGAGTTTAAAGAAAACGGAATAAAAACTTTAGAAGTCGAAGCATACCCAAACGCTATACCATTTCATCTGAAATGCAGACTTAAACCCAATTTAACCACAAGTTATATAACGTTAAAGATATTAAACAATATTAAAATCAACCCAAAAGTCCAACCATATTATCACCAAGTAGCAGAAAAACTTGTCAAAAAAATTGAGAATGAAAATTCGGAGTTACTGGATAATGACACAAGGAAATTTGTTAATAAATTTATCGAAAACTATACAAAACAACATCTTCACAACTGGGAAGAAACAAAAATCAGACCATTTTTGCCAATGGTATTAACAGAAAGCAGGCTAAAACAATTTGCCGGTTTTTACAACAAACTTTTCAAAAAGCACGGAATTAATTATAAGATATAAAGTCTTGTAGGTGGGCTGAAAAGCCCAACCTACAAGACTCACACACAAACTAATACAAAAGGTTGGGTAAGTATACCCAACCTTTCATACATTTTAACCAAGTAAATTTAATATTGCCTTATCAAAATCTTCCATTCTTACAGAATTATGATGTTCTGGAGTTATTCTTGTAAGCATATGAGATGTTGGACCTTCTGCTGGGTGAAAATACCTGCCTTCACCAAGTACGAAATTTGGATTATTTATTCGCAATTCTTGTCCAATTGTTCTGTCACTTTTTATTACCGGATTCCAATTATATTCTTTCATGTGAGCAAGTAATTGATTAAATTTGCCGTTTGGAATTGAACCGTATGAACCATCTGCCCTATGGAAAGTGGTTAAGCCACTCATTTGAACCTTTGAACCATTCAAATCTGGTCTTTGTAAATATCTGGTACCTGTAAGATTATTTGTAATTTGCGTACCAATTGCAGGATCCTTTTCAACTGTGAACAATCTCGGTTGAACTTTTTTTGTTGTCTTAGGAGCAACTTTATTACACAACACTTTTTCTGTAGTTTTCGCTCCTTTGCTTCCTAGCGAATTTACTAATGTATTACAAGCACTTTTTACTGAATTTAATTTAATAACCATAACATTAATCCTTTCCTAAATAATTTTAACTTTTTGTTTTAACTCTTTTTGAAAAATCGATTTCCCTTACTCTTTTATAAAAACATTAAAGCTGAAAAGATTGACACAGTGCCCCGCCCAGCATAGCATAGCATAGCATAGAGGCATTATGACAGGGTTTGAGGCATTTTTAAATTCATCTTTACATTTTGTTACAATTGCTTTTTTGGGGGTAAATTCAAGAAACAAGCGTAACATCAAATGTTGTTAAATATAGAATTTGGGCGGGGTACCCACCCCACCAATATTAGTCTTGTGAGAAATTGATTTAGATGCAAAGATGCCAAGAGGCATAGATGCATGGTCTGTTTCGGTTGAGTTAATTTTTATTCCTTGTAACTTGATTAGATTAGTATCAGCAGATGTAGGTCGGATTTGCCAATCCGACAACGAAACTTGGTCTGTTTCAAAAGAAGAGTTTTGATTGTTTTGCAACTGTTTTTAATTATAACCAGCTGGATTCTTTCGGTTCTGGCGAACCTCAGAATGACGTGAATTGCTTCTGTTTCGAACTTATCGCCTTAACGCCTTATCGTTCTATCGTCCTTTATTTCTGATACAACCTACCTCTGAATTTTTCGCGAATCACGTTTATGTGGGTCTATATCTATATATTCTTTTACATAAGGCATATGATATCGTCTTCTTATATCTTCTAACAACTCTTCTCGCTCTTCTACAACCTGTCTTAATTCCGGTTTTAACTTCAAAGCTTCTTCTTTTGCTTCTGTGTATGAAAAAAATTGTTTGCCATTAACAACATAAAAATTTTTTCCGATTATGAGCTCATCAAATTCTTTACATTGTTTATCTAATTTATCTTTTTTACGTTTCATTGCCAAAACTTTATTTTTTGTAGCATTTGCCTTTATAAAATAATTTCTTATTTGATCTAATTGATTTCTTAAATTAAATTCTCTAATTAAACCACCATTTTCATTTTCTAAATATAACATAGGGTCACCTGTTTCAGGACGCGTATAACACCACATATCAACTATTCCCCGTTCTCTATATAATGCAGATTTTTCATTAAATTCAAGGTGTTTACCACCTTTAACATTTTTCGCATTCACTGTTTTTCTTGGAAACTTCTTTGCTCTTGATAAAATATGTACACTATTCATAAAAAATTCCAAATATTTTCATTATACTGATTACACGAATACAAAAACAACTGATAAAAAATTTTTGCTAACAAATTGCACAACACTTTAATTGTTATTGCTACCCACCTCACGCCACTATTACTTATTCAGCTATTTTCTAAAATAATCACAAATCAACGTTTTTTTGCGGGGAACAAGGTTGCGAACTCTTTCCATAAACGAGTTTTTATTCGAATCTTCTAGTTCTTTTTTTAGGATTGCTTTTTCCAAAACAACTTTATTATACAAGTCGGAGCACACTGTACTTTTATCTATGTGTGCTCTCAATTTTGCTAATTGTAGTTCTTTTTCTCTAATAGATTTGATAAGTTCTTTTTTCACTTTTAAGGACCTCTCGTACATTATTAGAATAAAACTAATTATTAAATTTTAAATCGACTTTTTAAATGATTTAAATTCCTATGCAGGCAATAAATCATACTCATAACCGATTTTTAACGCTTTTTCATTCAAAGGTAGTAGATTTTTTCTGTGAGGTGGAATTACGTTATCCAAAGCCTTGTTCAAAGTGTCCAAAGTCGTTAATTTACTAACCTTTGCAACAATTCCCAATGCCAAAATATTTGCCATTCTTACGTTTCCGATTTCTTCATCTGCAAGTTTTGTAATCGGTGCAAAAACGTAATTAATATCGGTTCTCGGTTTGTTTTCTTCGACAAGAGTTGAGTTTGCGATAATCCAACCGCCTTTTTTAATCTTAGGCAAAAATCTGTCAAAAGAAGCTTGATTTAACGCAACGATAAAATCTGCATCAGGTTTATTTACTTCACTAACATCTTCGTCGCTGGTTACGATTTCGCAATTTACTGTTCCACCACGCATTTCAGCGCCATAAGACGGGTACCAAGTCACATTTTTGTTGTCAATCATAAAGGCGTTAGCCAAAACTTCTCCGGCCAAAAGTACACCCTGTCCGCCAAATCCTGCTATTATAAAGTTATGTTCCATTGTTGTTTCCTTTTTATGTTGAGTGAAAAGTGAAACGTGAAATGTGAAAAGTTCTTATAGCTTACTTCGTTCGAAAATGTATTTTGGTGCGATGGCACCTGTAATCGTCTTTTCACTTCTCACTTTTCACTTTTCACTTACTTTTCTGTTACGTCCTTATACGTTCCTAGCTTAAACACCGGCATCATTTCGTTACGAACTCTTTCGTGTGCCTTGTCCGGAGTCATTTTCCAGTTTGTAGGGCAGATTGAAAGAATTTCAACAAAACCAAAACCTAAGCCTTTTAGTTGAACTTCGAAAGCTTTTTTGATAGCTTGTTTTGCTTTTCTGATATTTGCAACAGTATCTAGCGAAACTCTTGCGGAAAAAGCTGTTCCGTCGCACAATGCAATGTGTTCAGCGATTTTTATCGGATAACCGTAATATTCAACATTTCTTCCTGTTGGAGAAGTTGTTGTTTTTTGCCCTAAAAGGGTTGTAGGTCCAAGCTGTCCGCCTGTCATGCCGTAAGTCGTATTGTTTATACAAATTGCGGTAATGTTTTCGCCTCTAAGTGCAGCGTGCATACCTTCTGCCAAACCGATTGAGGCAAAGTCGCCATCTCCTTGATATGTAAATACAACTTTGTCAGGTCTTGCACGTTTAATCCCTGTTGCCTCTGCAATTGCTCTTCCATGAGGAGCTTCCAAAGAGTCAACATTGATAAAATCGTAAGCCGTTACAGAACAACCGATTGAGGCTGAAAGAATTGTATTTTCACGAACATTAAGTTCATCTAAAACTTCTGCCACAAGTCTTACCGCAACACCGTGGTCGCACCCTGGGCAAAATGAATATTTTACATCACCTTTTAATGAGTCAGGTAGTTTAAAAACTTGTGTTTCCATTATAATAATTCCTCGATTCTTTTAACAATTTCATCTGCTGATGGTGGAGCGCCAACGCCTTTATTTACCAAGTCCACAGGGCATGCTCCATTGACTGCAAGTCTAACATCATTTACCATTTGTCCCATATTTACTTCAACTGTTACAAATCGTTTTGCGGTTTTTGAAAGTTCAGCCAATCTTTTTGATGGGAACGGGAACAAAGTAATTGGTCTTAAAATACCTGCTTTAATACCTTTTTCACGAAGTTTTTTCATTGCAGTTTTCACGTTTCTTGAAGTGCTACCGAATGAAACAAGAACAATGTCAGCATCTTCTGTGTTAATTTCTTCCCACTCGGTTTCGTTTTCTTCCAAAGCTTTGTATTTTGCAAAAAGTTTGTCTAAGAACACACATTGCTTGTCAGCAAGCGGAGCGTAAGAGCGAATAATTCTTGCTTCTCTACCTTTTGCACCTGTCAATGCCCATTCTGATGTGTCAACTTCCGGATACGGATAGTCGTAAAATTCAACAGGTTCCATCATTTGTCCCAAAAGTCCGTCAGCCAACAAAACTGTCGGATTTTTGTATTTTTGAGCAAGATAAAATGCTTTGTAAGCCAAATCAACGCATTCCTGAACAGTAGATGGAGCTAGAACGATTAGTTTGTAATCACCGTTTCCGCCACCTTTTGTTGCTTGGAAGTAGTCGCCTTGTGATGGGTATATGTTTCCAAGCCCTGGGCCGCCTCTCATAACGCTAACCAACACAACAGGCAATTCATCAGCTGTTGCATAAGACAAGCCTTCTTGCATAAGTGCAACCGCACAAGATGAAGACGAAGTCATCGCCTTAACACCTGTTGATACCGCACCGATAACCATATTTATCGCCGCAAGTTCGCTTTCGGCAGAAACATAAGCTCGTTTCAATTCTTGCATTTTTCCACTCATAAATTCCCCAATTTCACTTTGAGGAGTGATAGGATAACCGAAATAGCATTGGCAACCTGCAAGTACAGCCGCATTTGCTATTGCGTAATTTCCTTTTGTTAATACTTTTTTATTTGTTGAACAAACTGTCATATTTTTTCCTTTAATTTTTATAAAATTAACCTTTGTAAACTTCTGTAATCGCCAAATCAGGACATCTCATTGCACACATTGCACAACCAAGACATTCGTGATTAGGGTCGTTGAATTCAACAATATGAACTCCAAGTTTATTGGTTTCTTCACTGATTTTTAACAATTTTTTCGGGCATTCTTGAATACAAAGATAACATGCCTTACATTTGTCTTTATTTATTACTATTCGGCTCATTTACACCTCTTATTCTTTTTGTCTAATCCATATTATAGCACTGAAATCAAAAAACAAGCACTTTATCTTTACAATTGTAATAATACTCGTTAAGAGTTTGCCCGAAATGGTATTCTTTTGGTAATATATATATGAAATAGTGGGATATGTATAACGAAAGTGAAGATAGATGGCACCAAGTGTAGAAGAAATCGCTGAAACTCTTGATATAATGCGTAAAGAAGACGAACGCAATGTTGAGAAATTTGATAAAATTTTAACAAATATTAATGAAAAATTAGAATTTATGAATTCTGATAACGAGTCTGTTGAGATGATTAAAATGTATCTCACTGAGTTGAAAAACATTGTAAACAGTGACTTTAACTCAACAGAAGAAAAATTTAACAATGTAGAAACGAAATTAGATAAATCTCTTGACATATCTTCACATATTAAAGATTTATCAGAAAATCTTAAAGAATATATTACAGAGCTCAATGAGGCTTCAAGAACTTTGGAAGTTGAAGGTGCAAATAATATTTCTGAAAAATTAACTGATTTAGAAGAAGTTATAGTACATTCCTCTGAAAATTATGAACAAAAATTACAAGTTTTAGATGGAAAAATTTCTGAATTTTCAACAACAATAGAAGGTATTAAAAACCTTACAGACGACAAAATTTCTGCCTCATTGGGAGAAATTAACGATGTAAGAGCTGAATTAGAAGCTGTTAGAGATTATTTAATAAATGTGAAAAATTCAGCAGATGAAAATTCTGCTTCATCAATTCAAACATTTGAGGACGGAATTGAGAAAATTATTTCTGAAATCGCACAAATTTCTGAAAAATCATTCCAAGCAAACAATGAGGTTTTGAACGCTGAACTTGCAAAAATCGAAGAAAAATTTGATGCTTTATTGTCGTCTTTAATAGATGCACAAAACAAGTGGAAAGACAATTTAAAAGAAGATTTAGCAACAAATGAAGTTAATTTTACAGAAAAATTAACGAATTTGAAGCAGGAAGTTGAACTTGTAAACACTGATATTGTCGATATTTTGCAGAATAAATCAGATGAAATCCTACAAGCTTTTGAGCCAATAAAAATATCCATTGATGCTTTGAAAGAGATTGGTTTAAACGATCTTATCGAAAAAATTAAGTTGGAATTAGAAACTTCATTTTTGAATTTCAGTGTTGATATTAACGGCGAGCTTGCGACAACGTCAGAAGCTGTTTTGAGGCTTGAACAGGCTTACAAAGAAACTTTCAATAAAATTGAGGTTATCGAAAATTGTGTTTCAGAAAAACTTCACGAAAAACTGGAACTTGTTAATGTTACAATTGAAAACAATGCTCGTGATGTAAAAGATTTTTTTGAACAAAAACTTGAAGAATATTCTAAAAATTTAAGCGAATTTGTTGAAGAAAATAATGTAAAAGTTGTTGATTCTGTTGACAATTTGAAGACTGAAATTTCAGCAAGACTTGATGATTTTAATGAAGGACAAAAAGAAATTACAGAGCAAAATAATGTAATTTCTGCCAACATATCAACTCTTGGTGACAATTTAAAAAATTACGTCCAATCTGCTTGCGAAAACACAATCGAAAAATACAGCCCGCTTGAAACTAAAACATCACTTGAAGCGTTGAGAGATAAAATTAACGAATTTGTTGCAATGTCGAAAGTAGAATCTGCAAATTCACAAATTGCACTTGATAAATTAGATAAAAATTTAAACCAAAATTTGACAGAAATTTCTGATAGCAATCAAGATGTTTCTCAAATGATTTCTTCATTGCATGACAAAATCGATGTAATGGTTGCGGATTCATCATTTGATGAGTTAAATTACAGGTTAGATGAAGTTTCGGAAACAGAAGACAAAGTTTCTGAAATGCTTTCTGCTTTAAATGAAAAAGTCGATATTATTGCTATGGATACATCTGATTTTGATATCATAGATGAAATTTCAGATATTAAAGACTTGATTTTTGAACAAAGAAAATACTTTGAATCAGCACCAGACGAAAAAGCTGTTGAAATTGACAAATATTTAAAAGATGTTTTGACAAAGCTTGAAAACGTTGACTTAGAGAAGAGTTCCGAAGATATCAAAGACTCTATTATGAATGCGCTTGTGTCGCTTGTTGATCAAATTTCTTTTGTTGAAGAAACAGAAGAAATAAAAGATTTTGTGGAAGAAAAAACAGATATTATCAACAAAAACTTAATAGCAGTTCAAAACCAGCTTAAACAAATTGCAAGCTCCGGTGACGATTTTGACTATTCTTACACCTTACAAGATGTAGAATCTGACATTGCAAAATTAAGACTTGCAATAACTCATCTTTCAGGAAACGATTACGAAAGTCTTTCAGGCGACATAAAAAAAATTGTGACATCTGTTGAAGGCTTGGAAAACTCTTTAACACAAGATCAAATTGTTGACTTGAAAAATGACATTGAAAAATTGAACGAAGATATTTTGAGCATAAGTTCAAGAACCAATAAACTTTTATTGTCATCAGATGAGTCCTACAAGGCTCTAAACGACGGCTTGAACAACTTTGGAGAACTTGTTAAAAATCTTGATAATAGAATAAATTACATTGCCAACACTCGTGCAACAGAAAGACTTGAACGCAAAATCGACAATATTCAATCAATGTCGACAGAATCCTTGAACACAGATAAAGTTTTCCATCAAGTAATGATGTACCTTGGTGAATGGATTGATTCTTCAACCGAAAGTATTTCAAATATTACTGAAAAAACTTCTGAAATAACAAATATTAAAGAAGAAATAAATGAACTAAAATCTCTTGTGCCGGAAAAGGTTGAGTTGCTCAATGAACTTGAAAACAAGTTTGAACAGCAAGAAACACGAATTGACAGACTTGAAATGAAACTTGACAAAGTTTTGTCGACACTTGAAGAAAAAGATGATATGGTGTTAAATAGAAAAGTGGATAAGCTTGAAAAAATGCTATCCAGACTTGGAAATAATATAGAAAAGCTCACATCTTATGTTGATGAAGACTAATAAACTAATCTCAGACTTAAAAAAATCTCTCTCATCTTGCAATGTTTTAGACACATTGGAAGAGCGTTATGCCTATGCACAAGACGCAACAAACACCAAAGAGATTAAAAACCTGCCAGATGTGGTGGTTTTTGTTGAAAATATTGAACAAGTGCAAAATGTCGTTAAACTTGCAAACAAATACAAAACTCCCATAATTTGCAGGGGTGCAGGCACAAATGTTGTTGGAGCTTGTTCAACAGAATATGGCGGAGTTGTCCTTAATTTTTCTAAAATGAATAAAATTTTAGAGATTAATCGAGAAAATATGACGGCAAGAGTTCAACCTGGTGTGGTTTTGGGGGACTTGCAAAAAGCTGTTGAAAATTTTGGCTTTTTTTATCCGCCGGATCCGTCGAACCTCGCTGTTTCCACAATTGGTGGAAGTATCGCACAATCATCAGGCGGGGCAAAATCTTTTAAATACGGCACTACAAAAGATTATGTGATTGACATGAAAGTTGTGATGGCGAATGGTGAAATTTTACAAACAGGCTCAAATACTATCAAAAACGCCACAGGTTACAATTTAAATACACTTTTTGTCGGCTCTGAGGGTACTTTGGGAATTGTCGTTGAAGCGACTTTAAAACTTATCCCAAAACCTGAAAACAAAAAAGTTTTGATGGCATATTTTGATACCGTGAAAACTGCTGTTTCTGCGGTAAACAAGATTATTGCACACAGAATTTTCCCTGCAACGATTGATTTTATGGACAAAAACGCAATTCAAACAGTTGAAAAGTTTTATCCTGCAAACCTTTTGACCGACAAAGAAGCGGCTTTAATTATTGAAATCGACGGATTTGAATGTTCAATGGATTATCAAGAAAAAATTATTGTGGATATACTGAATTCCAGCAATGCATCTGCAATACAGGCTTCTCACAACGAAGATGAATACAATAGAATTTGGACTGCAAGACGGTCTTCAATGGGAGCTTGCGCAAAAATGAAACCGAATGTTACAACGGACGACGTCATTGTTCCTCGCGAAAATCTTGAAAAATTAGTGCTCGGAATTCGTGAAATTTGTGAAAAATATAATTTGGCAGTTTGTATGGTCGGACATGTGGGCGACGGTAGTGTTCACCCGCAAATTCCGATTGACTATTCAGACGAGGACGAATACCAACGATATAAACTTGCAAAAAGTGAAATTTATAACTTGACTGCAAAATTGGGTGGAATTTTGTCTGGCGAACATGGAGTTGGTTCACTAAAACGCGAACATATCAATAAAGTTGTAAACTCTGTTGCACTGGATTATATGCGCCAAATCAAAAAAACTTTCGACCCAAATAATATCTTAAATCCGTATAAAATTTTTTAAACTTCAAGTAATTGAATGATGGCAAAGAAGAAATTTCACTGTAAAATTTTTCTAAAAGGAGTAAAAAATGCTTTTGACTGATCACGTTCAAGCCATCATAAAGTCCGCAAAATCAATTGTTGTGGCAAGAAACTATCCGGAACTTAATCCCGAACATTTGATGCTTGCATTAATGCTTGATGAAAACGATTTACCAAAAATTTTAATCGAAAGAGTAGATGTAATAACCCCCGCTGTTATAGATCGTTTAAATAATTATATCTCTAAACGTGCGTATTATGCTCGTGGAAAGTTTTCTGACGTCAGACTCTCTACCGACACAATCAGATTAATGAAAATTGCACAAGATGAAGCAGAAAAACATGGCGATGAACAAGTTAGCATTGAACACCTTTTTCTAGCATTATTCAAAATAGACAACAAAACTTTAAATTATCTATGGCAACAATGTGAAATAAACAGGCTCGAACTTTACGAAAAAATGACGGAAGTTGTTGATAGTATTGAATCTATCGAGGAAACTACTATTGTATCCCCAACACAACATCAAACTTCTGAAACAGAAGAAAGCAACGACTTATTACCGCTTTTGGAACAAGACCAATCTACAAATTCTTCAACAAGTGCAACCACAACCAAACGCAAAAAAAATGATGCACTTACAAAATACACAACAGATTTAACAGAACTTGCTAAAAAAAATAAGCTTGATCCTGTTATCGGGCGTGACGATGAAATTAGACGAACAATTCAAATTTTAAACAGACGTTCAAAAAATAACCCCGTTATTATTGGCGAACCTGGGGTTGGAAAAACTGCCATAATTGAAGGACTTGCACAAAGAATTATTTCAGGAGATGTTCCGGAAAGTCTTAAAAATGATAAAATTCTTGCATTAGACTTAGGTGCAATGCTTGCCGGTGCATCATACAGAGGTGAATTTGAGGAGCGATTAAAATCTGTTCTTAAAGCAATTGAAGAAAAATCTGATGATTTAATGCTTTTTATAGACGAAATTCACACAATCATGGGAGCGGGTTCATCAGAAGGCTCTGCTGATGCCGGAAACCTTTTAAAACCAATGCTCGCACGAGGAGCAATAAGGGTAATCGGAGCAACCACAACTGATGAATATCGAAAATATATTGAAAAAGACAAAGCTAT
This sequence comes from uncultured Candidatus Melainabacteria bacterium, assembly GCA_934717895.1. GTDB lineage: Bacteria > Cyanobacteriota > Vampirovibrionia > Gastranaerophilales > Gastranaerophilaceae > Stercorousia. The sequence continues at coordinate 12,107 of CAKUZO010000014.1, read as the reverse complement.
GGAACGACGTTTTCAGCCTGTTATTGCAGAAGAACCAACTGTTGAAACAACGATTAGCATTCTTAGAGGTTTGAAAGACAAATATGAAGGTTATCATAGCGTAAAAATTCTGGATAGCGCAATTGTGGAAGCCGTAAAACTTTCACACAGATATATTTCTGATAGATGTTTGCCTGACAAAGCCATCGATTTGCTTGACGAAGCAGCTTCTGCATTACGTATTGAAATTGATACCATGCCGGAAGAAATTGATGTTTTTATCCGAGAAAAAATACAACTTGAAATGAACAAAAAAGCTCTTGAAAAAGATGAAACTCCGGAAGCAAACAAAAAACTTGAAAAAATTGACAAAAAAATAGCAGATTTAGACACAAAAATAGAAAAACTTAAAACTCAGTGGCTTAAAGAAAAGAAAATTATTGATTCTTCCGCCGCAATTAAAAGAAATATTGAAAAATTAAAAGCACAAATTGAACAGAACAAGAAAAATCCTTCAATGACTCTGGTTTTGGAAGAAAAATACAGCCAGATGCTTGATATGGAACAAAAACTTCAAACTTTACAATCGGAAAATGGTAAAAAACGATTGATAAAAGAAGAAGTTGACGGTGACGACATTGCAAACATTGTTGCAAAATGGACCGGAATACCTGTAAACAGGCTTCAAGAGGACGAATCAAAGAAACTTATTGAAATGGAAAAAGTTATGCATAAACGTGTAATCGGACAGGAAGAAGCTGTTACGAAGATTTCTAATGCAATACGTCTTTCTCGTTCCGGTTTACGAGATCCAAAACGACCTATCGGTACATTTTTGTTTCTTGGGCCGACAGGTGTTGGTAAAACAGAACTCGGTAAAACCCTTGCCTATATTTTGTTTAATGACGAAGACGCTCTTATCCGCATTGATATGTCAGAGTTTATGGAAAAAGCTTCAATATCCAGACTGGTAGGAGCAACAGCAGGTTACGTAGGATATGAAGAGGGTGGACAATTAACAGAAGCTGTTAGAAGAAAACCTTATTCAGTAGTTCTTTTTGATGAAGTTGAAAAGGCTCACCCTGACGTATTTAATCTTATGCTACAAATGTTTGACGATGGGCGATTGACAGACGGACAAGGACGACTGATAGATTTTAAAAATACTGTTATTATCATGACAAGTAACCTCGGAAGTGATGTTATTCTTGATAAATCATTGAATGATGAAGACAAAAAAGAGGCATTAAATCACGCACTTAGACAGAAATTTAAACCCGAATTTCTTAACCGTATTGATGAAATTATTATGTTTAAAGCTTTAACTCTTGATGAATTAACTCAAATTGTAGACATACAAACAAATTCACTCAAAAAACGACTTTCTGAGCAAGAAATTGAGCTTGAAATAACAAATTCTGCACGTAAACACTTAGCTGATGAGGGTTACGAACCTCTTTACGGAGCCAGACCTCTCAGACGAGCAATCAGACAACTTGTCGAAATTCCATTATCAATGAAAATTCTGGAAGGAGAATTCAAAAAAGGCGACAAGGTTACTGTCGATTTTGACGGAAATAATTTGATATTTAATTAATTTTATTTCAAATACTATTTAACGACAGATTTGTTTTTATCATCAAATCTGTCTGCCAAAAATGTTGAGATAAAAGGAATTATAATGTAATAAATTCCGCCTAATATTAGTGCTGGTTTAACGATTTTTATGCCTTCTATATATTTGTCGAGATTTTTGGAGTTTGCATTTGCGATTTTAAATTTTTCAATAAATTTTTCACTAGATTTTTTTGAAACCTTGTCGAGTGCATATCCGCCACCAATACACAAACCTGTCGATATTGCCGAATTATAAATTAGGGCACGCTTTCTATTCTCTTCAATTCCTTTACTTTTCTGTGTTTGCCTGATAAAAACACCGGTTGCCAAAGCGTCTGTCATTGCCATCAAGTGCATTGGAAAATTCGTATTATGGAATTTATCCGTAAGTTTTTGTACAAAAGATGAGTCGATAATTTTTCCCACTCCTTTGGCTAAAATATTTTTCCCCGTAAAGCTGACATTTTTTTTCTTGTCTAAATTTTCACCATTTACATCTTTTTTAGGAAAAATTTTTGACATAAAAGGCGGAATTAAAGCACAAGTCAAAATTGATTTTGGAGCCACTACCAAAAAACCTAAACCGAGTTTAAAAAGTTGAGTCGCAAATTTATATTTAGATGAAGATGTTAAAGATTTTTCACTATCTTTTAAGGTTTTAATAGTTTTTTTAGATAAATATTCTGCCGGATTTTCGTCGATTTTTTTCACTGCATTGGCAAATGGTTTTGACACCAAAAGCATCATCAAATATCCGGCAGCACTTGATGCAAACGAACGAACACAAGCATATTTTTTGTTTTCTTTGTCGGTCTTTGGGGTTGACATAATCGCAATAGGGCGTGCAACTGTTGAAAGCACAAAAGACGTCGTTGCACCAAACAACAAGCTATTATCGGCTGCAAATTTCAAACTCTTTTTAAAAATTTTATTTGTGTAAATTTGTTGAACTTTCATTGCAATTTATTATACAATGCTCATAATGAAAATTGTAGAATTTGTAAACAAAGAATTAAACGGGTGGAAAAAACATGAAATAATTTTTCTTTCTTTGGTGTTGTTTTTCATACTGATTTCATCTCACTTAGTAAAAGACACTCCAATTGCGGTAATGTCAGCAATTTGTGGAATTATGTACACAATTATAGCAGGCAAAGGCAAAATTTCATGCTATTTTTTTGGACTTGCAGGTTCTTGGTGTTATGTGTGGTTATCTCTCACAAATGCACTATGGGGCAATATGCTTTTGTATCTTTGTTATTATATTCCAATGCAAATTTTAGGGATTTTCAGGTGGAAAAAACATTTGCATAGCGACACAAACGAAATTATTAAAATAAGATTAGGTACAAAGCAAAGAATTATTCTACTTTTGATTGGAATTGTCGGTTCTGTTATAACGAGTGGAATTTTATATTTATACCATGACAAAAGCCCTGTCGCTGATGGGATTACAACGTTTTTATCAATTTTAGGAATGTATTTAACAGTAAGACGTGCAATAGAACAATGGGTTATTTGGTTATTTGTAAATGGAATTTCTGTTTTAATGTGGTTGAATTTGTTTATGCATGGTGCGAAAACTCTGTCAACCGTCATTATGTGGAGCGTTTACTTTGTCCTTGCGATTTATTTTTATTTTGATTGGCAAAAAAGCTTAAAATCTAAACTTTGTTGAAAAATTTAACTGAGAGCGAGTCGGCGTTGAAGTTTCTGAGTAAATCTGGCTTGCACCTATATTAAAGTCCATTCTGTCATCTTTAAAAGGTTTTAGAGAAAAAACAAATTCACTTTTTTTATTCTTGTCTAAAAAACTTGTTGAATAAATATTTTGGACAGAAACACGATTATTCAACTTATATTCAGGCGAAAAAGAAAGAGTACCTTTGCCACGCTGATCCAGCGATGCAAAACTGTTACTCTTATAAGATGTATTAAAAGAAAATTTATTTTTTTGATACTTTGTAAACAGTGTACTTGTTTGAGTCAAACTTTCAGGGGCAATTTTGCTATCGTATTTAGTGCCGAGAGTAAAATTACCATGTTGTTTTTGGTTTGTAAAAGATGTTGATTTTGACTCATAAGGATTAAAATTGTCGTATTTATAAATATTTTCAGGAGAAAGTCTATCATCAGATTTTGTAGTTACATCAAGTTTTTTCTCACTCAAATTTTTTGATTTTTTTACCGGCTTAGTTTTGGGAGTGACATTTAAAATAACATCATTTTCTCCGACATTTTCATCATAAATATCCTCTTCCGGCTCATAAACATAGTCCAACATCTGCTCCAATTCAGGATTTTCTGCCCTCTCTGTCGTTGAAACTTCTTCGGCAAAAGTTGGTAAAAAAATTAAATTAAAAAATAAAATTGTGAACAGTATTTTTTTCATAAATTTCTCCAAAAATATTATAGCACTGAAAGCTGAATTTTTTCTAAAAATATGTTATAATGTGAATGTAGTTTATATTGTTTTGGGTGCAAAAAAATGATTAATTATGACAGTTTGCTGGAAAAAATTCCAAAAGTTAGAAAAATCCTTGATGATGGTTTAAATAGTACTCTTTATCATTATACAAAACCTGAAAAACTTTTAGGGATACTGGAATCAGGCACATTGCGATTTTCCAATGCACTTTATCTTAATGATAAAGAAGAAGTTACATATTCTTATAAACTAATTTTTAATCTGGTTGATAATATGCCAGAGCTTAACAAACAGCTGTTTGCAAAGATTAAGGAACACTTTTACACAAAATACACAAATATCATAAACGGCTCAGACGATTTTGAGCACAAGTTTGAATATTACACAATTTCATTTTCAACAGACGGCGACAATTTGACGCTCTGGAATAATTACACCAAAGGGCAAAAATACACCGGCTACAACATCGGTTTTTGCAAAAAAGAACTTATAAAAGATATGGAAAAAATCGGGTTTAATTCGGTTTATGGCAACATAATTTACAATAATAACAAACAAATCACCGTTTTGAAATTGATTTTTGAAAAATGGAACAAACTTTACGAAAAAGCAAAAACAGAGAAAAAACGGGTAGATATTGCATTTGAACTCATTGATATTTTAAATATCATAAGTTTATTCTTCAAAAACCCATATTTTAAGGACGAAAAAGAATATAGAATAATTTTTATCAATAATATTGGTACAAATTTTGCAAAACAGACAAAAATTTGCGAGAAAAACGGGCTTTTCATTCCTTATATCGAGTACAGATTTCTTAAAAAAGTTGTTGACTGCATAAATATTGGACCAACACTAAATGAAAATATCTTTTACACAAGTACTTGCAGAATGCTTGCAAACTTTGGTTACGAGCGAAAAACAGTCAACAGATCAAAAATTCCACTAAGATATTGATAATTTCCTTGTTACCCGACTAATATAAAACATTTTTTAACAAAAAAAGAACCGGCATCAAAGTCGGTTCTTTACGTGAGTAAACATGTGATTTTTGAAACAGTTATTTATTAAGCAAGTCCTGCTAATTCATTCAATTTGTCCATTTGTTCAGAATTATTTAAAAATTCCTCTGTTTTTTCGCTAATACCTCCATAAACATAAGCTCGTGTTAAATATGAAGACCAATCGTTACCTTGAACTGCGTCATAAACTGCTTTTTTATCAGCTCTATCAGCATTTGCAACTGTAAATGTTGGTAAAATTTGTTGCAAATCTTCCAAACTTCCAGGTTCTGGTTTTATACTGTTGATTTTTGAAAATTTAACATCAGGGTAAAAGCTTGCAGTTAATAATTTATCATACATATCAGTATATTGAATACCATTTTGCTTTCCAATAGGGACATTAACATTAGGTTTTACTTCTGCCGGTTTATTCGTTTTTCCGGAAGCTTTTGCTCTTAATGCTTCATAATAAGCTTGTAAACCTTTCATTAAATCATTGTTGTTTCCATCATTTCCATTAACTTTTGACATAAGTCCATTTCTCCGTTTCTTTTTTACTCACGTTCTCTTAATAAGTTTTTCTTTATCCTATTAAATGATTCTCACATGTATATAAAGTATTTTTGTATGTAAAAATTGCGTAAAACGTATATACTTTATTTACAATTTGTTACAATTGGGGTAAAAAACGTTATTTGGGAAGGTTGTATTGGGAGTAAAAGACGATAGGACGATAAGACGATAAGACGATAAGTTCGTTATACGGTAAATAAAATATTATCGTCATTCTGAAAGCTTAGAATATTAGTATGAGCAGGTAGCGAATACTTAATATTCTTGCTATTCAGAATCTCTTATTAAATAGATAGACTCCGGATCGGAGTCCGGAGTGACAGTTACGAATAGTTATTTTTCATGAATTGCTTCTGTTTCGGACTTATCGTCCTAACGCCCTATCGACCTATCGTCCTTTATTCCCGATACGACCTTAGTGCCCTAGTAACTTAGTATCTTCTCCCAATACCGACTTCACATCTAAATCCATTGTTACTTTTAATACTAATTCTACCCAACTATATCACGCAAAAATTTTTACCATTACATCTAAAAACCTTGATATTAAAACATATAGACTTATAGCTAGTAGAAATAATATATGTATTTGATATGCTAAAATAGAAAATAATACTTTTTTTTGGGAGATTTTTTAAGAATATGGAAGATAAAATAAACGAATTAACCTTGAGAGAGTTAGAAGTGTTGAGATTTGTAGCGAATGGGGAAAGTAATAATTCGATTGCCGAAAAACTTTGTATAACAAGTCATACCGTGAAAGCACATCTTACACAGATTTTCAAAAAACTTGGGGTTAAAAACAGAACATCAGCAGCTATTATTGCAAGAGATAGCAAAATTAATCTTCTTCAAGACTCAAAACTGCCATAAACGCTTCTTGTGGAACTTCTACTCGTCCGACAGATTTCATTCGTTTTTTACCTTTCTTTTGTTTTTCCAAAAGCTTTCTCTTACGTGAAATATCTCCACCGTAACATTTATCCAATACGTTTTTACGCATTGCTTTAATATTTGTTCTGGCAATTACTCTTCCGCCGACTGCCGCCTGAATAGGTACTTCAAACAGCTGTCTTGGAATAATTTCTTTCAACTTTGCAGTCAGTTTTTGACCGATATAAAACGCACTGTCCTCGTGACAAATTACCGAAAGCGCATCTACAACTTCGCCGGCAAGCATAATATCAAGTTTTACAAGTTTTGAACGCTTGTAATCTTTGAACTCATAATCCATACTTGCATAACCCTTTGTGCGAGATTTCAATTGGTCGTAAAAGTCTGTAATTACTTCACTGAGCGGAATTTCATATTCAAGACTTGCACGAACTTTGTCAATATAAGTCATATTCTTGAAAATTCCACGTTTTGTCTGTGCCAAATCCATTAATGTTCCAACATAATCATTTGGTGCAATAATTTGAACTTTCACATACGGCTCTTCAATATAATCTCTAAGTTGAGCAGGTGGAAGGTTTGCAGGGTTGTCGATTTCAACCATTTCGCCATTAGTTTTATAAACGTGATAAACAACTGACGGAGCTGTTGTTACGATAGAAAGCCCGTATTCACGTTCCAAACGCTCTTGTGCAATTTCCATGTGCAACATTCCCAAAAATCCGCAACGGAAGCCAAAACCTAGTGCACTTGATGTTTCAGGCTCAAACGTAATACTGCTGTCATTCAGTTTAAGTTTTTCCAAAGCCTCTTTAAGATCCGCATAATCGTCATTGTCGACAGGATAAAGCCCTGAAAACACCATCGGTAATGCTTCTTTGTACCCCGGAAGCGGTTCTGTTGCAGGACGTTCAACATTTGTAATTGTATCGCCTACAAACCTTGTCAATTCCTTAATAGAGCCCGCAAAATATCCAACATCACCACAAACAAGTTCATCAACCTGAACCCTCATCGGTGTTTGATACCCGAGTTCAACAACCTCATATTCCTTACCGGACGCCATAAATCTAACTTTGTCACCAAGTCTGATTTTTCCGTCCATAATCTTAAAGAAACAAAGAGTTCCTAAATATTGATCATACGCACTATCAAAAACCATTGCCCTAAGCGGTTTTTCAGAATTATCCACAGGTGGTGGAATAAAATCAACAACAGCTTCCAAAACTTCTTCAATACCAATCCCAGCCTTTGCACTAACAGGAATTGCCATAGATGCATCAATTCCCAAAACTTCTTCAATCTCTTCTTTTACTCTTTCAACATCAGCTGACGGAAGGTCTATTTTATTAATTACAGGAATAATTTCCAAGTTTTGCTCAATTGCAAGGTAAACATTCGCAAGTGTTTGTGCCTCAACCCCTTGTGTCGCGTCAACTATCAACAAAGCACCTTCGCACGCCGCAAGTGAGCGAGAAACTTCATAAGAAAAATCTACGTGCCCCGGAGTATCAATCAAATTAAACTCATAATCCTTGCCATTTTTAGCTTTATATTTCATACGAGCTGAGTTTAATTTAATCGTAATTCCACGTTCACGCTCAATATCCATTGAATCCATAATCTGATTTTGCATATCTCGTTGAGCAACTGTACCCGTCTTTTCGAGCAAACGGTCTGCCAACGTTGATTTTCCGTGGTCAATATGTGCAATTATACAAAAATTTCTTACATTATCTCTATATTTCATAAGTTTTATTGTACAAAAAAAAGAAAACTCTTCAAGTAGAATTAATAATTAATATGTATAAACATCATTTACACAAATTTATTTTTTTTTATTTCCACCATTTGCAAATTTTTTTGTGATGGGAAAAACTTTTTAATAAACGCTAAAAGACCTTTATAACGCTTTCCCACAAAATCAGATTTTTTATTCCACCCATAATTAAACAAATCTCTCAGAATTTTATCATTACAAATATTTTTAGATTTTTCGTACATCGCAACAACAAACCCTGTTCTATGTTTGCCATAATGACAGTGAACATAAGACTTTCCATCGTTATTTTGAATAAGCTTTGTAACCTTTGAAAAATAATCTTCATTAGGAATTTTATCCTGAATAAATTGCAATTTAGCTTCGACATATTTTATATTAAAAAGTTTGCAGTAAAATTTTTCTAACCTTTTTAAAAACGGAGATTCTGCTCTTCCATCATCACGCAAATCAATAACTTGCGTAACATTTTTAGCTTTAAGTCGAGCTATTTTAGTTGGCATAAAAATAGCATTACCTCGCAAAAGTTTATCATCAACTTTTACAATTCTGGTATAACCAAACATATATTGGATATCACGTAACTGCATATTATATATAATGTTCATAAAAATCAAATTTGCTAAATGTGTTAAGATTTTTTAATTTTTCGCAAAAATAACTAACTGTAACTGTCACTACTTCACGAACAACGGTTTTACAAGGACATAAATGTCATTGAAAAGCACAAACACCAACAACGCTATTAATAGCACGAAAAATACTGTCATCACTTTGTTTGCAATATCTTCGTCAACTGGTTTTCCCATAATCTTTTCGATTAACAAGAAAACTAAATGACCGCCGTCTAGTGCAGGAATTGGCAAAATATTCAACAGCGCAAGGTTCATTGAAATTACAGCTGTCAAAAGAATTCCGTAAAAAATTCCTTCGCTACTGATGATATCGCCACCCATTTTGGTAATCAAAACAACACCATGCATATTTTTAAGCGGAATTTTACCAGTAAATAGTTGTTTCAAAACAATTACCATAGATTTTGTTTCATTATATAAATAATTATAACTTGTCGTAAACGCTGATTTTACACCGGTTACAGGGATTAAAATTTCTTTTCTGTCAAGATTAATCCCAATCAAACCGTCACTTCCTGAATAAACTGTTTTTAATTCAACTTCTTTACCATCACGCAAAACCTTGATGTTTATTGGCTTTTGAGTATCAGAAACAGCATAAGCAACATCTTTCAAACTAAACGTTCCATCTGTTTCTACAAAACTTTTTCCTTTTAATTCGTCGCGAAGTTTTATTTGTTTTTCAGAAAGTTTTACCTCTTGCGGTTTATAAAGTTCAACTGCGTTCAAAATATTTTTGTTAAGCTCTACTCGTTTTTCTTTTTCTAAATTATTCGGAATTTTTACAACTAATCCTTCATCAATAATTTCATCTTCTTTAAAAGCAGGATTTATCGCTTTCAAACTCTTATAATTGTTTTCCACAATAGAGTCAGAAGTTTTTCCGTCAAAAGATGCACTATACATTGCAAAAAGTTGTACAGCATATTTTGAATCGATTTTAGAACCGTTGATTTCTATAATCTTATCACCTTTTTGAGCTCCGGAACTCCAAATACTAGCTTCTTTTGGAGCAACAATATCGCCTAAATAAGTTTCAAATTTTTCAGACGGCATGTTGTGCCACAAACAAGCAGTCATTAATACCAAAACATAAGCACAGATTACATTTGCAATTACTCCGGCAGAAAAAATTATTGCACGTTGCCAAACAGGTTTGTTCATAAGTCTTTCAGGAGAATCTTTCGGAATATCAGACTCTTTGTCATCATCTGGAAAAGAAACATAGCCACCGAACAAAAACGCATGGACAACAAGAGTTAATCCACCAACCTTTTTCTCCCATAAAGTCGGCCCGATTGGCAAACCAATCCCAAATTTATCTACTTTTGTTTTGAACATTAGAGCAGTCAAAAGGTGTCCTAATTCGTGAACCAAAATCAAAAGCCCGATTAACAAAATCATTATAATTACTGACATAAATTCTCCCTTTGTAAAATATTTTATATTGAGATATAAATCTAAAAATCTTCAATACAAAGATTTTACCATAAAAATCAGCATTATAATATGTTGTGATTAAGGTTATTAAAAAAGAATTTCAAAACAAAATTCGGAATTTTTTTATCTGATTTGAACCGGCATAATTAAGCAAACATAATCTTCTTCGCTTTTTGGCTTAAACATTGTTGCTGAAAGCGGTGTGTTTAAACCTACCTTAACCTCAGTAGAATCAATGTTTTTCAAAGCTTCCAAAACGTATTTGTAATTGAATGCGATTGACAATTCTTCGTCATAAGCATAGTTAATATCCAAAACTTCTTCTGACTTACCTGAATCCGGTGTATCAGCTGTTAATTTCAATGTATTGTTGCTGAATTCAAGTTTCACGATACTTGTTTTTTCGTTAACCATGATTGAAACACGTTCCAAAGCTGAAATCAACTGAGAAACATTTACAAGAGCTTCTTTCGGACTTTCGTTCGGGATAAGTTTGTTGTATTGAGGGAATTGACCTTCAAGCAATCTTGAAATTGTTATTGTTTTTTCAGTTTTGATAATGAATTTTGATTTTTCTGTATAAATTTTGATAGAATCTTCATTTATAAAACTTATCATCTTAATAAATTCATTCAAAGTTTTTGACGGAATAATAAGTTGTTTTGCCAAATTCTCTTTATTATCAATAGTTTCACGAACTCTTGCAAGGCGGTTTCCATCAGTTGAAGCGATTTCCATAACATTGTTTGAAATATCGCAAACAATACCTGATAAAAGGTTGCTTGTTTCATAACTTGCAGCGGCAAAACCTGCTTGGCGTACAGCTTTTGCAAACGGTCTAACCTCAACTTCAAAACCTTCGTCGTCATTCAATTGAATAGATGAAAATTCAGGTGGAAATTCTGCTGCTGAAATACCGATGATATCAAATTTAGAATTTTGGCATGTGATGTGAACAGATGTTTCACCTTCCGGCATTTCAAAAGTAATTAATTTGTCACCAAGCTTTGAAACTATCTCGTTGAGAGTCTTTGAAGGAAGTGTGATTTTTCCTTCTTCTTCAACTTGTGCATCAACTTCTGCAATTACTGTCAAATCTAAATCTGTTGCAACTAGCTTAATCGCACTTGTACCAATAGTTTCAATGTAAATATTTAAAAGAACAGGTTGCAAAGCTTTTGCAGATGTTGCTCTTTCAACAATTTTAATTCCGTTATATAAATCTTCTTTTTTGATAACAAATTTCATGTTTCTACTCCCAATTTTTACCTTATAATAAAATTATAGTCGTTGAAAAAACAAATTAAACAAAATACTACAAAAAATTTACCTTCTCAAAGTTTTGAACAACGTTATATTATTATATATTATTTAATTAAATAAATTAAAGTAATTAATAATAATAATAAGGAGCAATTATTTGTAGAAAACCAATGGAAAGTTTTGGTATGACTGGTTTTCACCATGTAGAAAATTTTGTAGAAAACATGTGTAAAACTAATGTCAAAATGTAGAAAACTACTTAACTATTAAAACCTTGTAGAAAAGTCATGAGTTTTCTACAATTCTCTACAAAGTTTTCTACTAAGAAACAAACTGTTTTCTACAACATTTTCCCTAAATTAGAAATATTTCTTAATAAAAAAGCAATTATTTAAGCAATAAATACTTTATATATATAAGAGTATAAAATTTGAGGTCTTGTTATGAGCGGTGTTAATCAAACTCAGAAAATAATGACAGAACGGGAGTTTAAT
>CAKUZO010000013.1 GCA_934717895.1 uncultured Candidatus Melainabacteria bacterium | reverse complement strand
AATCTTTTGAGCTTTTTTAGCTCTTTCGATAAGCAATTCCAATTGTTCAGCACTGTCAACAAGAGAAGACTTGTTTAAAGTCTTTTCAAGGCTTTCGACAGTTTTTTTGCTTTTTGTTGTCATATATTTTTCTCCTTGTATATTGTGCAAGACGCACATTTTGTAAATTAGTTTCAGAAATAAATTTTTGTCTATTCGTGAATTATTTCACAATTATATTATAAAATAAAGACAACTCAAAAGCAAGTGTAAATTTTACAATCTTTATAGAAATTTAATATGCAAAAAATAAAGACCGAAAACTCGGTCTTTGTAGTATAAACTCTCAATTCTTACTAAATAAATAAGCACTATTTGACTGCTTTCAGTCTTGCTTGAATACCTGCATCTGCATTAATCCTTTTTGCAGCTGCTAACGCCATATTGCGACGTTTTCTCGCTCCTCTTAATATAAATTCCACACTGTCGCATACATTACACGAAGGTGATTTTATCTTTTTTAACATGTTGTTATCTCCATTAAACTTTCTGATTACAAATTATTTATCGGAAGGTTTGGGGAAAACTTTAATATTTTGCGTGCATTTGTTAATAATTTTTTACAATTAAAAAAGCTCCATTTTTCAATGGAGCTTTTTAATATTTTGCTTAAATTGTCTGACTACACAGCGTAAACGCTAACTTGTTTTCTGTCACGTCTGTGTGGTTCAAATTTAACTTGTCCGTCAATCAAAGCATACAATGTATCATCAGAACCGATACCTACATTGTTACCAGGGTGAACTTTTGTTCCTCTTTGACGAACGATAATGTTACCTGCTTTAACGATTTCGCCACCGAATTTTTTAACGCCTAAACGCTTCGCTTCGGAGTCACGACCGTTACGGGTAGATCCCATACCTTTCTTATGTGCCATTTTTTATTCTCCTTATACTCCGTATAAATTTGTTTATTCAAATTTTATACGTGTTAGTTGTATCACTTTAATTAGATTTGAGGAATTTCCTCATCTGATTTGAGAAGTCTTATGCTTCTTCTGTTTCAGCAGCTTTCTTTTGAGCAGAAGTTCTGATTTTAGAAATCATAACTCTTGTAAAGCCTTGTCTATGACCTTGTTTTCTTCTGTAACCTTTTTTAGGTCTTTGTTTGTAAACGATTACTTTTTTTGCTCTATCGTGTTTTACGATAGTTCCCTCAGCAGATGCACCAGCAACATAAGGTTGACCTACTTTTGATTTTTTACCGTTTACGATCATAACGACTTTATCAAAAACTACTTTTGAATCTTTGTCGCCTTCTAGCAATTCAACATCAAGGTATCTTCCTTCTTCAACTTGATATTGTTTTCCGCCTGTTTCTACAATTGCGAACATTTTAATTTTCCTTTCTTTGTGGGTTTCGTTTTTCTCATAAGCGTAGGGTTTTCGGCCAGTTGAGAAAATTTTACAACGATTTACCGCATACTAATACATCTGTTATTATCCATGGGACAAGTCCTTATGTCAAGCTCTATTAATATTTATTAACTTTGTGTTTATCCGAATTTGTTTGCGGTAAAATAAAACAGTACGGAGAGGTATGATGAAATTTACTGTTGACGAGATAAGAAGAGCTACAAATGCAGAAATTAATGGCGAAATCAGCGGAGAATATGAGATTTCCACAGACACAAGAACTATAAAAAAGGGTGATATTTATCTTCCATTAAAAGGTGAAAATTTTGATGGCGAAAAATTTTGTGACAAAGCAATTGAAGCCGGAGCTGTCGGTTGTTTCTGCACCAAAGACGACTGTCCTGCCGAATTTTCAATAAAAGTTCCTGACACAAAAATCGCGTATTTAGAACTTGCAAATTTTAAAAGAAAGCAATTTAACCCAATAACTATTGGAGTTACGGGAAGTTCAGGCAAAACAACTACAAAAGAGATGATTTATGCGGTTGCTTCTGCAAAATTCAAAACACACAAAACATATTCGAACCACAACAACGAAATCGGATTTTGTCAGACAGTGCTCACAATGCCAGAGGATACAGAGGTTTTGATTGTTGAAATGGGTATGCGTGGTTTTGGCGAAATTGAACTTATTGATAAGTTTGCCGAGCCTGATTATGCAGTTATCACAAATGCCGGTTCCGCTCATATCGGACGTCTTGGCAGCCTTGACAATATTGCAAAAGCAAAATGCGAGATTACAAACCACCTCAGAAAAGCTTTGATAGCAAACGATAATCCGAGATTGAAAAAGTTTGCAAACTTTGACGGCGAAAAGATTTTTTACTCAATAAATGATGTTGAAATTTTAGAAAAACGTAAAAGTTATTCTAAATTTATATATAAAGAAAAAGAATACGAGCTAAATGTTGAAGGCGATTACAATATCGAAAACTCGCTTTCTGCAATAGAAATCGGGTATAAACTCGGAATGACTTACGATGAGATCAAACGAGGACTTTTGTCTTATCACCCGATTGAAAAACGCTGGGAAGAAGAAAAAATCAAAGATTTCACAGTAATTAACGATAGCTACAATGCAAATCCTGAGTCTATGAAGGCTTCTGTTGCAACTTTTTTGGAGCTTTACCCAAATCCTGTTGTAATTTTAGGGAATATGGGCGAACTTGGCGAAAACGAGGTAGAGCTTCACAAAGAGGTTGGTGATTTTCTTGGCAAAAAATTTCAGGGAAAATCTGCAAAATTTTTGACAGTCGGCAATCTCGCTGATTATATCGGAAAAGAATTGAAAAATTACGGGTTTGAAGCAAGAAATTTTGACAACAATCTCGAAATATCTCGTTACATTCTTGATAATTTACATGGTGGTATTACAATATTTTTAAAGGCTTCTCGTTCGATGAAGTTTGAAGAGATAATTGAAAATTTAAAGAAATAGTAGGGTTAAAACCTCGGTACACAATAGTTTTACGAAAGCAGGAATAAAATTATGATAATGTTAGCAGTTGCATTTTTACTAGGAATTATATTATGTCTACTCTTCGGAGTTCCATATATTGATTTTTTGAAAAAACACATGATTGGGCAGTACATAAAGGATTGCGCACCGGAAGCTCACGCTAAAAAGCAAGGAACACCGACAACCGGTGGTGTATTCATAATTGTTGCAACGATTTTGGGCTCAATAATTGCTCTTGCAATGAATCAAAGTCTTGATACAGAGGCTTTTATCATATTGCTAACTCTTTTATTCTACACATTTGAAGGTTTTCAAGATGATTATTTGAAAATCAAAGGCAAGAAAAACGACGGAATGTCTGCTAAGGGCAAACTTTTGAGACAAATTGCAATCGCATTGTTACCGACTTTATATTTGATGATGACAAAAAACGGTGCCACTGATGTTGCAATCGGTCATTACAGCTTGCATTTAGGTTGGTTATACCCAATTTTTGCAGTATTTGTAATAACAGGAGCATCAAATGCGTACAACTTGACAGACGGACTTGACGGATTGGCGGCATCAACAGGAACTTTCGCATTCTCAGCTTGTGCATTGATTGCATATTTTTCTGGCTATCCGGAAGCTGCAATTATTTCAGCTTGTCTTGCAGGTGCATTGGTTGGATTTTTGAAATACAACAAACCGAAAGCGGAAGTATTTATGGGCGACACAGGCTCTCTTGCAATCGGCGGTTTACTTGGTACTGTCGCAGTTTTGGGCAAATTTGAAATCCTTCTTGTCTTAATTGCTGGCGTTTTTGTTATGGAAACTTTGTCCGTAATTATTCAGGTCGCAAGTTTTAAATCAACCGGAAAAAGAGTTTTCAAAATGGCTCCAATCCACCACCATTTTGAGCTATGTAATTGGAGCGAAAAGAAGGTTGTAACTGTATTTGCAGCAGTATCTGCAATCCTTTCAGTTTCAGCCGTTGTAATTTATATTTTGATTAATAGAGGAATTTTATAATGAATTGTCCGAGTTTGAAATTGTTTGACAAAAAAGTTTTGGTATTAGGATTTTCCAAAAGTGGAATTTCTGCCGCTAAATACTTGAATAAAGTTGGTGCAGAGGTTTATATCACAGAGTTTAGGGAAGAAAAACCGGAGGACAAAGAAAAACTTGATGAACTTTTAAAATTAGGCATAAAAGTTGAATTTGGCGGACATAGCGATGAATTTATCCAAAATTCTTACATCGCCGTAACAAGTCCCGGAATTCCGCCGAGAGCAGAAATTATGCAGAAGTTAAAAGAAGCTGAAATTCCTGTAATTTCAGAGGTTGAACTTGCAGCGACACAGACTCAAACACCGTTCATTGCAATTACCGGCACGAACGGAAAAACCACAACAACAGCTTTGACAGCACACATTTTGTCATCGGAATACAAGGCTGAACCTTGTGGAAATTACGGTGTTCCACCTTGTGATCTGCTAGACAAAGATGTGGATTATATGGTTTGTGAATGCAGTTCGTTCCAACTTGAATACAGCAACTCATTCCAGCCACAAATCTCTGTTTTCACTAACTTTACGCCAGACCACATCGATTGGCATGAAGGATTGGAAAATTATTTTAAAGCTAAGGCAAAAATATTTAAAACTCCGCAAGCTCCTGCGTTTTCAGTTTTAAATGCAAAAGATGAAAGACTTTTAGAATTTTCAAAACATTGCGGAGGTACAGTATTTTTGTTTGATGCCGAAATCGGAGAAAACTGTTCTTACATCAAAGATGAAGCAATTTATTTTAAACGTAATGGTAAAGAAGATAGAATTATTAATTTGAAAGACTGTCCGCTAATCGGAAATCACAATTATCAAAACGTTATGTGTGCAGTGATTGTGGCAAAGTTGGAAGGAATTTCGGACGACGACATTAGAAAATCAATTATGTCTTTCAAAGTTCCTGAACACAGGTTAGAAAAGTTTGCACAAATCGGGAAAACAGTGTTTTATAATGACTCAAAGGCAACAAATCCTGAGGCAAGCCTTGTTGCAATAAATTCGTTTAATAATTGTGATGTTGCATTAATTGCAGGTGGGCGTGACAAAAATACAGATTTAACAGAGTTTTGCGAAGCTATAAAAAAACACATCAAAACAGTTATTTTGATTGGAGAAGCAGCCGACAGATTTGACGAAAATTTGAGAAAAAACGGATTTGACGACATTATCAGAGAGAATTCTATGCAAAGTGCGATTGATAAAGCGATTGAACTAAATCCAGATGTTGTTTTGTTGTCTCCGGCATGTGCAAGTTTTGATATGTTCAGCGGATATGAAGAGAGGGGAAGGGTTTTTAAGGAATATGTCCTATCAAAGATCAATTAGACAAGAGCCAAATAATTTATCACCAAAAATAAAAAGTGTAACAATATCTGCGCCGGATAGTACACTTCTGATAGTTGTTGCTTTTTTGGTTGTGATCGGATTTTTGGCAATATTTTCAGCTACTGCCCCAAAATGTCTTGATGAAGGCGGAAATCCTCTACAATTTGTAATAAAACAATTTGTAGGATTGATTATCGGCTTTTTTGGAATGAAATATTTCATGAATTATGACTATAAAAAGCTTGCGAGTTGGAATACAGTTGTTATGGTGAGTGTATTGGTTGCCTTATTCTTAGTAGACTTTACTCCTCTCGGCATGGTTGTAAACGGTGCTAAAAGATGGATTAACCTCGGTTTTTATCAACTTCAACCGTCAGAATTTGCAAAACCGGCTGTTGTACTGCTTTTGGCTCATGCGTTTAGAAAAGATGCAAATTTATTTGATCAAGATAAATGGGTTAAAGCATTTTTCCCGATAATTGTAATGGCGGGTTTGACGTTTATTCAGCCTAACTTGTCAATGGTAATTTTGCTTGGCATGACAACAGTCGTTATGTATATGGCTGCCGGCGGTTCTGTCAAATTATTTTTAAGCTGCTTGGGGACGTTAATAATGACAGTAATAGTTGGTTTGACAACTATTATTAAACCGTACCAGTTGCAACGTTTAAAAACTTGGCGTCACCCGGAAATTGATCCGTTGGGAGCAGGCTATAATATTATACAGTCTTTGATTGCATTTGCATCTGGCGGATTATGGGGAGTAGGTTACGGCGGTTCTATCCAAAAACTTTCATACTTGCCGGAATGCCATACAGACTTCATTTTTGCAATTATTGCAGAAGAAACAGGGTTTGTCGGGTGTTTGTTTATAATTGGCTTATTCTTTACTTTCTTATATCGTGGTTTTACAATTGCTGTAAGATGTCCTGATATGTACGGAAAGCTGCTTGCAACAGGCATCACTTTTTCAATAACATTTCAGGCTTTCATGAATATGAGTGTAGCAAGTTCTTTTGCTCCAACGACAGGGGTTCCGCTTCCATTCATTAGTTACGGCGGTTCATCACTAATCGTTTCTTTGATAATGGTTGGAATACTGTTAAATATTTCAAAAAAAAGAATTCAAAATATAAGGGATAGATATTAATGGGCAGATATTTTATAACAGGCGGTGGCACAGGCGGTCACATATATCCTGCAATTGCAGTTGCAGAAGCATTAAAAGATGATGAGATTTTTTATGTTGGAAATCCCAAAAATCTTGAATTTGATATTGTTTCCCAAAAAGGTTATAAATTTTTAGGAGTGAATGTCCATGGTATGCCAAGAAAACTTAGTTTTGATTTGGTTAAATGGACAATACAACTATGTTTGGCAATAATAAAATGTTGTTACTATATTTTAAAATACAAACCTGATGCGGTTTTTGGGACAGGAGGCTATGTTTCGGCTCCTTCCTTAATTGCTGCAAAAATCTTAAAAACTCCTTATATGATGCACGATTGTGATGCTCAACCCGGACTTGTAACACGAAAACTTGCAAGTGGGGCAAAATGCGTATCTGTTGCATTCGAAAGTGCTTGTAAATTTATTAACAACCCAAATTGTTATGTTAACGGGAACCCTATTCGCTCAGCGTTTCAAACATTAAGCAAAGAAGAAGCTCGAAAAAATTTAAGGCTACAAGACAAATTAACCCTTCTTGTAATGGGAGGTTCACAAGGTGCAAGAACAATTAATGATGCTATCGTTGGTATAATTCAAACTTTTTCAAAAGAATTTGATATGCAGGTGATTTTTCAGACCGGCAAAAAAAATTATGATAGAGTTATTGAACAATTAATTCGTGACTATCCGCAATATGAATCTGACAAAAATTTAATTGTAAAACCGTATTTTGAAGATATGGTAACTGTTTTGAAGGCGTCGGATATTGCAATTTCACGCTCCGGCTCTTTGAGTATTTCTGAAATTTCAGCATCAGGCGTGGCTCCAATTTTTGTTCCATATCCGCACGCCGCAGCTGATCATCAAAGAAAAAATGCAAAATTTATGGTGGAAAAAGAGGCTGGACTTTACATCGAAGACTCTGATGCGAATGAAAAAACTTTTTATACAGCTATTTCAAACCTTGTTAATGATAAAAATAAATTGCAAAAATTTCAAAAAAATTCTTTAACATTAGCAAAATATGACGGCACAAAAAAAATTGTAGAACAATTGAAAAATATTTAGAACAATATTTCTTCCCCTTGCATTGACTCATCGTTTGTGCTAATATCAGAGCGGTTAATGTATTATTTTAAACTTTTAGTAAAAGGAGATTGTATATGGCAACAAAGGAATTTTTTACGAATTCTGAAGAATTGAAAAAACTTATGTCTGCTGCAAGAGCGACTATTACTGCACCATTTTTCGGAAACAATGTTGAAGAAGTTAAATCAGTATCAGAGGCTTATAAATTAGCTAAAAGTAGCCCGGGAACTATTGAACTTACAGGTATGCCTGTTTACAAACCTGAAAAAATCGGGCTTCCACAAGGTGCAAATCAGTTATTGTTCAATGACGGAACAGTTGTCGGTCGTTGTGCAGCTGCAAGAAAAATTGTGGGCGAACCAAACTGTGATTTAAAAACACTTCTTCCTGTTATCAGAGAAGCTGTTTATAACACTCGTGACAGACTTTTATACAAAACGGAAGCTGTTGTCGGCTTAGATAAAGACTTTATGATTAAGGCTCACTTGCTTATTCCAGAAGGCTTTGAAAATATTATGTACAGCTGGCTTTTGAACTTCCAATATATTAATGAAATTTATGCAAATATGTATTCAGAATCAAGAGAACTTCCAGAAGGTGATATTTTCGTATTTTCTGATCCTGATTGGACACACCCTGACTTCCCATACGGATTGACATTCTTTGACCCTGAACACAATTGTGCAGCAATCTTGGGTATGAGATATTTCGGGGAACACAAAAAAGGAACTTTAACTTTGGCTTGGGGCTGTGCTGCTCGTAATGGTTATGCATCTTGCCACGGCGGTATGAAACGTTACAACTTAGACAACGGTTCTTTCCAAGTTGCAGTGTTCGGGCTTTCAGGTTCGGGAAAATCTACTATTACTCACGCAAAACACAACAATAAATATAATATTACCGTATTACACGACGATGCGTTTATCATTAACGTTCACGACAAATACACAATCGCTTTGGAACCTGCATATTTCGACAAAACAGCGGATTATCCTATCGGTTGTGAAGATAATAAATTTATTCTTACTCAACAAAATGCAGGCGCAATTGCTCTTGCAGACGGAAAAGTCGTTTCAGTAACCGAAGATATCAGAAACGGCAACGGGCGTGCAGTTAAGTCAAAATTGTGGTCTCCAAACAGAGTTGATAGAATTAATGAACCTATTAATGCAATTTTCTGGTTAATGAAAGACCCTACAATTCCGCCTGTATTGAAACTTTCAGGGGCATCTTTGGGTTCTGCAATGGGCGCAACTCTTGCAACAAAACGTTCTTCTGCCGAAAGACTAGCAAAAGGCGTTGATCCAAACGCTCTTGTTGTTGAACCTTACGCAAACCCATTCAGAGTCTATCCGTTGGAAATCGACTATTCAAGATTTAAACAATTAATCCTAGATGGTGTTGATTGTTACATCTTGAATACCGGTGAATTTATGGGTACAAAAGTTAAACCGGCTCATACATTGGGAATTATTGAAGCAATTGTTGAAAAACGTGCTAACTTCCATAAATGGGAAAACTTCTCAGATATCGAAATTATGGACGTCGAAGGCTTTGATGCTTCTTTTGCAAATGCAGAGTACAAAGAACAGTTTATCGCTCGTATGAACGACAGAATTGCTTTTGTTAAATCAAGAGAAACTGAAAAAGGCGGCTTGGATAAACTTCCGCAAGATGCCCTAGAAGCGTTAGAAGCAGTAATTAAAGAAGCTCACTAACAATCAATTTTTTGAAAAAACGACAGGTTTCATTTTAAATCTGTCGTTTTTTTATGCTAAAATTAAAGAAAAGGAGTTTTGCATGAAAAACAAAAAAGCAATGTCAACAATAGGTTATGCAATAGTTTGTGTAATAATTCTTGGAATTATTATGATAATTAGCGCTCCTATGATTATTAATGGCAACAAAAACAAAAATAACCAAAATGAGCCCCCTAACTTTGAAGAAAGAGGGGACTATGAGCCATATTCATCTGACAATAGCAATGTTGATGTTGTTGAAGAAATGCAAAGCATTGAAAGCCGCTTAAACTCTCGAATAAGCGACCTTGAAGCTCGCCAAAACGGGCAGCCGCAACAAAATTACTCAAACAACTATTCAAATAACAATTCAGAAATAATCAATAAATACATCTGCTCCATGGAAGGAACTTTGGATAAGGATAACAATGTAATTCCGCTAAACTCACAACAACCTTCAACAAATTTACAAAACCAGAAAATTGTATTTGTCTGTGAATACAAAAATTAGCATTAAACTTTTTTGAAAGCATTAAAATCCTCCTCACCACCAATTCTCCTAGGTTTTGAGTATTTTTCTTGAATTTTCAACCCAATTATGCTAATATGTACTCAATTAAAAAGGAGAGATTGCATGGGTACTAAAATCATAAAATTAAAGAATAATATAGAATTTGCATATAAAAGAAATCCTAATACGCCTCGTGTAGCGTTCTATTTGAATTTTTCCCTAAACAACCCCTCAAATATGGCTGGCGTTTATTCTTTAATGGTAAGATTGTTTATGCAAGGGACTAAAACCCGTACTGCCCAACAACTTTCAGAAGAACTTGATAAATATGCAATAGAATTTAGCGCGGAGCTTAAACTAGATTATGTAAAATTTAAGTTTGTCTGTCTAAATGAAGACTTTGAACATGCAATGGATATTTTTGAAGATATTGTAAAAAATACAACTTTTGATGAGTTTGAAAAAGAACGTACTAAACTTGAAGGAGAAATTATTGCCGAACTTGATTCCCCAAGAGCAAAAGTTATTGATAGTTACTACAAAAATATTTATGCAGGACATAATTACGGTTTTACAAACACTGTAATTCTTGAAAACTTGAAAAATATTAACAAGGAAGATGTAGTTAACGCTTATAAAGAAATTATTTCAAACAGCAAAAAAGTGGCTGCTTTCGTCGGAGACTTAAATTTTGACAAGGTTGAAACTATTTTGACTGAAAAATTTGGTAATTTGCCTAATTCAATTGATGAACTTCCAGCTTTAAGAAAACCGGAATTGAATGAGTCAAAAGATGTTGAAATTATAAAAGAAGACCTTAATCAAGCCCACATTTTGAAGGGTTGGCTCGTTGGAACTGCTGACAACAACGATTATCCGGCAATTGCACTATTAAATATTATTTTGGGGGCAAGCGGACTTTCTTCAAGATTATTTTTAGAATTACGTGATAAAAAAGGATTGGCTTATGTCGTAAGAAGTGCTTATGATGTCGCTAGATTATCGGCGAATTTTTCAATATACATTGCAACAGAACCTAAAAATATTGAAACATCTTTGAAAGGTTTTGAAGAAGAAATTGAAAAGATTAAAACATATCTTGTTTCTGATGAAGAGCTTGAAAATGCAAAAAATAATCTTTTCGGCAAATGGGCATTCATCAGCGAAACAAACTCTCAACAAGCAAATTGGCTTGCTCATTATGGAATAATGGGGTTTGGGTTCGATTTCCATGAAAATGCTGTACAAAAAATAAAATCCATAACTCCACAAGATATCAAAGATTGTGCAAATAAATATTTTAACGATAAATATGTTTTGACAGTCTTAAAACCATAATATATATTTTTATTATATTGTTTGAAAGCCAAATTATAATCTTGACTAAATTGTGGCAATATTAGCCTTTGAAGAAAAAACTGACGAGGTTGCCTTGAATTATTGGGAAATAGCACATTTTAGTCCATATGTAAATATAAAAAAAGAGGCACGGGGGTGTGCCTCAATTCAACTATCTCTCTCTTTCTCATAATAATCTGACTCAATGTGGTAATTAATTATTGTAAAGGAGCTCTCCACAATGGGTCATTAAATTTATTTTGGTTAGCATTAACGTCAACAGACAAAGTAACGTTGCTAGGAGTGAATACAAATACTAAATCACCAACTTTTTGAGGTTTGCCATCAAGTGCGTGAGCTGCGCCACAAACAAAGTCGATAGTTCTTTGAGATTGTTCTTTATCCAACAAGTGTAGGTTTAAAACGATGGTCTTTCTATTTCTAAGGTGTTGAACAATTGTTGCAGCATCTTCGAATGATCTTGGTTCCATAACTTTAACTTCATAGCCTTTGCTGATGCTAGGGTGATTAACTACTTTTAAGTCATTTGATTTTTCCACGATTGGCTGATATGAATAAGCAGGATCAATTGCCAAGTTATCTTGAACAGGGTAATCTCCTTCTGCTTCTTGCGCCATATCATCAAAAATTGTTTCTCTTGCCTCAAATCCATTCATTAAATAATCTACTATTGATTTAATTTTGTCTGTAACTGCCACCGTTTTTCCTCCGTTTATCTTACTTTTTATATAAATAATTTTCTACCAATCCTTAGCATCGTTGAACCGTTTTTCACCGCTATTTTGTAATCTTGGCTCATTCCCATTGAAAGTTCTTTCAACTCACAATTGAATTCTTTTTCAAGCTCTTTTTTGATATTAAAAACATCACCAAAAAGCTTGTTTAATTCTTCCTCTGATGCCCCAAGAGGCGCCATATTCATTATTCCTGCAACCTCTATTGATGGGAGTGCTTTAATTTTCGGAAATTCTTCAAAAATTTCATCCTTTGAAAATCCAAACTTTTGTTCTTCGTTTGCATTGTTCACTTGAAGTAGAATTTTTTGAACTTTCCCAATCGCTTTTGCCTCATCAGATATAGCTTTTGCAAGTTTTAACGAATCAACAGAGTGGATATAATCAAAATTTGGAACAACTTTTTTTACTTTATTTGTTTGAAGATGTCCGATAAAGTGAAATCTTGAATTATTTCTAACATCTGTCGGAAGATTGTTAATCTTTTCAACTGCTTCGTTTGCTCTTGATTCTGCGAAATCGCGCATGCCAGCGTTATAAGCTTCAATCATAGCGCTTTCGTCAAAATACTTTGTAACAGCGATAATATTCGGTTTATAAGGTGCGATATCTTCCTGTATCTGTAAAAGATTCGCTCTAACCTTGTGTTGCATAATCACCAATCCTACCTTTACAAGAAGTTGAATATAGTATTAATTGTACATTATACATCTCATCAGGACAACTTTTTTATATTTAAACCTTCTTCCCGTCTGTCTTATCCCTGAAAACCATGATGACATCATGGTTTCAGCCCAATTAACATTTCTTTATGTTTGGTTAATATTTTGTAATATTATCCCTTTTGGAGCATGCCTTTTAATATTTTGGGCATGCCTTTGATGTACATTATTAAAATATACTATTTTTCTTCAAATGTTATCCTTTATTTGAAGGAGATTTTGAGTTTAAGTGAGAAGTGAGAAGTGAGAAGTGAGAAGTGAGAAGTCCATTTCGCTCGCTTCGCTCGTTTATTAATTTTAGTGCGATAGCACTTGTAACGGTCTTTTCACTTTTCACGTTTCACTTTTCACTTTTTACGTTTCACTTCTCACTTCTCACGTTTCACTTCTCACACTTTTAACCTTGCAATCTTTCCAATTTTTCATTAAAATCCAACTATGTTCAACACCGCATTCAACTTACACTCGCAAGGGAAACTTGATGAGGCAGAAAAAATCTATCTTGAAATCTTGAAAACAGAACCGCAAAATGCACAAGTTTTAAACCTTTTGGGACTCATTAAAATTTCGCAAGGAAAACTTGATTTCGCGGAGAAGTTTATCCTAAAAGCCTTGTCTATCAAGAAAGATGCGTATTTTTATGAAAATTTAGCAAGAGTTTACGAATACAAAAAAGATTATAAATTAGAGATAAAAACACTTGAAAAAGCTTGCCAAGAAACAGAATGCGGGTTTGAAATATATTTTCTGCTAGCTCTTGCTTACAAAAATAATATTGAATACGAAAAAGCAGAAAAGGCTTACATAAAAGCCTTAGAGATTAATCCAAAATCAGAAAAAGCTCTTTTCAACTTGGCAAGTTTGTACTTGTTTTTAAACAGCCCTGAAAATGCTGTCAAATATTTCAAAAAATGCCTTGAAATTACCCCAAACGATAAGGAAGTTTTGTACTTTCTGTCACTTGGTTATTTCAGGCTAAAAGATTACGAAACAGGCACGAAATACTTTGAGAACCGACTTTGTAGGGGCACAGCAATTACATCGCAAGAGGTTACATACCCACATCTTATGAAAAAAGCTCCACTCTGGAAAGGCGAAGATATCTCAGACAAGACGCTTTACACCTATTATGAGGCGGGTTTTGGCGATATGATTATGTTTGCAAGGTATATTCCCGAGCTTCAAAAGCGTTGTAAAAAACTTTTAATAAAGCCGCAAAAAGAGTTGTCGCAACTTTTTCGTGATAATTTTCCTGATGTTGAAGTTATGGACTTGTTTTATGAAGAGAATAGGACTGATTTTGACGTGCATATTCCTTTTTTAAGCGTACCTTATGTTTTGGGGCTTAAAAACGATGAAATATTCATGCACCACGACAGATATTTGAAAGCGACGCCTGAAAAAATTCAATATTTCAAAGAAAAATATTTCAATAATGATAAATTTAAAATTGCAATAAAATGGCAAGGAAACACTTATTACGAAACCGACAGAGTTATAAATGTCGAGGCTTTTGCGCCATTATTTAATTTGCCGAATGTCAAAATTTATTCTGCTCAAACTTTTGAGGGTGCGGAAGAATTTTCAAAACTGGCGAATAAGTATGATATAACAGATTTAAGCAAGGATTTTAAAGATTTTTCGTATACTGCGGGAGCTCTTGAAAATGTTGACCTTGTAATTTCAAGTGATTCGTCGTTAGCCCACCTTGCAGGAGCTATGGGCAAACCGTGCATTATACTTCTACCATACAACTATAATTGGCGTTGGCACATGGATTTAACTCATTGTGATTGGTATGATAGCGTAAAACTTTTTAGGCTTAGTGAACGGGAAAATTGGTCTGAATTGATGGAAAAGGTTACAATTTATCTAAAAGGTAAATATTTATAAATTTTTATACTATTTGAATATTTTGAAACCATTTTGAACTGTTATCTATGTTTTTAATTGCGACTTAGGAGTTTTTCTATCATAGAG
This sequence comes from uncultured Candidatus Melainabacteria bacterium, assembly GCA_934717895.1. Taxonomy (GTDB): domain Bacteria; phylum Cyanobacteriota; class Vampirovibrionia; order Gastranaerophilales; family Gastranaerophilaceae; genus Stercorousia. Next base: position 18,422 of record CAKUZO010000013.1, on the reverse strand, counting down.
AATAAGTAAATTGTATTAGGGAATTAGACTATCGTGCAATGAAGATATTCAAACTCTTTAACAAAATAAAACTGTTAGAGAGGATTTATTTTGAAAAAATTATTTATTACACTTGGGATTTTATTTTTATTCACAAACATCTGCTCGGCAGAAGAACTTTTAAAACAGCAAACAAAATACCCTGATTATGGTTATATGTACCTCGGAACAGACAAATATGAAAAACTTAATCGTAAAGTTTTTGCGTTCAATCTCGGATTAAATAAGTACGCAATCCGCCCAATACATATTCTGTGGACTTCTATCATGCCGGAATACGGAATTGACAGAATTCACAGTGCCTACAAAAACATAGAATATCCAAAACGCTTAGTCAGCAGTCTGATTCAAAAAGATTTCAAGACATCAGGCACAGAAACAGTTCGTTTTTTGACAAACACAACGCTTGGATTAGGCGGAATGTTTGATCCCGCCAAGCATTTCTTTAAACTTGAACCTTCAAACGAAGATATGGAACAGGCTTTGACGAAATGTAAATGTAACTCCGGCTCTTATATAGTTTTGCCGATTATAAGCGGAACAACAGCTCGTGGAATTGCCGGAAAAATTCTAGACACATCGCTTAATCCGACAACTTATGTTGGAACACCTGTTCTTGCGATGGTTAAAGCTGGTTTAACAGTAAACAGAACATCTTTTATGCAACCACTTATAAAAATGATTGAGTCAACTTATGCCGATCCTTATGATATTGCAAGAAAAATGTATGGAATTGATAATTTTATTAAATGCGAAAATTTAGACAAAAAAGAAGTTCTTGAAAAGGGTTTTGAGCAAACAAACCCTCAATATCCGCCTGATGTAAATCCTGAGCTTGTAAAAATGAATTTGCGAGGAATTGAACCGACAGAAAAATCCACAGATGAACTTACTGTCGCTGAAATTATAAAAGGCGGAACAAATATTGACAATATTATTCTAAAAAGTTATAACGCAACAAATTCAAAGCTTATGGCAGATGTTTTGCTCCACGATTACAATCCGCAAAATCCTGTTGTCGATTCAATGAGAACAGCTCTTTTTGATAATCCGGAAGTAGATAAATCAATATGGAACGAACTTTCTATATGGAACAGAAGTTTTGCTAAAAAAATCCACACTTCTTCTGTAAATATAGTGCCGGAAAAACCAAATTATAAGTTCAAATATATCATGCAAAAAGAGAAAAACTCGCCTGTTGCAATAATTTATCCATCTATCGGCGAAGGAATTTCTTCACATCATTCAGTTGTTTTAGCAAAACTTTTTTATGATGAAGGTTATTCGGTAATTATCCAAGGAAGCCATTTTCAATGGGAATTTGCAAAAAGCATGCCGAAAGGTTATGCCCCTGGAATTCCTTCAAACGACGTTAAATACTTAAAAGAAGTTACCGGCAAAATTATTGCTAATCTCGAAAAGAAATACGACTGCAAATTGGGCGATAAAGTCGTTATCGGAACATCTTTCGGAGCAGTAACAACACTTTTTCTTGCGGATAGCGAAGCTAAAAATAATACTCTCGGGAAAGCAAAATTTATCTCAATTTGCCCACCTATTGAACTTGTTTATGCAATGGAACAAGTCGACAAAAACGGCGAAGCTTGGAGTCGAAACGCCGATAATCTAAAACACAAAATTGCAACAACTGCTGCCAAAGTTGTTCAACTATCGGACTTAAAAGATTCTTCACAAAATATAGAATTTAACAAACTTCCGTTTTCGGAAGAGGAAGGTAAACTTATTACGGGATTTATCATGCACCAAAAACTTTCTGACTTAATCTTTACACTTGAAAACACTTCAAAAACAAAACAAACACAGGTTTACGACACAATAAACAACATGAATTATAGAGATTATGCTATGAAATATTTACTCAAAAACAACTATGACAGCCTTGCAGATTTGAATAACGCAACTAATCTTTTGTCACTTGAAGAATATTTGAAAAACAATTCCAACTATAAAATTTACCACTCCTTAGATGATTATTTGACAAACCACGCTCAGCTGAAAAAATTGAAACTTTGTACCGGTAAAAAGACTATTTTAATGAGTAACGGCGGACATTTAGGCTTTTTATATACAAAAGAATTTTTAGAAAATTTGAAGGGTGAAATCAGGTTAAATAATAACCAACAAAAAACTAAAACATAAAAATTGTTAATAATTGTACACAAAAGAAAAAGCCATTCTTTCAAAAGTGAAGAACGGCTACCAGACTTGGGGAGGAGGTATGAAAAACATAATGTTTTTCATATCTAATACTTTTACACTCGGCACAACGAAACAAAAACTTTTATTTTTTGTTCAAATCTCCTCCATTTGATGTATATTTGGGGTAAAATTAGTTTTATGCCAAAGAATTGTTATATACATATTCCGTTTTGTCGGTCAAAATGCAAATATTGTTCTTTTGTTTCGTTTCCGAGATTGGAGATGAAAAATGAGTATTTAAAAGCGCTTAGGAAAGAAATTCTAACGCATTACAAAGGCGAGGAGCTTAAAACTCTTTACTTTGGCGGTGGAACTCCATCTGTTTTGACGGTTGAGGAGTTTTCGGGAATTATAGAATTACTTAATTTGGCTGAGGGGTGTGAGGTTACAACAGAACTTAATCCTGAAACAATGAACTTTGAATATTTAAACGGTTTGAAGCATGCCGGTATTAACAGGATTAGTTATGGCTGTCAGACATTTGATGATAAAATTTTAAAAATCATAGGTAGAAGACATTCGGCAGAGTGCGTAAAACAGGCTGTAATACTGGCAAAAACTGCCGGATTTGAAAACATAAGTTTGGATTTTATTTATGGATTGCCTGAACAGAGATTAGAAGAATTTGAAAAGGACTTGAAAACCGCAATTGAACTTGGTGTTCAGCATATTTCTCTTTATGGACTAAAAATTGAGGAAGGGTGTTATTTTTACAAGCATGCTCCAAAAAATTTACCTGATGAAGATATGCAGGCTGATATGTATTTGAAGGCAATTGAAGTGCTAACAAATGCGGGATTTGAACATTATGAAATAAGTAATTTTGCTAAAAAAGGATATTTTTCTCGTCATAATTTGAACTATTGGGATAATAATTCATACTATGGTTTTGGAGTTGCGGCGCACGGATACAAAGATGGAGTACGACATTTTAACACGTCCTCGCTCGATGAATACATAGAAAACCCAATAAAACATAAGTTTGAGCACACTTTAAATGAACAAGAAAAGCTTGAAGAAGCTATTTTTCTTGGGTTTAGAGAACTAAGAGGAATTGATATTTCTAAGATTAATTCAAAGTATGGGATTGATTTTGAGGATAAGTATAAAGATGTTCTCAAAAAATACGAGAATTACGGTTATCTTGAACGAACAGATGTGGGATATAAGCTATCTGACAGCGGGATTTTGGTTAGCAACGTAATTTTGGCTGAATTTTTGGAATAATTGTTGTAAAGTTTGGACAAACAAATATACCAAGCCTACAAACCTACCAGCCACACTGATATAAATAAGGTGTAGATAATTTTTACCTACACCTTTTTTCATTTCTTCATATGTGTTTCTGATTAATTCAAACCTTCTTTTAGTTTATTTTGATTATTTGAGTTGTGAATTATTAATAATTTAGAGCAAAAAAGATTGGGCTTTCCTACCCAACCTCACGACATAACAAACTTAAACAACAAAAAAGTAGGGCAAGAAACTGCCCTACTTTTTGAAATCTGCTTTTACTTTTATTAAGCTGCTGCTTCTGCCGCTTTTTCAGCAGCCTTTTCGCCAGTTTCAGCAGCTTTTTCGGCTCCTTTAAATAGTTTTGGCCACAAATCGGCAACTTTTTCACCCATATCACAGATAAAGTTTTGAGCTTTATTTAAGAATGTAAGATCTTTACCTTCTTCTGCAACAACTTTTGTTAGTTTGCCTCTTCCGGTTAAGAAACCAAGAGCAACTGCTGCAACTGCTACTGCCCCAACCAATCCGCCGATAATAGCAGGAGCCTTACTTTTTTTCTTTTCACCAGCTTTTTCAAATGAATCAACCGGAGCATCTGCTTTCTGGGTCGGATTTGAAAATTTGCTTGGAGCATTCAGAATATCATTAGCCGGTGCCGCTTCACCTCTAAAACTAATACCTGATACTGAGTTTATCATTGACATGGGAAACCTCCTTTGTAACACACTACATTGACATCTATATAAAACGACTGATAGTTTAATTTTGTCCTAAAAATAAATATTTATCAATAATTGTTACAAAAGTTTACACAAAAAGTGGAATATTTTTTTATTGAGTGTCATCTTATATGGTAGAAGAGGAGAAGAATAATGGGAACAAATCAAGAAACATTAATTTATATTGAAGACAAAGACAAGCTAGATGCGAGTGTTGCGGCTAACGCTTTCGCTCATTCAAAGATTAAAAACAGAGTTTATATAAACACTCTTGGTGCAAAACTTGGCATGAAGTTTTTAGCATCAGAAGATATTGATGTTTCTAATGTATATAATATCCATTCAATAAAAAAAGTTTTAGAAGAAGTTGATGTTGCCGACATCATGCTTTCAAATATTCATATTGACGTGAGAGTTGTATATGATGAAAACGCTATTTTTATCCCAAAATCGCATTTTGAATATGGATTAACTCCTGATATCTATTTGGTTTTCAAGCTTGCAAAAGATATGTCTTGTGTAACTTTCCTCGGATATTTTGAACCTTCTTTAATCAACAAAAACAATGCAAATTCTGATTTTTATTTTATTGAAAAAGAGAAATTAAGCCCTGTTGCCTCTCTGAAAAAATTTATTTCTGATTATAAAGGAAACACAAATAGATTAGTTCCAAAAGAAGAAATCGAAAATTCTGAACGCATAATTATGGCAATGGCTGACAACGATGTTTCCGACGAAGATAGAAGATATTTGATTAAGCAATTAACCCAAAGTGCTGAATTAAGAGATAAATTCATCGAATATGAAAACTTTGAAACTTTGTCTTACAAAGCCATGACAGACACTACAATTAGTAAAAAACCTATTTCGGAAGATAATATTGTTAATTTATCTACACTTGATGGGCTTGATAATATTCAAAAAATTGAAAATACGAATTCCGATAACGAATTGTTACCTATTGACGGACTTGAAGATATCACATTAGACGACATTTTCAGCAAGGAAGAACTTGGAGAAAGCGGCATTAAAGAACTTGACGAACTTGACGGAATTGGAGAAGTTGAAGACAAAAAAGCTGAGGACGAAACCGCTCAATTGACAAATTCTACTGCTGAAAATAAGTCACAACCTTCCAATAATATTCCGGGGGATATCGGCGGAACTATTGCCGGTGCCGCTGCCGGAGCTGTTGCAGGTGCAACGATTGGTGGCGCAATTTCTGCAACTGCCGGAGAAATTTTAAACACTATGAATACTGTTGAAACGGCTATTGATACTGTTGGAGATGTTGCCAACGCTATTGAAGGAGTTAGTGATCTTGTTTCAACAGGGTTTGATACCGCAAACATAAAACCTGACGACAATGTTGAGGTTCCTAATAAGAACAATGTTAAAGAAGAAAATGCCCAAATAGATACAATTTCGCTGGAAAACATAGACATTTCAAATCTTGAAGATGTAAATATTCCACAAAATAATATTAAAGAGGAAACTATTTCGTTAGATAATGTTGAGGTCGCTGATGAAGTTAATACAGATTTTATTGACACAATAGATAACAAAATTTCATTTGATAATATTGAGTTGCCAACTATTGATGAAGAAGTTCAAAATCCAATATCAGATGCTCCAACAATTTCATTAGACAATGTTGACATATCATCAATGGAAGAAAATTTTGCCGAAAGTACCAACGAACCATTAATTTCTCTTGGAGATGATTTGGAAGACCTACCAAATGATATTGAAGATGTTGACATAACATTAGACGAAAATAATTTGAACGAGATTCCCGAAAACAATGCAGAATCGGCAGAACCACTTGTTGCATTAGATGACATAGCGGACGTTTCATTAGATGAACCCGAAAAAATTGATTTTGAAAATACCGAAAAACCTGAACATTTAGACCAAAACACAGAGGCTTCGACAGACGTTGAAAATAACGATATTGAAGAATTAAATTTAGACTCAATAGATGATTTAGTTAGCCCTGAAACCACTGAAACCACTGAAAACACTGTTGCTGAGCCATTAAACAATAATGAATTCCAAGACAACGAAGAAGTTCAAGAAGGCTTTGGGAATGCTTTAATTGAGAATTTAACAAATGAAGAATTGGAAAATATCACAATTGACGATTTAGGAATAAATGACTCCGTTGAAACAGCGAATATTGAAGATATTTCATCAAATGATTTGTTGTCACAGATAGATGATGTTTTGAATTCATCTGCAACTGCCGACAAGCCTGTTTCAGAAACAACATCTGTTAATAGCTTTAATGAAGTTGCAAAAGGTGATTTTCCTGAATTTGATAGTCAAGCCGGTTCGCAAGAAGTTGATACGATGTCTATTGACGATTTATTAGATGAACTTGGAGAAAACGAAACAATTTCTGCAACTCCAAACGATGCAGTTAATAATGATGAAGAATTTGATAGACTTGCAGATATGACAGCAGAACAGCCGGAAATTATTGAAAATAGCGAAGAAAATAACAATGCCAGCGAAGAAATCAATAATTCAGACGAAGAAATTCAAAATGATAATACTGAAAACAATAACGAAGATAACGGCAATTTAGAAATGCTTTTCAGCGACACAGATACAGAATCTGACATGGATTTAGACGATATTACGTCTGAAAAGAGTCAATCTGTTCCAGGACAAGCTTTGTTCCCTGACAAGAAAAAACAATCAAACCAAAAAACTTTAATTGTTGCAGCTGCCCTTGTTGCGGTTGTTGCAGCTTCTTCAACAATAATGTTTTTGAAATCAAAAGACAATTCAGCATCTGATGTTGAACCGATTAATACAAACCAAAATGAAGTTGTAAACACTCAAACTTCAACTGACCCACAAAATGTTCAAGAAGAAGACATACTTGCTACAAATACTCCAAATATTGACCAAAATACAGCTCAAGTTCCTCAAACCAAGCAGCAAGTAAAAGAATTAAAAAATACTGCGATGAACAAAAAACCTGTTGCATCAGGCTCTTATTTGCAAGTAAATAAACTTGTTTGGAATGTTCCTAGCAACTTGTCAAATAGTGCTAAAATGCAAAACTACTTGCGTACAACAGGCAAAAGCTTGAAACTGGCTCTTTCAGCAGATTTGTTATTGGCAAATGAATATGCCTATACAAATCAAATGAAAGTAAATTTAAAAGTAAATAATAATGGTGAAATCCAACAAGCGACAATAGCTTCAAGCAGTGGTTCAACTCAAATTGACAACATTGTGTTACAATCTGTTAAGGACACACTAAACGCCGTAAAACCGCCTGTGGACGAAGCAAAAGGACAAAATTTCAATTTAGCCCTTATCATATACTTTTAATTATGCTATAATATCTGTAAGGAAATTTTGAGAAGTGGAACTGGCGCAAGATAAAATAGATTTAATATCCAGAATAATTAAAAACGACAGAAAGTTTGCAAATAATGAAGATTTATATGATGATTTTCTAAACGAAACATGCAAAAGATCATTATTGATTGTAAAAACTGTTACCTCAGATAGTACGTTGGAAGCTTATTTGAAGCGAATTGCAACAACGTCCATTTTAAATGTACTTAAATCAGAAGGTCGTTTAAGACGTACAAGAGAAGGTTTTACCCCTGTCAAGAATGTCCCTTTGGAGACAACAACTCCTTCAAGTGTTCCGGATTATTCAAATATTCAAATACAATATGAACCGGTAGATATTCAAGATACTCCGGAAGATGTTGTTGCAAAAAAAGAAATTTTGCAAATTATTGTCGATACTGTCGCAGAAGTTGATAGTGCAGAACCTGAAAAAAATTATTTGAAGCTGTATTACATGCGTTACGAAAAGGGAATGACTCAAAAAGAGATTGCAGAAGAACTTTCAATTTCTCAATCAGAAGTTTCTAAGAGATTATTTCGTTTAATGGAAAAAGTTAAACTAGCATTTAATTAAGGTTTTGAGCAATGAAATGTCCGATATGTAAAAAAACAATTCCTGACAATGCTTTGAAATGTCCTTATTGTAAGGCTAGAACCGGTTTGCTATGCAAAAATTGTAATACGGTGAATTCTATTTTTGATTTTACTTGTAAAAAATGTGGCAAGGAAATTTTAAAACGTTGTCCTAATTGCGGAAGCGTAAATTTTCCAAACGCTTTCAAGTGTCGAAAATGCGGATATTCATTCAAAAAAATTGAACCGGAAAAAGAAATTAATCTTGAATATCCAGCAAATCTTGTTTCTCAACAAAGTGCTAAAAATATTTTAGTTAAAGGAATTCTTTCTAAAAAGAAAAAAATATTTTCACTTAACGGAGCAAAAGGTATTGGTAAGAGTTTGGTTTTGAAAGCTGTAATGCAGGAGTTAAAAGCTTATTCTTGGCTTTACGGCAAATGTACTCCAATCACTCAATTAACGTCAGGTGGAGTCGTTCAAGATATTTTGCTCAATGCTTTTAATCTTCCTAATTTTTGCGTGAATAATGCTCAGTTTAAAAGAGATTCGGCGAAATTTTTTAAGAATGAATTTCCTGAACTTAAAAATCAAGAAATTTTTGATATCATAAATTTCTTGTATCCTAGTAAAGAAGGAACTTTTGAGGAGATTGTTACTCGAAAAAATTACATGTTTGCAATATTGGAAAAGATTTTCAATAAGTTCACTGCATTTGGCAAATTCGTTCTTGTTATTGATAATTTTGACTTTATTGACGGGTTTTCCTATGAATTTATCAGTCGTTATATTAAGAAAAAAGATGTGTGGGAAAATCTTAAATTTTTAATTTTGTACAATGAGCCAAAACCTGCAAAGGGATATTTTTATTTTCCAACTATCAATGACAATATTTACCTAGATGTTGGGATTGCACCGCTGGAATTCGGTCAGGTTGGAATTCTTCTTTCTCAAAAGGAAAAGAAAATTGAAGGTTTTCCAAAACTTAATAAATTTGAAATTCAAGAAATTTTTGATATTAGTCAAGGAAATCCGTCGTACATTAACCACGCTCTGGATTTGTGCTTTGATTGTCAATTGGCAGGTCATGATTTTGAGCTTGCAACAAATTTTGCCGGGCTTTTGGAATTTAGGTTAAATCTTTTGTCGCAGATAAACTCTCTCGCTTATAATATCTTGCTCGGTGCGGCGATAATCGGTGACAAAATTAACATGGCACTTCTGAAAGAAATTTTTGAGGTTGATGACAAAACATTTATTGATGTAATGGTTTATTTAAAAAAAATGGATTATATTACGCCTGTAAATGACTTGTATTGCGAGTTTACCTCTCTTTTATTGTGGGAAACAATTCTAAAAACCGCAAAAGGGGATCCAAATTATCGAGAAATTAATCAGAAAATATTCAAGCATTTATCTGCTCTAAACCTTAATTCACACGCTATTTTAGGTGTTATTGCACAAAACCTTAAACAACCAGAACTCGCACTTGATATTTGGACTAAAACAACAAGGTTTGCTTCATATATTGGAGATTTAAATCTTTATGCAATTTCTCAAAAACAATCTTTGGCACTTATTAACGAATTTGATGAAGCACAAACTTTGAAAATTCGCTATAATATTTCTGAGCGTCTGGGCAAGCTCCTTGCAAATTCTAACCCTGTTGAAGCAATAGAATATTTGCCTGATGCGATTTCAAATGCGCAATCAGTTGGTGACAGTCCTCGTGAGATTGAACTTTTGGCATATTTGGCAAATTGTTGTCGCAATACGGGCAATTATTTTGGAGAAGTTGAATGTGTTGATACTGTTTTGAAAAAAATGGGAGTTGATGACAAACTTGAAATTGCTCTTATGAAAACGACAAAATTGAATGCATTGTTGAGTATCGGCAATTGCGGACAAATTATAAATATGATTGATAACGAGATTATGCCTGAGTTGGACAAGTTTTTGAACCAAAAAACAGTAACAAAATCTTATGAGCTGGGTTTTATTTATGAAGTTTGGTTAAAGACATACTTGGTTCTTGCAAATGCTCTTGTAATGCAAGGAAATGACCGCTCGTTTGAAATTTTGACAATACTTTTTGATATAATCGAACGAAACAATATTCAAGATAATTTGTTTATTTGCAAATGTAAATTGACATTGGCATTCGCAAACACGATGAAAGGAAATTTCAAAGCGTCAGAACAGATGTTGGAAGAAGTTTTGAAACTTTATCGTGAAAACGTTATGGATAACGAAACGATTTTAAGATGGAATTTTATTAATATTATAAATAACTTTTTCAGAAAAAATTATGACGGAATTCAAGAAGATTTGTTCCAAGTTGTAACTTTTGCAAACAACAACGGCGATAATTTTACAAAAAATATTTTAAAAACTTTGTTGGGTAAAGTGTTTAAGGATAATGAAAACGCCAAACAAGCGATTGAAATATATAATGATCAGATTGCATATTTTGCAAAAGAAAAGATGGCTGTCGGAGCACTCTTAACTTGGTTTTTGATTGCTGATGCGACATTGGTTACAGAAGGCGCTCAAAAAGCGTTGGAAACAGCGGAACAAGCCCTTGAAGTAGCTCAAAATCCTAAGATTAATAACTATTTCTTTATGATTTTATTTAAAATGGTTATTGCAAAATGTTCAATTACAATGTCGGATTTTGATACTGCAAAAATTCATTTGGAAAGTGCAATTGAACTTGCAGAAAGATTTAATATGAAAGATTTGTTGGGTCGATTATACATTTCTTACGGAAAATATTTTCAAGAATTGGGGCTTGTAAAATCTCCTGAGCAAATGGAATACATAGAAGGTGCACAAAAAATGTACGAAAAAGCAAAAAAAATAGTAGACAAATCTGAAAATAAATATGTTTTTTCTGACCTTGCGAAATCTATGAAATCTTTATACACTTTCTGTTGCGTAAATAATTTAAAAATATTTGAGTAAATATAGCGTTAGAGGTAATTATTTATGATTATACAAAATCCGAATGAAATTAAAAAAGTTTTAGAAAATGATGGCGTAATCGCTTACGTCACTGACACTGTTTGGGGGCTTGGTTGCTTGCCAACATCAGAAAAAGCTGTAAGAAAGATTTACGAAATAAAAAAACGAGAAGCTCAAAAACCTCTGATTTTAATGTCGAATGAAACATATAATCTTCTTGATTACGTCAAGTCTATTCCTAAAATCGGTTGCAAACTAATTAAAAAATATTTTCCCGGAGCACTCACAATAGTTACTGAAAAAAGTGATCGAACACCGTATTATATTACTTCAAACATGGAAACTGTCGGAATAAGGGTTCCGGATAATGAAGTTTTTAAAGAGATTTGTGAAATCGCACCTGAACATGTTTTAGCAACAACAAGTGCAAATCTTTCTCACCAACCGTCTGCAAAGACTTATGAACAAGCTTTGGAAAACATGTCAGGGCTTGCTGATTTGATAATTCCTGATTACGGGCATATCTGCAAAGGACTAGAATCAACAGTTGTCGGAGTTTTTTCAGATGAAGAAGATATGAAAATTTTCCGCCAAGGTGCAATAACAATTTCAATTTAATTATATTACTATTGTAAATTTTTTTGTAAAAATTTTAAACCTGAAATTTCTAAGCTATACTCCTAAAACATTGACTATTAGGGGCAAATTATGCTGTTAAAATTTCTGACAGAATTTGATTTGTAACAAAGTCTTAACATGTTTTCCGTCATGATTAAAGTTTTGCAAAACATGTGTCGATACATGAGTTGTAAGTACTAAGTTAAACGAAAGGAAGAATCGACAGAAATGGGAATGTCAGCATCACAAGCTAGATTTTTAGGTCTGACAGCCAGAAAGACAAACGTTGAGTTTGAAGGTCAACAGATTAACCAACAAAGAACAACGTTGTCTAACCAGTCTGCAAATTATTACAATGATTTGCTCGGTATGTCAGTACCTGTTCCGCCGTCTGTCGACGACTACACAAAAACTGTGTACACTTTCGAAGACGGGGCTTTAACAAACCAAGTTACTGCAATGATTGCTCAAAACAATGGAAAGTATACTGTTAGCTATTTGAGAACTTGGAAAGATGATTTTTCAGTAGTTGCGGCTACAACAAGTATTGTTACTCGTTTAAATGCAGACGACTACAAAGTTGGTTCAAGTTCATTGAGAAAACTTGGTGAATTTGATGAGAATGCAGTTACTACTGAAAAAGTAGTTGGCAATAAAATTGTAGTTGACGGAAAGTCGTATGATGTAACTGTAAAAAATGGCGGTTATTATATTGATAAACTTACAGGAGAAAACACCGAAATTCCTCTTACAGAAGATGAGAAAAAGAATATCAAATATTATTCTTACAATAAGGACACAGATAAATTAGTTGAATATCAAAAGAATACAGATGGAACATTTTCTCCATACAAAGCAGATGGCTCAATTGACACTGCAACAAAAGTTACAGAAGATAAGGTTGCTCCTGCTATTTATGATGCAAAAAAAGATAAAGTTTATTTCGTTTCAAAAAAAGAAGATGGAACACAAGTAAAATTAGATCCTAAAACAGAAGAAACAAAATTGAATGACAAAGAAGTTGAATCAATTACGACAACTAAAACAGTTGCCAAAGACGAATACTTGAAAACTTTGTCAGAAGATCAACTTCAAAATCTATTGAAAGAAGAAAAACAATACATCACACTTCTTCAACAAAAATATGGCGAAGGCGACTATGTAGTTCGCTATGTTAAAAATTCTACAACAGGCGAATATAATCCGTACTTCTATAAATTAGATGATTTGAAAAACGCAACAAACTACGATGAGAATGGCAATTCTCAATCAAATATTAATTGCTACACAATCGGAACAGAAACTAAAACCGAAGAAGTTAAAGCAGTTGAAGGTTGCGAAATCGAAAAAGACAGTTCAGGACGTTATATCAAGATTTCAATTCCGGACGCAACAGGAAAAATGATTCCTTATGCACTAACAACATCGACAGCAACTGATCAAGATGCTTATAACGACGCTATGAACCAGTATGAATATGAAAAATATGAATACGATCAAGCAATCCAAGAAATTAACTCAAAAATCGAAATTGTTCAATCACAAGATAAAAACCTTGAATTAAGATTGAAACAATTAGACACAGAACAAGATGCAATTTCAACAGAAGTTGAGGCGGTTCAAAAAGTTATTGAAAAGAACGTTGAAAGTTCATTCAAAACTTTCGGATAACCAAGTTAAATTAAATATCTAAGCGAAAGCGAACGTAAAACTTTTTACGACTCACTTTCCACTAAATAAAAAATTTCCTTTCCCTTTTTCCTATTGATTTTCCAACGACAAGCACACAGTTTGTCGTTTTTCTTTATGTTGACAAATATAGTTGTTGACTGATTTTAAAACTATACAATTGCTCCATGCGAAGCATCTTGAACATTTTTTGCGTATTTATATAAATAACCGGATTTTACTTTTGGCTCAAACGGTTTTAGCTTTTTCTTACGAGATTTCAATGTTTCCTCATCTACCAAAAGTTCAATTGAACGGTTTGGAATATCAATTTTAATCCTGTCACCGTCTTCAATCAGGGCAATTTCACCTCCATTTGCCGCTTCGGGACAAATATGTCCGACACAAATTCCTCGTGTCGCTCCGGAAAATCTTCCGTCAGTTATAAGGGCACATTTTTTGCCTAAACCTTTGCCTACCAACAATGATGTCGGAGCAAGCATTTCACGCATGCCGGGGCCCCCTTTTGGTCCTTCGTAACGGATTACAACAACATCTCCTTCTTTAATTTTATCGGTTTCTAAAGCTTCCATTGCTGCTTCTTCGCTATCAAAAGTTTTTGCAAAACCTTCAAATGTATAACATTCAGGCGCAACTCCTGACGTTTTAATTACACAACCGTCTTTTGCCAAATTCCCATACAAAACAGCAAGCCCTGCCTGAGTGTATGACGAATGATTATAATCAGGAATTACTTCTTTGTTGCGATAAACTTTTTTATAAAAATCTTTAATTTCAGCATCTAAATTGCAATGCTCACACAAAGATTGCATAAGAGCCGGAACTCCTCCTGCGTTATGAAAATCAGCCATTGTTAATGTTGATGATGGATTAATTTTTACAATCTGGTGAATTTTTTTGCTCAATTCCTCAAAATCTTTGAGTGTAATATCAATTTCTCCGGCGTTTGCAATTGCGAGAATATGCAAAAACGTATTTGTAGATCCGCCGAGTGCCAAATCCGCAACAATTGCATTTCTCAGGCTTTCTCTCGTGATAATATCTGTCGGTTTTATATCATTTTTTACAAGCTCAATAATTTCCAGACCGCTTTCAAACGCCAATCGGCGTTTTTTAGCAGAAACAGAAGAGCTTGAAGCGCAATACGGCAGACTCATTCCCATAACTTCTGTCAAACAAGCCATTGTGTTTGCAGTATACATACCCTGACATGCTCCACCAGAAGGGCAAGATTCTTCTTCCAACGCAAGAAGTTCTTCTTCTGTTATCTCTCCGTTTCGAAATTTACCAACTGCTTCAAAAGAACCTGTAACCATTGTTAATTTATGATGAGCTCCGCATTCTCCATCAAGCATTGGTCCAGCTGTAACAATAATTGCAGGAATATTAAGTCTAAGAGCCCCAATTAGCATTCCGGGAGTAATCTTATCACAATTTGACAAAAGAACAATTCCGTCAAGCTGATGAGCAGCTGCGACACTTTCAACGCAATCTGCAATTAAATCACGAGAAGGCAAGGAATATCGCATTCCACTATGCCCCATTGCAATACCGTCACAAATCGCCGGAACCCCAAACACAAAGGCTTGCCCGCCACCTGAGTGAATACCTTTTTCTATTTGTCGTTCCAAATCACGCATTCCAATATGTCCCGGAACTAAATCCGAAAAAGAACTTGCAATCCCTATAAAGGGAGCTTTCATATTTTTTCTGCTAACTCCTGTTGCCATCAATAAGCCTCTATGCGGCGTTCTGGCTATTCCCTTTTTTATATTATCACTCTTCATAAAACAATTATACATCAATAAAAAAAAGGAGCAATACAAATACAAAAACCGACAAACACTATGATTTTTCAGCTGTTACAACATTATAGGTTATTTATTTCCGTCATATATTCTTATATAATTCCAATAAGTCCTGAAAACTTTTTTTACGTAATTTTGGGTTTCGGCGTAAGGGATTTGTTCCACAAACTCGTCTGTATCGTTATAATGCAATGAACTTTTCCATTTTTGAATTGAGCCGATACCGCCGTTATAAGCAGCTACTGACGAAATATCATAACCTTCCAAATTTCGTCTTAAAAATAAATAGTAATAATTCCCTAATTTAATATTTTGATAAGGGTTAAACAAAGCGCTTGAAACGTTCATACCCAAGCCCATTTTAGCATTAATTTCCCCTGCCGTTGATGGCATTAATTGCATTAAACCACTTGCGCCAACAACACTTTGGGCTAATGGATCAAAATAACTCTCTTCTCTAATCAATGAGAGCATCAAAGGGGCATTATTACCAGTTTGACCTGAGTATTTTACCACATCATCATAATAAATTACAGGATAAATCAAACGCCATCTCAAATCATATTTGTCAGGCTTATTTTTAATTTTTTCCATCGCATCACGAGCAACCAGCATTGAGTGAGAATAATCACCTTTTTGATAAAGCACCCAACTTTTTACAAAATCATCATCAGGACACATTTCGTTTACAACATCAAAATCCTTTAAATCAACAAGTTTCACAATAATATTATTTCTTGTATATTTATATGGATAAACAACAGGTTGAGGGTATATAGTTCCTGTAATTAAAGGACCTTGCATGCCAGAAAGCTTTAAGTATGAACGATATGCGTAATAAGAATCAGGATATTTATTAATTACGCTTTTGTAATAACTCGTGTATTCACTGTAATTATTATTTTTTTCAGCAATTTTTCCCAGCCAAAACATTACCATTGGAGAAGAATTTGTGTCCGGGAATTTTTTCAAATGATCCATACCGATTTTTCTGGCATTTGTCAAATCTCCAGATTTAATTTTTGCAAAGAAAATATTTGCCAAAGCATCAGCAGAAAATTTCCCGTCCGGATATTTCAAATACAAGTTACTGTAACAAGCAACTTTTTCATTTTGCGAAGAATTTTGACATTTCAAATCCATCAAATAATCTCTGCCTTTACCGGAAGAAAGTTCCAACAAACGTTCCACAGCTTTTGTTTTTGAATCCGAAAGTTTTACGTATATATCAATTGCTTCAATTATTTCGTCATCTGTTACATATTGTGAACGTTTTTGAACTCCGTTTTCTGTCAAAAACTTCGCCCTTGGATAATTTTTCATGGCATAAGAATTTTTTACATCAAGAGCCCAATTTTCATTTAGATTTGTTTTTTGCAAAATCTCACGAACTTTTTCATATTCTCCAAGTTGATAACTTGAATTTGCCATTAACAAATAATCATCTTGGCTAATATCATCTGCAAAATCAAGCCAATGTTCAACAGCTTTGAGAGCAAGACGTCCCGACGGTGCTTTTGTCAAATAATGTCTGTAATAACTTTGAACATCATCTATCGCAGATTTAGGAATAATTTTCGCTGATTGGTATTTGTTTTGAAGGATTACACCCAAATAATACTCTGATGCGATAGCATAATCCGTATCAGGCGCGTAGTGGATAATGTTTTCAAAATATTTTTTTGCGGTTTTGGGATTTGTTTCAACAAGTTTTTGCCCTGCCAAATATCTTGCGCGAACACTCAATTTGTTATGCGGATAATTGTTAAACAAAAATTGATACTGCTTAATTTCAGACTTATCATCGCCTAACATCATTGCACATTCGCCCCTGTGATAAATCGCAATCGGCTTCAAATTAGAAAAAAACGAAATTTTTGAAAATAGGTAATATGCGTTTTGATAATCACCTTTTGAAAAATCTTCTAACGCTGATTTATAAATTTCATCAGTTTTTGCAGGCGATTGATAAAACATTGCAAAACAAGTTCCGCCCAATATCAATACTGCGGTTATTGTTAAAGCTATCTTCTTTTTCATATCCCAATCAAACATTCTTACAATATATTAACAAAAAACAAAAATTTATTCAAGAACGATAATAATTTTATTTATTTATAATATAATAGTAAATATATTACGGAGGTTAAATGTACGGAATTATATTGGCTGGCGGCTCCGGAAGCAGATTATGGCCGCTATCGAGAGAGTTATACCCAAAACAATTGTTAAATTTAGTTTCTAACGAAAGTCTGTTACAGACTACTTTTGAAAGGCTTAATTATTGTATGCCGAAAGAAAACATTGTTAGTGCAACAAACTCTAAACACGTTGCCAATGTAAGAATGCAGCTTTCTGAGCTCACAGACAATCCGATTATTATAGGTGAACCGGTTGCCAAAAACACTGCTCCGGCAATAATTACGGCAACAAAATATATTATGCAAAAATCCGGCTCTGACCCGGTTATTATAGCCGTACCATCAGACCTTTTGATTAAAGATAACGAAAAATTTGCAGCTACAATGAAAAAAGGGGAAGTCCTTGCAGAACAAGGTTACATTGTAACATTTGGAATTAAGCCGAACTATCCGGAAACAGGATATGGCTACATCAATACTGCCGAAAAAATCGGAAACGGTTTTGAAGTGAAAAAATTTATTGAAAAACCTGATTACGAAAAGGCTGCTGAATTCACCAAAAAAGATAATTTCTTCTGGAACAGCGGAATTTTCATGTTTAAAGCTTCCACAATTATGGAAGAAACAGTCAAGCATGCACCTGAAATAGCAAAAATTTCAGAAAAATTCGATTTTTCTGAAAACAATCAAGTAGCATTTGTAGATTTTGACAAAATGCCAAATATTTCAATAGATTATGCTGTTATGGAAAAATCTGACAAAATCGCTCTTATAGAGCTTGAAAGCGATTGGTATGACATTGGTTCTTGGCAAGCAATCTACAATGTTAGTCCAAAAGATGAAAATGGCAATGTTTTTGTAGGACATGTTTTGGACAAAAACTCAAAGAATTCGTTCGTTTATGCCTCTTCAAAACTTGTTACGACAATCGGACTTGAAGACACTGTTATTGTCGAAACAGAAGATGCTATTCTTGCTTGCAAAAAAGATAAAACACAAGAAGTGAAACAAGTTTACGAAACATTGAAACAACAAAA
>CAKUZO010000012.1 GCA_934717895.1 uncultured Candidatus Melainabacteria bacterium | reverse complement strand
GAAAAGTCCATATCGCTCACTTCGTTCGATAAACTATTTTGGTGCGATAGCACCTGTAACGGTCTTTTCACTTTTCACTTTTCACCTTTCACTTCTCACATCTCACTTCTCACATCTCACTTATTAACCCAAGAAAGGACAAAACTATGTACCATATTTACACAATTAAAAACAAATCAGAATTTTCAAAAACATTAGTTGCAGAAACTAAGGATTACGACGAAGCTTTGGAAAAAGCAGAAAAAGCGATTGCAGGAAAAGAAGGCTATAACTATGTTGTAGAAGAAACCGACGGATCAATGAACAGTTATGGCGAACTTTTGACAACTGTTGTTGCAGAAGGATAGTTTTTGAAAATTTTTCTGAAAAATTTCAAAATGACGACTAATTGTAAATATTTTCATGGATAATTTTGTAAACTTTGCTCTCCTCACTTGGAGAGAGCAAAGTTGTGGACGGACGGAGTAGAACAAAACTTCACAAAACTTCAAAAACTTATCTTTATAAATGTTGACAAAACTTAACTTTTATGCTATAAAGTGGGTGGGGTAAATGTATATTTATAAGTCTTGTCAACAACGAGACTTTTTTTTTCGGAGGAGTTGTTTTTTACATTTCATAGCTGATGAAAACTGATTGTGTCAGAAGCTTTATCAATTTGTTGTTGCCGTGGGTTGTGTGTGGCAAACTTCACTCAATTCACGAGGCAGAAATAGATATTGTCCTAGCGGGTCGGATTTTGTCTGAAACTTACACCAATGTCTGAGGTAGGGACAGATGTTGTCGCAGAGGGAGGAGCGGACTAAGTCCGCAGAAAAATAGCCGGATAATTAATCCGACTTTATATTTTTTGGTGAAAAAATATAATAATTAGAAGCTTTTATTAAACATTTTTCTCTTTAAAAACATTATGAGCAAATCCGACCAAAAAACCAACTCCGGCACCTGCAACAACAAACGGTACAGCCGGTCTGATATCTTTCAGCATTCTATAATATGCTTTTCCGAATTTTTTTGTCAGTTGAGATGATACAGCATTAACATCTCTGATAATTCCACGAAACTCTTTTCCGGCTGCTGAATTTTCGCCACCAAGAGCAGCTAATTTCGTTTCAAGGCTTTTTTGCGTAAACGCGTCTTTATCTTTGGATTCAATCATTTTTACAAACATATCTTGTGCGGGAGTTTTTATACCTGCTTTATAGAACTCAGCGACTTTTGCTTTGTTGGTAATTTTACGGCAATAATTAATCATTGCACGTTTATCCACTATTTTTTCTTGTGGAACAACCGGAGTCAAGTCTTTCGCCACATAGCCCAACGCACCACCAGCTACTGTTGATGCCGTAACCGAATAAAGTCCTGAATTATTTTCATGTCCTACTGCTCTTACTGCCATAACTAATCACCTTCTCTCAATTAGTTCCTCGTAACACACTCATGTCAAATGGTCAAACCATAAAGGCTTGGCTTATGACTGAATTATAGCAGATTTACACTTAAATATTTTGAACGTCAATCCCGTAAAAACGACATGGCTCAAAACTGAGTAATTAAATCCATGGGGATTATAACCGATAACTATTTTTTTGTCAAGGCTTTAATAAAGTTTAATAACAACATTATTACAACCAAAACAGCAATGCTGACAAAGTAGTGGATAATCGTTTCTGAGCCCATAAACAGTGACGCCAAAGCACCCGCAATAATTGCAACCGAAGTTAAAATTACAACAGTTTTCTTTTGAGAAAAACCAGCGTGAAGCAATTTATGGTGAATATGTTCTGCATCAGCCACAAACGGTGATTTACCTTTCGCAATTCTTCTTAATGATGAAAAAGTTATGTCCATAATCGGAACTGCAAGAACCAAGAACGGCAATAAAATTGCAAGAGTTGCGGCTTTCATAACCCCTGTAATTGAAATTGTTGCAAGCAAAAAACCAGAGAACAAAGCTCCGCTGTCGCCCATAAAGATTTTTGCAGGGTTGAAGTTGTATGTTAAAAACGCGAGCATTGAACCGGCTAGAATAAATCCGATTAGAGCACTTATTGGGTTTGGAGGAGTCATTGCAACGGCAATTATGGCAAGGGTTACGGCGTTTACAGTAACAACAGACCCTGCAAGCCCGTCAACTCCGTCAATAAAGTTGAAAGCGTTTGAAATTCCGACAATCCACAGCAACGTAATAGGATATGAAAATATACCTATATCACCGATAAACGGAACATTATTAATTTGTACGCCAAGTAAATAAACAAGGGTTGCAATTGCGACTTGAAGGAAAAGTTTAAATTTCGCATCAAGGTTATAGATATCATCTACAAGCCCAAGTAAGAACATCAAAGAACCACCGAGCAAGATACCTGAAAGTAAGTTTCCTGACGGATAGTAGCTCATAAACACAAGACACAAGAAAGTTAGCATTGTACTTATCCAGATTGCAACTCCACCAATTCTAGAAATCGGGTGTGTGTGAATTTTTCGAGCGTTTGGCATATCGACCAAACCTTCTTTTTTAGAAAAACTGATAACCATCGGAACCAGACATACTCCAATCAAGTATGCGATAATTGTTCCAAGTATATGTGCGTGTGTTGGTTTTATTAGCATGATTGTTCCTTTTTTGGTGAATAGTGAATGGTGAGTAGTAAATAGTTCATTTAGTTCGCTTCGCTCAATATATATATTTTAGTGCGTAGCACCGAAAAGAACCACTCACCACTCACTTTTCACTACTTGTATATCGGATATTTCTTACAAAGTTTCAAAGCTTGTTCTTTGAGTCCTTGTAGTTCTTTTTCATTATCAGACGAAAGTATCGCAGATGCAATAATTTTTGCAACTTCTTTCATATCGTCCTCTTTGAACCCTCTTGTTGTTACAGCAGGAACGCCAAGTCTGATTCCGCTTGTTACAAAAGGGCTTTGCGGATCGTTCGGTACGGTGTTTTTGTTCGCCGTAATTCCAACGGTTTCCAAAACATTTGCCATATCTTTGCCGGTTTTGCCTGTTTTACGCAAATCGAGGGTCATCAAGTGATTTTCTGTCATTCCGCCAACGATGTCCATGCCTTCGTCAATAAGCCCCTGTGCCAAAGCTTTTGCGTTCTTCAAAATTTGTTCTGCATAAGTTTTAAATTCAGGTTTTGAAGCTTCTAAAAGTGCAACAGCTTTACCTGCAATAATGTGTTCCAAAGGTCCGCCTTGCATTCCCGGGAAGATTGCTTTGTCTATAATTTGCGCGAATTCTGCATCACACATTGTAATTCCACCACGAGGGCCTCTTAGAGATTTGTGAGTTGTAGTTGTTACAAAGTGGGCGTAACCTGCCGGTGATGGGTGAAGTCCTGCTGCAACAAGTCCTGCTATATGAGCAATATCAGCAAGCAAGTATGCGCCAATTTCGTCTGCAATTTCTCTAAACTTTTTAAAATCAATAATTTTTGAATAGTTACTTGCACCACAAATTATCAATTTTGGTTTGTGTTCATGTGCCATTTGACGTACGTTTTCGTAATCAATGTTGCCGTTTTCATCTACACCATAGCTTTTTACGTCAAAATAAAGCCCTGAAAAGTTTACAGGAGAACCATGTGAGAGGTGTCCACCATTTGACAAATCCATACCGAGAACTTTGTCACCCGGTTTTAGAACTGCCATAAACACAGCCATATTTGCCTGTGCACCGCTATGTGGCTGAACATTTGCGTGATCCATGTGGAAAAGTTCGCAAGCTCTTTTTTGCGCAAGTTCTTCAATTACGTCAACGTGTTCGCAACCGTTGTAAAAACGTTTGTGTGGCTTGCCTTCTGCATATTTGTTTGTCAAAACACTGCCACAAGCTTCCATTACGGCCTCTGATGTAATGTTTTCACTTGCAATCAATTCGATTGTGTTTTGCTGTCTTTCAAATTCTTTTTCTATTGCCTGAGCAACTTGTGGATCTGTATTTTTTAAATGTTCTAAATGCATTTTTACCTCTCTTCCCAATAAATTATAAGCAAAAAAAAATGCAATGACAACTTGTTAAGATTTTGATAAAGATGGAGTATTTACATATTTGCCAATTCGCCATAAAATATCGGTATGAAAACATTAAAATCAATGCGTTTACAAATTGGCGTGTTCGGCAGAACAAATGTCGGAAAATCATCTATTTTAAACAGAATTACAAATCAAGAAATTTCTATTGTTTCTGACATTGCGGGAACAACCACTGACGTTGTGGAAAAATCAATGGAACTTTTGCCTATTGGCCCCGTAACTTTTTTGGATACAGCAGGACTTGATGACACAACAGATTTGGGCGAAAAACGCGTTGAAAAAACGCTGAAAGTACTTAATCGTATTGATGTTGCCGTAATTGTTTGTGATTATAAAGAAATTAGTAGTAAATTAGGTATATCAGACCAAAACAATGATTATTTTGATGATTGTGAAAAAGAATTAATAAAAAAACTTGACGAGCTCAAAATTCCTTATTTGATTGTGGTAAATAAATGTGATTTAGATGCAAAGAGGTCAAGATGCCAAGGGGCAAAGCCCGTATCGGAAGCAGCTAAGCAGCTAGGAAGCGAGGCCGCTAATCAAACAGAAATGAACTACTCACTACTCACTACTCACTATTCACTTTTTAAAAACATTATCTTCACTTCTGCAAAGTCCGATGAACAGCTTGTTTTCAAGTTCAAAGAAGCTTTGGTTAAACTTTTGCCCGAAGAATTTGTTAACCCACCTAAAATTGTAGGCGATTTAGTTCCACCAAAAAGTACTGTTATTCTTGTTATTCCAGTAGACAAAGAGGCGCCGAAAGGGCGAATTATTTTACCACAAGTTCAAACTCTGAGAGATTTGTTGGATAGCGAATGTTTGAGTTATGTTGTAAAAGAAAGTGAATTAAAACAGGCTCTTGATAACCTGAAAACACCGCCGGCATTAGTTGTTACAGATTCTCAGGCTTTTCGTCAAGTGTCTGAAATTGTTCCTGAAAATGTGGCTTTGACATCGTTTTCAATCCTTTTTGCAAGACTAAAAGGAGATTTAGACGAGTTTGTAAAAGGTGCTCAGGCAATCGAAAATTTGAAAGACGGCGATTTGGTATTAATCTTGGAAAGCTGCACGCACCACGCAATTGAGGACGACATCGGACGTGTAAAAATTCCTAATCTTTTGCGTAAAAAAACGGGCAAAAACTTGGTTATCCACAATTACGCCGGACATGATTTTCCTGATCTGAAAGATTACAAACTCGTAATCCATTGCGGTGCGTGCATGACAAACCGCCGAGAAGTTTTGTCAAGGATTTTAATAGCAAACCAAAACGGTGTTCCTATCACAAATTATGGAATTGTAATTTCATATTGCCTAGGAATTTTGCCTCGTGCAACGAAAATTTTTAGCTCAAAAGTCTAATATATTTGTCATAACACTTGAATTTGTTGCAAAAAAACGAGTTTTCGCATATAATTGAGCCGAAAGAGGTGACTATGAAAGGAATTATTTTAGCCGGAGGTGCAGGCACAAGACTCCACCCGAGCACAATTGCAGTATCTAAACAATTATTGCCGATTTATGACAAACCGATGATTTATCACCCGATTTCGGTTTTGATGCTTGCCGGAATTCGTGATATTTTAATAATTTCTACACCTGTTGATTTGCCTAATTTTAAACGACTTTTGGGTGATGGAAGCCAGTTTGGAGTGAAATTTTCTTACAAAGAACAACCATCTCCTGACGGACTTGCTCAGGCGTTTATTCTTGGCGAAGAATTTATCGGAAATGATGATGTAGCATTAATTTTGGGCGATAATATTTTTTATGGCGGAGCTTTTTCAGGAACCTTAAAAAATGTTGTTGAAAATATTAAAAACAATGGCGGAGCAACTGTTTTTGGCTACTTTGTAAAAGACCCGCAAAGATTTGGTGTGGTAGAATTTGACAAAAACAGAAAAGTCCTTTCACTAGAAGAAAAACCGCAAAGACCAAAATCTAATTATGCTGTAACAGGACTTTATTTCTACGATAATAAAGTTATTGAATACGCAAAAGCTTTAAAACCTTCTGCCAGAGGCGAGTTGGAAATTACTGATTTGAATAATATTTATCTATCAGAAAACAAATTGAATGTAAAATTACTTAACAGAGGCTTTGCATGGCTTGATACGGGAACTCATCATTCGCTGCTGCAAGCAGGACAATTTGTTAAAACAATTGAGGACAACCAAGGTATAAAAATAGCTTGCCTTGAAGAAGTTGCTTACAGAATGGGATTTATGACAAAAGAAGAGTTAGAAAACTCAATCAGTCAGTATAAAAACAATGAATATTTCGCTTACGTCAGAAATATTTTGAACGAAAATTAAGATTTCTTTTGTATTAACAAATTTCACGAAATTGTGCTATAATCCGAGTATGAATTCAGAAAATTTTTCAATAAAAATTAAACCGATGGAAAAAAATGATGTTGACGGGGTTATCGCAATTGAAAGCTTGGCTTACGGAAAACATCACTGGTCAAAAGACTCGTTTTTAAGCGAATTATCTAATGACTTAGCGCACTATTTTAGTGTTTTTACACAAATAGACGGAGAAGAAAAATTGATTGCATATTGCGGTTGCTGGCAGATTTTGGAAGAAGCACATATTACCAATATTGCAGTTAATCCTGAATTTCAAAGAAAACATATTGGTGAAGCGATGCTTACGACGCTAATAAATGATTGTTACAAAAATCTTGTAAAATATATCACCCTAGAAGTGAGAGCCGGAAACAAGCCTGCAATCGGGCTTTATGAGAAATACGGGTTTAAATCCTTAGGTGTTAGAAAAGGATATTATCAAGATAATAATGAAGATGCCTTAATAATGTGGACAGAAAACATTTTTTACGATAAATTTAAGATAGAATATGAGAAAAACATAGACTTTTTAAAGGGGAAGATTGAGATTTTATGAGCGATACTGCCGAACCTCGTATAAGAGTTATAAAAAAACAAATTGAAGGAATAAGACTGACTTTTGGAAGTTTGCTACTAATCCTGTGTTGCACTTTTTTGCTGATACTTGCAACTTTTGTGCAATTTAATGTTAGTCACTTTATTTTACCGTCAGGACTTTTCCATGGAGAAGATTTAGCTGTTTCAGATTTTATACACACGTACAAACTAATTCCACAGGTACCTGTTGTAATGTTTATTGGTGGCTTATTAGGCAGAAAATATGGAATAATGAGTGTTTTAATTTACATATTGCTCGGACTTTTTATAATTCCGGTTTTTGCCCTCGGTGGTGGTCCAAAATATATTTTTGAATACAGTTTTGGTTATATTTTGGCATATATTCCGGCTATATTTTTTGCAGGCTCAATTCTTAAAAGTGGATTTACTAATAGAAACATAATTCACGCTGTTCTTGTAGGTGTTTTAACAATTCATATAATAGGGATTTTGTATATGCTGTTTATAGCCGGCATTAAACACGACGGCGGAGCTTTTATGGGTGGTTGGATTTTGTCCCAAAGCGGCGTGAAAATCATTTACGATTTTATTTTCAGCTTTGCTGCCGTATTTGTTGCAAAGTATGCAAAAATTATTCTTTGGTTTTTTATGTAAATCGATAAGACGATAGGACGTTAAGACGATAAGTCCGTATCGGGGAAGCTACTATCAAAAGTAGGTCGACGCCCTACCACTATGCCATAAAACCTTTTACAACAGTTCTTGTTTTTTCTTCTGTTGGCATTTGTTTATAAATCGGTTTGCTTGTATTTTCCCCAAAACCTTGAACAACAACTCTTTCTGTCACTATTTGAGGTTTTTGGAATGGCACATTCGGAGTTCCTTTTGAAACAATTATAGGATCAGTGTTTAGAGAAAAACCGTTTACAACCCTTCTTTGAGTAGGAACGTCATATACAACATGTCGTTGAATTCTATTAGATTTTGAAATAGGGAAAAAACGAACAAAACCTCTGTTTGGTATTCCAGGAATTCTCTTGAACAAGCCTTTTTTTCCACCAAAACCAGAAATAACAACTCTTACATTTGCCTGCTCTAACACAGAAAGCCTTTTAAAATGGATTTCATCTAAATTCGGCCCATTAAAACCACTTACAACAGTTCTTTTTAAGCCATTTCCTTGTTGTTTTATAGTTCTTGAAAAAGTTCGACTAAGACTGCGAACTGGCCGTTTTGCACTTGCCTTCATTGTGGCGTTTAATAACTTAATTTCCCACATAATTAATTCTCCTTATAATATTTCCCATATATTAAAAAAATTAGAATTTGGGAAAATTGCCCAATATCATATATCATATTGTGTATAAAAGAGTTATTACGCCAGAGTTTCATACATTTTTTATTAATTTTAATATTTCGTTACAATCAAATTATAAAAACAAAATTTAGGTTTTCCGATACGATCTTATCGTCTTAACGTCCTATCGTCGTGACGTCTTTTTTCCCTGATACGACATTAGTGCCCTAGTTAGTAGGTCGGCATTGCGAAATTGCGGACGAGTGGCTAACTCGGGGAGCGAGGAACGTAATTCATATTTGCGACAGCAATATGAATGGCAGTTCTGAGCGAGAAGCAATTTCAAGACGCTATGCCGACATCATTTTGATGGTGAGTTTTGTAGGTTGGGCTTTCCAGTGCAACCTACAAGACTAATTCTATTTATTTCTACCTATTTATAGTACAATCAGTTTATGAAATACATTATTCTTTTTTTATTGCTAATTTTTATCTGGTCAGTTTTTATAGAACCAAATATTTTGACTACAAAACATTTGATTGTAAAAGATGAAAGCTTAAAAGGGCTGAAAATTGTGTTTGCGTCGGATTTTCATATAAAGTTTTACGAAACATTCAGACTTAGGCACATTGTTAAAAAAATTAATCAACAAAACCCTGATATCGTTTTGCTCGGCGGGGATTACGTAAACGGGCATAAAAAAGGACAGTCACTTAAAATAAACAAAATTGCCCTTGAACTTGCAACTCTTAAATCTAAGTATGGGACATTTGCGGTTGTCGGAAATCACGATGGCTGGCAAGGTAAAGAAGAAGTTATTTCTGAGTTAGAAAAAAATAATATAAAGGTTTTATTCAACAACAATATATGCTTGGACAATTTTTGTATAGCGGGTGTTGATGACCCTCAAACAGGGACAGCAGACGTCGAAAAAGCATTGGAAGGAGTTCATAAACCTGTAATTTTATTGACTCACACGCCGGATATTATGCCAAAAGTTCCGGAAATGGTAAATTTAACACTTGCCGGACATCTTCATGGCGGGCAAATCAGACTTAACGGAGCGATTATAGTGCCATCAGCTTATGGGAAAAAATACGCAAACGGATTTTTGCTAGATCATAATCGAAAAATTTACACCACAAAAGGGCTTGGCACAAGTATTTTACCAGTACGCTTTAATTGTTTTCCGGAAATCGTATTAGTTGAATTTAAATAAAAAATTGAAAACAGCAATTACTCGAAATCTAATAAATCTTTCAAATTAACCCCGAGAACGTCAGCTATAATTTTAAGTTTTGATAATGTAATATCTGTCTTTGCGGTTTCCACCATGGCAATAGTAGAACGAGAAATTCCGTTAACATCAAGGAAGTCGTCCTGTTTTATATGTTTTGCTTTTCTTATCTTTTTCAAATGTTCTGCAAACTTTTTCAGATATTCGTTATCCATAAAAGCTATTATCAACTATATTGACAACTTATAAAATCAGCCACATTGACATTGTTTGAAATAAATTTTAATAATATCTCCGTTTTTGTTGAAATATTATTAAATTTATCTTATTATGCATTTGTAATTAATAAATTAGGAGGCATTATGATTTCACAAAATCTGAAACATGAAGTTCTAAAAACTATTGAAACCACAAGGGATAGTGCTCAAAATAATATTTTAACGGCGCTTGAAAGCTATGCAGAAATTATAGCAAAATTGAATTTACTGACTTATTTATTGGTTTCTGACAAAGAGAAATAGTTTGTGTAAAAACATTTGTAAATTGCATCAAAAAAAACGCCTATCAAACAAGTAATACAATTTCATGTTTCATTTTGGCGTTTATTTCGATAAAAATTTTAAATTACTAATCATTTCCATTCGGGCTGACGTAATCAATTCCCATTTCTTTAAGAGTTCTGATAAAGTTTTGGGCACAAATTTTTTGAGCTTCCGGCGGAACAATTCTCAAAATCTCGACAGTTTTGGAAATTACCGGATCTTTGTCATACCAGCGATTGTTTGCATTAACGGGTTTGACCATTGCATAAAATTTATCAATTGTTTCTTTGGAAACTTTTTCTTCTATTTTTTGCAAGAAAATCTCTGCTTGAGCTCTTAATTCTGTTTGATAGTTCTTCAAAAGCTCAATAACTTCAAGTAACAATGGATCGTGGTCGTACCAACGTTTATATGCAGGTGACATTATAATAAGCCCTCCGTTATTTTTGGCTCAATAGTTGCAGGTGTAATTACCGCATCATCTTTTCTTTCTATCTTGCCACCCAACAATCTTAGCTTATTTTCAAAATTTTCGTATCCTCTATCTATATGATGTAGGTTTTCGATAGTAGAATTTCCGTCTGCCATCAATGCTGCAACAACCAAAGACGCACCCGCTCTCAAATCGCTTGCGGCAAGAGTTGCACCTGTAAGCTTTTTCACACCTTTGATAATAGCGTGATTTCTGTCTTGGTGAATATCAGCACCCATTCTACGAAGTTCAGGAACTTGCATAAATCTGTTTTCGTACAAACTTTCAGTTATAATTCCAACGCCATTTGCAGTTGTCAAAAGAGTCATAGCCATTGACTGCAAGTCAGTTGGAAATCCCGGATACGGTTGAGTGATAAAGTTAATTGAGTTTAATCTGTTTTTGCAAGAAACTTCCAAAACATTTGGCTCAATAAGTTTAATATTAGCACCCATTTTTAATAATTTATCTGTAAAGAAAGTCAAGTGAGCCGGAAAAACATTTTTAATAATTGCTTTACCTTTTGTTGCAATAATTGCTGACATAAATGTTCCGGCTTCAATTCTATCAGGAATAGTTGTATATTCAATCGGGTGTAAATCGTCTTGTTTTACACCGTTGATAACGATTTCTGATGTACCTGCACCGTTAACATCTGCCCCCATCGTGTTCAAGAAGTTTGCTAAATCAACGATTTCAGGTTCTTGTGCGGCGTTTTGAATTCTTGTAGAGCCTTCTGCCAAGATAGATGCAAGCATAAGGTTTTCTGTTGCACCAACTGACGGGATATCAAGGTAAATATCTGTTCCTACAAGTTTTGGAACTTTTGCGTGAACATAACCGTTTTCGATTTTGATTTTAGCACCTAATGCTTCCAAACCTCTGATGTGGAAGTCAACTCGGCGTTCTCCGATTGCACAACCACCCGGCATTGCAACGATTGCTTCTCTACAACGAGAAACAAGTGCACCAAGAACGATGAATGAAGCTCTCATTTTGCTAACAAGTTCATATTTTGCAGTAATACTTGTCAAATTTGTCGCATCAATAGTTACTGATTTTTCTTTTTTGTCGTAATGAGTAACCGCACCTAATTGTGCAATTACACTCAACATAATTTCAACGTCTGTTAAATCAGGAACGTTATAAATCTTTGTTTCACCTTTCGCTAAAAGTGCCGCTGCCATCAATTTTAAAACTGAGTTTTTTGCACCACCGATTGAAACTTCACCTTTTAATGGGGTACCACCCTTTATATAATACTTTTCAGTCAATTCTCTTACCTTTTAAAAATATATTTTTACTTCACTTATTATAATAATACAATTATTTCGACTTTGTGTAAATAAGTTAATTAATGTAAAGAAAAATTTGTAAAATCTTTCCATTAATAACCCATAAACATGTTCTGCATTCCGCCCTGCATAAGCATCATACTGTTAGAACTGTCATAATTTTGAGGGAACTGACTATAAGTCATCGGAGATTTTCCGTCATTACTAGGTGCAATATTTCCCATTTGTCTTACAGATTTTGGGCTCATAATGCTTTCAGTCTGTTCTTCCATAATATCTGATGCAGAAACTGGTTTTGCCAGTTGCGGGTATCTTGCTCGTGCTGAATTGTTATAGAAACCAGAGAACGCGTCTTTCGGGGTCAAATTCACTTCCTCTGAAAAAACCGGCAGTGCAAACGATAAAACTAATAATGCCAAAACTATTTTTTTCATTTTATTCCCTCCGTAACCTTATTATATCAAAAAATGACAAATTGTAAAAACTTTGCTATAATGTAAACTATGGATTTAAACGTTGAAATAAAAGGAAGTAAAATATTTGTTTCTTGGCAAAAAGTTGATGCGGATTATTATCAAATTTTTTGCAAAAATGATGGTGTTTTTTGCGAATGTGCAAGGGTTTATGACAATAATTTTATAAGGTTTTCGCTTGTTCCGTATGGTGAAAACGAATGTTTTGTGCAAGCAGTAAAAGACGGTAGAGTTGTTGCAAAATCTCGTAAACATCAATTTAAGTTTGACAAAATTGATGTTGTTTATAGGCACAAAAAAAATGGAGAAGTAAAATTCTTTTATAGCAAATGCGACTCTGCACAAGGCTATCGACTTTACAGAGATGAGCCGGAAATCGGTTTTAACGGAACAAAAAATTCTGATGCAGATTTTATCACAATTAACCCTGAAAACTTTGTTGACTACAAGATTAAACCGTTTTTTAAAAACAGTGAAGGCAAGCGAAAATTTATTACATCATCTGATGTTGTAAATATTCAAAAAAACAATTTTGAAAATACAACTTTGTACAAATCGCATAATTATAATTTGTTTTTGTCTTGGAACTTCAACGGAGATGCTGACGGCTTTTTGGTTTACACAGAAAAAAGCCCGCAACCGATTTTTGAAACAAACGACAATTTACGTCACTATTTGCCGATTACTGAGTACAAAAGCAGTTTGAAATTCATTGTAAAAGCTTTTGTGAACACGACAGAAGGGCGAGTGATTATCGGCGAAAGTGAAAGAATTTCAATGAGTTTGCGAAAGTTTGAAAAGCCTGAAATTTCACTGATTATTCCGGCTTATAACGCACAAGATTATATCGCAAGAAGTATTGATAGTGCGCTTGCATCGGATTTTGCAAATCTCGAAATCGTAATTGTGAACGACGGAAGCACCGACGGCACGCAAAAAATTATTGATTGGTATAAGAAAAATTATCCAAATATAGTTTCAATCGAAAAAGAAAACGGCGGAGTTGCAGATACCAGAAATGTTGGAATTAAGGCGGCTAATGGCAAATACATTGCGTTTATGGACAACGACGATTTAATTCGTCCTGATATGATGAGCAAACTTTTCAAGACTATTGAAAAAAACGGCTGTGACATTGCAATAGCACCGCTTTACAGACTTACTGACAACGGAAACACTATCCAT
The DNA here is from genome assembly GCA_934717895.1 of uncultured Candidatus Melainabacteria bacterium. GTDB lineage: Bacteria > Cyanobacteriota > Vampirovibrionia > Gastranaerophilales > Gastranaerophilaceae > Stercorousia. Next base: position 20,091 of record CAKUZO010000012.1, on the reverse strand, counting down.
TGCAATTTGCCGTTTATGGAAGATATTCCGCTTGATATCGACAAATATTTTGAAATTCTTTATACCCCGGGGTATTACAATTGCGCAATATGGAATAAGCTTTACAGGGCGGATATGGTGAAAGCTCACCCGCTTGGGCTTTTGAAGTACGAAGATGTTTCGTGGACTCCTTGTATTTTGTCTTACGCAAAAACATTTTGTATTCTGAAAACACCTTTCTACGAGTGGGATAGAAAAACGCGACCTGAAACATTCGGAGATGTTTTGGCAAAACAGTCTGAGGAAGATTTGTTTGAACATAGAAAACAGGCAATGATGTTTTTTGTAGAAAATGGAAATCCTGAGAAAAAAGAAATGCTGAAAACTATTGCCAAACGTCGACTTGCACGATATGCAAAAAATTCTCCAAATCCAAAATATCAAGAATTAATTGAAAAACTGGCATAAAACAAAATTAATGTTTAAACAAATCCTTGACGTTAAATTTTCCAAGGTTTTCGTTATGGAATTCCAAGAACTTTTTAGCAATAGGATTGGTTTGACGAGAAGTCGGTTTTTCAACTTTTTTCTCTTCAATTTTGTTTTTATTTTCTATTACTGTAAAATCTCTCTTGTCCATATAATTATTATACCTCTATTTTAATAAAAAAGTTTCAAACCTAAAAATTGACTAAAAATTATATAAAAAGTATATAATATTACAAAAGTTTACATTCGCAACTTGGCAATTCTCAAATTAAAAACAGCTTCTATATCTATTCCATTTAAAGTATGTTCAATTAAATCATTTGGATCAATATTTTTTTCAATATGAGGAAGAATGCCGAGAATTTTTTCAGATGTATATTCCTCAATTAGTTTTGGCATAAGCTTGATATCTGAGTTTATAGGGTTTTCGGGGAAATTTGTAATTACAATACCTCGAATGTTTATTCCAATATCTTTTGCGTGATTGATTGAAAGAATTGTGTTCCCGATGGAATTTTCTGCTGAAACTACCATCAACAAAGGAATATTTAAGGCTTTTATTAAATCTTCCTCTAAAAAATTTTTACTTATTGGGGAAGAAATTTCTGTTCCACCGTCGACAACAAGACATTCATAATGGTTTTGAATTTGCTGAAAATCATTGACTATAATATTTTCATTTATCAAAATATTTTCAAACGCCGCTGCAAGAATTGGAGAATTTTCCTCTTTAAAAACGTAAGAATTGTAGGTTTTGATGTACGGATCAACAAAATTTATATATGCCACATCTTTCGAGCATTCAACTCCGTTTACGACAACTGTTCCAAGTGCAATCGGTTTATAATAAGCAGTAGAGTAATCCAGACTTTGCAAAGTTGCCAAAAGTCCTGCCGAAACGAAGATTTTATCAGAGTTTTGGTCAATTCCTGACACATACAAATCTAACATAATTTAAAGATAGCATAAAAATATGACTGCAAGCTTATTTTATTGAATTTTTATGCTAAAATTGAACGTATGATTAAGACAATTATTTTTGACTTAGATGGAACATTATTAAACACTTTGGAAGATTTGATGATTAGTACAAATTTTGCATTGACAGAGTTTGATTTTCCCACTCATTCCTTAGAAGAAATTAGAAAATTTGTTGGAAATGGAGTGAAAAAGCTTATAGAACGGGCTGTTCCGTCAAATTGTCCAAAAGAAATTACAGAAAAATGCCTTGAAATTTTCAAGAAACATTATTCACAAAATATGTATAATCATACAAAGCCGTACGATAGTATCATAGAGATACTAGAAGAATTGCATAATAAAGGGCTTAAAATCGGTGTTGTTTCTAACAAATTTGATTTTGCAGTAAAAGAGTTGTGTAAAAAATATTTTCCAAACTTAATTGATGTTGCAATTGGTCAATCCGAAGATGTTCCTAAAAAACCGGCTCCGGACGGAGTTTTTAAGGCAATGAAAGAATTAAAAGCAGAGAAAAATTCAACTGTTTATGTTGGTGATTCTGAGGTTGATGTTCAAACTTCAAAAAATGCTGAACTCCCTTGTATTGGTGTTCTTTGGGGGTTTAGAAATGAAAAAGATTTGATAGGTGCGGATTATATTATCAGTAACCCTTGTGATATTTTAAAAATTATTGATGCTAAATAAAATAAAAAGACCGATTTTGTCGGTCTTTAAATGATGTGAGTAAACATGTGTATATTTATAAGTAGGTTTGTAGTTATCTAAAATTATGCAACCAAAGTTTCTGCGATTGCTGAAAAACCTGTTGTTGTGCTTTCACTTAGAGATTTTTTCAAATATTTGCCTAATTTTTCAGGGTCACAAGCTGTTGCACTTGCCAATGCAAAAGTAGTAAAATCTTCATCTACACCTTGCAAATCATCTAATGCTGCCATAAATCCAGAACTTGCAAAAGCTTGTTCTAATCTTTTTGTAGTAGCAACATCAGATTTGTCCACATTTTTTGAAAGTTGAATGCCCCAAATTTGTGCTGCTGTTGCATCTAATGCACTGGCTTCAACTGTTTCCGGTTTAAATTCTGCAACCGGTTTTGCCTCTGTTGTTTTTTCTTCTTTTTTAGCTTTCTTGGTGTTTAAAGCTTCATAGTACGCTTTCAAGGCGTCTAAATTTGTTTTGTCATTTCCGTTTACTTTTGTCATTTCCGTTTCTCCACATGTTTTTTGTATCTCACAGTTGGTATAACGGCATATTTTTTAATTAACTTTAATGATTAATCATATATTTGTAACAATTGTTTACAAATATGTATTTGTAATGCTTTTTGAATTTACTCAGCGGTGTTTTTTGCATAAAAAAATATGTCGAAACAATAATTCTCGACATATTTTTATCATTTTTTATAATCTTATTTGCTTATTCACCTAAGTTTATTTGTGAAAATTGAACAATTTTATTTTTTCCGCGTTTTTTTGCATTATACAAAGCGTGTTCTGCATAGCGAATAATAGTGTTTGCGTCTTCTTCGGTGTCTTCAATGCAAGGATATGTTGCAATTCCACCTGAAATTGTAATCGGGTGTCTTTCTTCTTCACCTGCCGGAATAAATTCCATTTTTTCAATATCTCTTCTAAATCTTTCTGCAAATAAAAATGCATTTTCTTCGGAAGTGTTTGGAAGAATTAATAAAAATTCCTCATCTCCGTAACGTGTTAAAATATCTTCTTTTCTGATTAATTGTTTAAGCTTGTCAGCAATAGAACGAAGAAGCACATCGCCCCATTCATAGCCGTAAATATCATTTACAACCTTGAAGAAGTCTAAATCAAACAAAAGACAAGATAATTTTGTACCATATCTTCTTGCACGTGAAATTTCTTGTTCCATACGTTCTTGCATATATTTTCTATTGTGAAGTCCCGTCAATTCATCAGTAGTCGAAACCACTTTCAATTTGTCACGAAGTTCTTTATATTTCAAAAGAGCATTTGCCCTGATTAAAAGTTCAAGATTGTCGACAGGAGTTTTAATAAAGTCAAAAATCACAGCTCTAACTGTTGATTCTTTGAATGTTTCACCGATAAAAAGAGTTGGGGCCTTAAATTTCATTGTCATCAAAACATCTTTAAGATTTGGAACGCTTTCGACAACAACAAGTCCAGGGTTTAACATCTCATAATTTTTGAGATTTTCAGCATTTTCAATTCTAACATTTGTGTCGTCAATTTGTGCTAAAACATCAGCCAATTTCGACTCGTTTTTATCCGTATAAACAACTATGTTTTTCATAAAGCTATCCTTCTATTATGTAATCGTAACCGCATTCTAGCATATTTTTTGCGATTTTTCAAGCCATGAATAAAAAATAATTTCCATTTTCTGAATGATTTAATAATACTTCTTTATGTTAGTATAAAAATCAAGGGTAAGCCCTAATTTATCATTAACTGACTTAACGGCTCAAACTCAAAATTTGTACAACCGATTAAGAAAGGGGGTGATAAATGTGATTTTCTGTATTACGGAAAAAGCACTATGGCTTATTTTTCTAATAATCATAGTGCTTAAAATCACAAAATAGAGGGCTTTTAATGTGCGGACTGCAATCCGCACGCCCTTTCTTTTATTATAACTTATTTTTCAGAAATTTCAAGCCCTGTGTAAAAAATTATGACATTTAAAAAATAATTTCCATTTTCTGAATGATTTAATAATACTTCTTTATGTTAGTATAAAAATCAAGGGTAAGCCCTGATTTATCATTAACTGACTTAACGGCTCAAACTAGAAATTTGTTAAACTGTTTAAGAAAGGGGGTGATAAATAATGATTTTCAGTATTACTGAAAAAGCGCTAATGCTTATCTTAATAATAATCATTGCGCTTAAAATCAAAAACTAAGGGGCTTTTAATGTGCGGACTGCAATCCGCACGCCCTTTCTTTTATTATAACTTATTTTTTGGAAATTTCAAGCCCTGTGTAAAAAATTATGACATTTAAAAAATAATTTCGTTTTTCTGAATGATTTAATAATACTTCTTTATGTTAGTATAAAATCAAGGGTAAGCCCTAATTTATCATTAACTGACTTAACGGCTCAAACTAGAAATTTGTATAACCGATTAAGAAAGGAGGTGATAAATGTGATTGTTAATATAGAAGAACTAGCAATAATCTTGATGATATTGCTAGTCCTTAAAAACAACTAAGGGGCTTTTAAAGTGCGGACTGCAATCCGCACGCCCTTTCTTTTATTATAACTTATTTTTAGAATTTTTCAAGCCTTGTGTAAAAGCTTGTTAAGAGGAGAGATTTTTCACTCTCCTCAAACAATTCGTAATTATTTTACTGATAATTTTTTCTTAGCGTCTTTTTCTGCAAAACGTTTAGGTGCGTGGATTTTCAATACACCATGTTCAAGTTTGGCTTCTGTCTTATCGACATCAATTTCATCTGGGAAGTAAACTGTTCTTGAAAATTCGCCATATCTGAATTCAGATTTTTTGTAGGCTTTTTCGTTTTCGCATTTTTCTTCTTCTTTTTTAGCATTGATTACGATGTAATTCTTATCAATGTCGATATCCAAATCTTCTTTTTTTACACCCGGAAGTTCTGCTTTGACTTCATAATCTTTGCCTTTATCGGAAATTTCTACCGGCATTGAAAATTTGTCCATATCTTCCCAATAAGCTGCTTCTGGAAAGTAGCTGTCAAAATGACGGTTCAACAAAGAACTAATTTCATCATTCACTGTTCTAATAAAGTTTTCCGGAGCTTTTCTAACTAAAAATTTCATATCTGACACTTCCTTTCAATTAACTTCTTATCAACAACACTTATATTATTGTACTGTTTTGATAAAAAGCCTGTTTTTTTAACCAAATATTAACAATTTCAAGATTCAAGCACTGTGCCAAACGTTAAAGGCATTTATATCGTCAAGAAGCTTGTCATAAGCTCCATTAAAGCAAACACAACGGTCATCTGCAATTAGCCAAGCAGGTTCCTTGATGTTAGTTACTCTGCTAATATATTTTTGAAGGTTGTTTTGAATAATCCAATTTTCAGCTAAAACCTTTTCCCTAACAGTGAATAATATAATTTCATAATTTTTTGAAAGTTGTGCTAAAAATTCTTTTGCTCCATATTTTATCGGTGGAATAAAATCGGGGTCAAAATTATTTGTATAAGTGTTTAAAACTCCGTCTAAATCCAAAAGTATTTTCTTTTTTATATCAGTCATATATTATTCCGATTTTCTATCGCGTACGCAAAAGCGATTATTTTACTATACGGATAAAATGAAAAAATGCAAATTGATGAAAAGAAAAAGTTAATAATGAAAATTCTCGGCGAAAGTGTAATTCGTTTGAGAGGAGAGAAAAGCCAGTTTATACTTGCTAGCGAAAACGATATTTCAAGCTCAATAATCAGCACTATTGAAAGAGGTTTGAAAGATCCGCAATTGACAACTTTTTTCAAAATCGCCGAAGCATTAAATATTAAACCGTCTGAATTGTTGCAGGAAATTGAAGCCCAACTCCCGAAAGATTTCACCTTGATTGACAAATAAACTTTGTGATATTCTGAATTTATGGAAGCGCAAAATAACAAGTTCAGTTTTTCTAACCCGCGAGAAATAATTAATTTTTTAACTTCGAAAGAAGTTGATTATTCTTGTATTTATAATGTTGCAGAAAGCCTTTTGGGAGAAATCCCTGAGCCTCATACAAACTTAAACGGGAACAAGTTTCAAGTCGTCAGCCAGTGCATTTTAGAGGCTTATAAGCGACTTTACGGATTTTCTTCGACGATGTGGGTTTCTCAAAAAAAGTTAAATTATGAACTTAAAGAAGGGCAAAATTTTATCATTTTCAGTAGAATTAGCGCCAAAGGAGAGGTTTGCGACTATGTAATTGCAAATTATGATCAGATAGATTTTGATGCTCCTTTTGCGGACGAAGAAGAAATTGTTTCAACTTCTAAACCGATTAAAAAAACTGAAAAGCTACAAAAAATTGTAAAATCTAATCCTAAGCCGGAATTTGTATTTGAAGATAATGAAGATTTAAAAAAGATTGATGATTTTATTAGAAACGGCGATAACGTATTTGTGACGGGCTTTGCAGGCACCGGTAAAAGTTATATTCTCAACAAACTCAAAGAAAAATACAAAAAGAAATTAACCATAACAAGCACGACAGGGATTGCGGCGGTGAACGTCAAAGGGCAAACTCTTCATTCTTGGGCCGGTGTCGGGCTTTGTAGAAATCCGATTAATGTGACGGTTGATAAAATTCGCCAACGCCCAACTCAATTTAGACAAATTGTCGGCTGTAAAATCCTTGCGATTGACGAAATTTCTATGCTGAATGTCGAAACTTTTCAATACGTCAACGAGGTTTTGAAGCAAGTTCGAGAAAATGACAAGCCGTTTGGTGGAATTCAAGTGTTGTTTATTGGTGATTTTTTCCAACTTCCGCCTGTTGAACAGGGTGAAAGTTTTGAGAGAAGGTATTGTTTTGAAACCGAACTTTGGGACGAGTTGGAGTTGAAAAACGTCGTTCTTAAAAGAAATTTCAGGCAAAACGAAGAAGATTTTATCAAAGCGTTATCGGATATGCGAATAAACCGCTTGACAGAAGAGGATATTGACCTTTTGGAAACTCGTTGTGTTGACGAAGATGATGGTGAAATTTTGCATATTTTTTCAACAAACGAAGAGGCAAACAGGTATAATACTGTAAAATTCAACGCAATTGATGAGCCTGTGATAAATTTTGTCGCAAAAGATGGGGTTTATCGAGGGAAAAGTCTTGTATACGAAGGCTTTATGCCTCGTGAAGAAATGATTTTGGACATATTTAACAAAAATTGTCGTGCCGATAGAGAAATTTTTCTCAAAAAAGGTTGTCGTGTGATGCTTTTGGTAAATATGGATTTCGACAGAGGGCTAATTAACGGCTCCTGTGGAGTTATACAGGGATTTAATGATGAAACGATTAGCATAACTTTCGACAACGGAGTGAATGCCAATATCCCGATGCACGAGTTTGAGTATTATTACAATGATAAAGTCGTTGCTTTAAGGCTACAATATCCGCTGAAACTCGCTTATGGCATAACTATCCACAAGTCGCAGGGAATGACTTTGGACAAACTTGTTGTAGATTGTAAAAGGGTTTTTGAATGTGGGCAGGTTTATGTTGCGATGAGTAGAGTAAAAACACTTGGAGGACTTTATCTAAGGCACTTTGAACCAACTCAGGTTTTGGCAGATAATAAGGTTGCTAGATTTTATAGAAATATTGAAGAAGCACCGGCTCTAAATTTACCTGACGAACCGATTTTTAGGGGTAAATCAATTGAACCACAAGAGTTTAGCGATGAAGAAATCCAAAAAATTGTATTAGAATTTTTGAAAGAATTTAGTGGACAGTATGGTAAAAGTGGAATTGGCAAAATTTTGACCGGCAGCAAAACTGTTCAGAAAAACGATTACAACGGGAAAATTCTTGACTCAAAATATTATGGAATGGTAACAGGCAGAACTCGAAAATCAATAGATGCAATAATTGCACAAATGATTGAAAATGGTGAAATTCAAGTAAAACACGTTAGCTTTGGCAGACCTGTATTATGTGTAAATAAATTTTAAGGCAAAATTATTTACGCATTGAATTTACCATTGTTTCAATATTTCTGTATATATTTCTCAAAAAATTATCTTCATGGGATTCTTTGGTAAATTTTTTCACTACTTGTGTTTCATCAGGAGTTTCATACATTTTGTAATCTGTTACATTATGTTTGTGGAGTTTTGTCACATCATCGTCAAGTATTTTAGTTGTTACCTTTTTGTTTTTTTTGTCCATAATCCATAATGATATTGTATGACTATTTTCATTTGGTTTATATTTAGGACTTGCAAATGATATATAAATATCTTTTGCAGTTGCATAATTTGCCAATGTTCTTTGAGCTGTTTCAAGTTGGTTAAAAGCTTCGTTGCTCATGTCGCTTCCATCTATGCGAACACGTTTATTTATTAACTTGTTAAGTTTTTCGGCTTCTTTTACCTCAATGTTTTTTAACATTGTGTTGAACGCATTCTTTATTGATAAAACCTTCATTCATTTACCCCTTATTTTTTTGAACTACTTAGTTATGATATTTTTATACAAAACCTGCACAAAATATTTTTTGCGCATTTTTTATTAATGTGTCATTGCGTTTGCAAAAGTCTGGTACACATTGTTTCTGTATGCATTTGCACTGTCAGAAGTGTTGAAAACTCCGTCCCAGTGGCGTTCACACTCTGTCCAAGCGTCGGAACCATTCATTTTCTTAGGATTCATCATTTCATCATGCGTGTTTGTATATGGCGATAATGGAAAAATGTCGTGAATTTGCATAAATGCAGGCAATTTATTCGCAATATCGTCGTAACCCCATAGGCAAGAGTTTAGTCTGTTTAATCTTGTTTCGTAATTCAAACCGCCGTTGTCGTTGTCGTTTGAAACTTCCGGACCGGCTGCATATTCTCTGTTCCAGGATTGTTTGTTTGATTCGTGTTTAACACTTTGAAAATCGTCAGCTTTACCCCAGTCAGTTCCGGCAGTAAGCCCCATTTCTTTGTAGCGGTAATTGTCATTGCATTTTTCGCCCACAAAAGACAAATCTTGTCGACCGGTTTTGTTTCTAATTTCATATAAAATATATGCAAATTGTTTTTCGTTAGGCAATGCTCCAATTCCCATATAGCCATCACCGTCGATTATGTGTTTTCCGCTGTCAAAGAATATTGAGTCAAATCCTAAGTCGACAGCCCAAACACAAGCGTCAATGTATGCTTTTTCGTGTCTGTACCAGTCAAATTCTTGTCCCTGAACTCGCATTTGTCCGGCAGAAAGTGGCATTCTAATCCCTGTTTTAAATCCCATCATGTGCGCTAAATCGTTAAAAGCTTTAACTTGTTCATCAGCGCCCATTTTGCCGTAAAGTCCGTCTGAGGTAAGGTTTTTGCTAATTCCTGTATGAAGGTTTGCACAATATAACGAGCCGTCTGAAAGATAGCCGTCATTTGACATATCAGGGTAAAGTTGTGACAGTACAAGACAAGTTGCCCCCTTGCTTGAAGATGGCGGAATTGCCGGCATAAGTTTCATGATTCCAAACAATCCTTCTGAAATTCTATCACCGTCATACTTTGCAACAATTCTTGGGTTAATTTCTAAGTAATTTGCGTATCTTCCCCATTTATCTCCATAGTTCGGAGTCGGGATATAATCAGGAATTCCCGGGTATTGGTTTGCAGGTTTTGTAATTGTACAAATTGACTGAATAGCTTGTTCCGGAGTTCGTTTTAAAAGCTCCGCCGGAGATGCGTCGACCCATTTTTTATCCCCTGCATAAAAAAGATGTTCGTTTGTCCAATTGTCCTCATAAATATCATTTCGCCCAGTCAAAGCATAAAATAACTTTTTAGCCGGTTGCCAGTCGCCATAATACCCGCCAAACGAGATGTTTGCCTTATTAATATTCGACAAAGCGTTGTCATAATGCATAAAATTCGACATTCCTGTTTTTTGTTTTTGCGAAGTTTGTTGACTTTGCTTTCTTGAAACAGAAATTGGATTTTGTGCATACAAAAATCTGTTTATCCCTGTGTTTACTACCTTAGAAATCATATTTATATTAAAACCCAAAATAAATTTTTTTGCTATTAAATTTTTTAAAAACATTTTGTGCTACAATTTTTTTATGGAAGAATTTACACATTATACAGTGATGAAAAACGAAGCGGTAGACGCTCTTGAATGCCAAAACGGCAAGATTTATGTTGACTGTACACTCGGTGGTGGTGGGCATAGTGGTCTTATTTTGAGCAGAATTCAACCTGACGGAAGACTAATTGCATTCGACGTTGACGAGGACGCAATCAAGGCATCATCAGAAAGATTGAAAGATTACAAAAACTTAACAATTGTAAAAAGTTCTTATGCAAATATTAAGAAAGTTTTACATAACCTTGGAATTGAAAAAATCACAGGTGGCGTGCTTTTTGATCTCGGTGCATCTTATCATCAATTTCACAAGGGCGAAAGAGGATTTTCTTTTTCCAAAGAGGCTCCTTTGGATATGAGATTTAATCAAGATGCTGATTTTTCGGCTTATGATGTTGTAAACACTTACTCCGAAGCGGATTTAGTACGAATTTTTTCTGAATATGGAGAAGAAAGATTTTCAAAAAGAATTGCCAAAAAAATAGTGGAACAAAGAAAGCTTAAAAAGCTTGAAACCACAACAGAATTAGCTGATTTAATCGTAAATTGCACGCCTCATGTAAAATCGTCAATTCACCCTGCTACTCGTGTTTTTCAGGCAATTAGAATTGAAGTGAATAAAGAGTTACAAAATGTAAAAAATACTCTAAATGATGTGTTGGATTTACTGGATTTTGGTGCTATAATAAGTGTAATAAGTTTTCACTCTTTGGAAGACCGACTTGTGAAACACTTATTCAAATATCACTCACAGAGGTGCCATTGTGATAAGTCACAGATGATTTGCCACTGTCCGCCTCCGATACTGGAATTGGTAAATAAAAAACCGATTGTGGCGAGTGATGAGGAGATACGGGAAAATCCACCATCAAGAAGTGCGAAACTTAGGATAGCAAGATGCATTAGAAAATGATGGAAAGATGAAAATCGTTGGGGTATAAAGTTGAATACAGCTAGGGTTAGTATAGAAGAAATAGAACAATCATTACAAAAAAAATATTCAAATCAAGGGTATGTAAGTAATCCTGTAAGAGGTGAAGGTCGAGTTATCGAGGGGTATTTTCAGAAGGAGATATCACAAAAAGCTATGGCAATCAGAAAAGTAAACAAAACATTATGTGGATTATTAGGAATAGCAGTGCTAGTCGCATTTGTAAGCTATTATTTTGCAATGTCTAACGAATTAGTTTTAAATAAATTAAGTCGTCAAATCACAACTCTTAACGATGAAAATGCAGAATTACAAAACCAATTAGACAGATTAAAATCTTTTAACAATGTTGATAGCAAAATGATGCAAAACAGTATGCTTCAAAAAGCGGTTAAAGTTATAGAGGTTCAGGCAGTAAATTCAACAGCTCCGGTTGCTGCAAAACCTGAAAAAACCGCATCATTCAACTGGTCTATCGGTTACTAAATAATTAAATAATACCTGAGAATATTTTTACAATTCTGTCGTTTAGGAATGCTATTTTTTTTAAATAGCCTTATTTGCAAAGCTAAGCGGAAAATTTTTAAACTCAACTATTTACATATTAATTTATTCACTTTAAAATAAAAATAACCACATAGTCAACGTAAAATCAAAAGGAGAAACTATGACGGAAAAACGTATCTTAATAGTTGATGACGATGACGAGATTAGAGAATTATTAGAGTTTGACGTAAAGGCAAGCGGATATTTTGTAGATACAGCTCGTGACGGTCTGGAAGGTTTGAATAAGGCATTAAACAACACTTATGACTTGATTTTGCTTGATGTTATGATGCCGAAAATGAATGGCTTTGATGTTTGTAAAAATATTCGTCAAGCAAAACTTGCAATTCCTATTCTTATGCTTACTGCAAAGGGAACGATTGATGATAAAACAGAGGGGTTTGATTGCGGTGCGGACGATTATTTGGTTAAGCCTTTTGATATTCAGGAAGTTTTGCTAAGAATTAGAGTGCTTTTGAGAAGAAATCAGGTTGAGGATAAGACAGTTTTGTCAGATGAAGTTTTAAATGCGGGCGATATTCAGATTTATCCTGAATCTCTTGAAGCGGTTGTAATAAATAAAAAGGTTAAATTAACGCCAACAGAATTTGAAATTTTATATTGTCTTCTTCAACATTTCAATACGCCTGTAACACTTGCAACGCTATTGGACGAAGTTTGGGGATACGACAGCGATGAAGATGTTCGAATGTTAAGGGTTCACGTCGGTGGGTTGCGAAATAAAATTGAACCTGATACAAAACACCCAAAATACTTGCATACCGTCACTAACGTCGGCTATAAGCTGACTCCGTTTGGAGAAGAATAATGTTTGATAAACACTTGAAAATTGTTGAACAAATTGCCGTCGTGTTTATTTTTGCGGTAATTATTCCAACGTCAATAAGCGGATTTATTATCAATAATATTAACCAGCAATCAATGCGTTATCAGCTCAGGGAATCGGCGGTTTTAATCGCAAATATGGTTTCTGACGAAATTGATTTTTTCAACAAAACTGTTTCCAGCAACCTAAATCAAGTCGCTTTTTCTCTAAAATATTTTAAGAGCCAAAGTGGCAAAAATGCTTATCTAAAAGAGGTTACAAAATCTCTTCCGGACTGTGAAAAACTTGAAATTGCAAGTAAAGATAGGCTTGTAAAAATTCATGAATTGAATAAAAAAAATAGAAAAGCAACTATTCCCGTAAAAGTTAATGAAAATGAATATCTTGTTGCGACATACAAATTAGATGCAATTCGAGATGAACTTTTCAGGTCACTTGCAGACGACAAACGTCAAATTTATGTTTTAACAAATGACGGCGACTTGATTGCGGAACATAATTATACAGATGAGGCTTACAAAAAAACAATTTCGCTTTTGCCTAAAAAATTGCGAAAAAATAAACCGATTGTTTTTGGAGATGTCAAAAACCAGCCTTATGTATATGTTTCCAAAGATGAACCCAAAATTACGATTATTGTAAATACAACAGAAAAAGTTACAAAACGCGCAATTACGAATAATAGCTTGAAAATTATTTTATCTTGTTTGTTTGCAACATTTACGATTATTTTTGTAGTCGGGCTTTATACATATTATTTGTACATAAATATTCGCCAACTTTTCAAAGGGATTATTGCTATTTCCAAGGGTAATTACGAGCGTCAAATCAGGCTTTTAACAACCGCTTTTACTCCTCACGAAATCATCTTCCTTGCGTTTGAATTCAACAGAATGGCAAATGAAATTCATAAATCATATATTCAATTGAAGAAAAATAACGTGGAACTTAAACAGCTCAACGAATTTCGCTCAAATCTGATTGATACAGTGAGCCATGAGTTAAGAACTCCTTTAACAAGCATTCAGGGTTACACATCAAGATTAATGCGACAGGATATCGTGATTGACGAGGAAACTCGCCAAAAATCCTTACGAATTATCAAGGAGCAATCGGAAAGATTAAAACGATTAATCGAGGATTTGCTGACTATTCCTGACATTGAAGGCATGCGATTAAGAACAAAAGTCGAGCAGGTTTGGATTCCGGAAGTGTTGGAAGAGGCAAAAATTCTTATTAAGAATAAAGATCACAAAGAAATCGAGTTTAATATTAGTGAAGATTTTCCGCTTGTAGATGCCGACAAAGACAGGCTTATACAGGTTTTTGTAAACCTTCTTGAAAATGCTGCAAAATATGCAAATGAAGGTTCAAAAATTGTTGTTGACGCTACAACTCATGAAAAAGTAGCAAAAATTTACGTCAAAAATGATTGCAATGTAATCCCACCGGAAAAATTGAACAGGTTGTTTGAAAAATTTGTTCGATTAGACGATAACACAACGAGAACAACTCGTGGTACAGGGTTGGGACTGTTTATTGTGAAAGGCTTAGTTGAGGCAATGAATGGGACTATAAAGCTTTATAGTGATGAAAATTGCGGTTTTTGTGTTGAATTAACCTTAAATTTATCAAATGCTGTTGAGGTTGTGCAATGAAGCGAGCGTTAGACCTAGCTTTGAAGGCAAAAGGGGAAATTCCTGTTGGGGCAATTATCGTCAAGAATGGTGAAATTCTCGCAGAAACATTTAATCAAAAAGAGATTTTGAACGATGTTACTGCACACGCAGAAATTCTTGCAATCCGAGAAGCAGAGCAAAAACTCGGGAGCTGGCGACTTGATGGTTGCGAGATGTATGTGACTTTGGAGCCTTGTCCGATGTGTGCTTGGGCGATAATAAATTCTCGTATAAAAGCAGTATATTTTGGGGCTTATGATCAAAATTACGGAGCACTTGGCAGTGCAATTGATTTAAGAAAATTAGCTAATTCTAAGCTTAAAGTCTATGGCGGAATTATGGAAAAAGAATGTTCAAAAATATTGGAAGAATTTTTTAACCACGTAAGATAAATAATTCTTCCAATTTATTTGATTATTTTTACTTTTAATATATTTATTGTTCAGTTTTTTCTTCGACAGGAATCGTTAATTTCTGTCCAATAGAAAGCTTATTCGGGTTTGTCATGTTGTTTGTTTTCATAACAAGTGCTTCTTTTTCTTTGCTATAAGCGCCATAAAATCTAATCAAAATACTTTCCATTGTGTCGCCACTTTGTACTGTATAAATTTCATTTGTTTCAGTCGGCTCTGTTTTTTCAGTAGCTGATGGAATAAAATTCAAACTTAATTTTTCTTTTTTGGCAGGTGCAGGGTTAGTTTTTGCGTGTTCTTTCAACAAATTAACTCCGTTTGCAGAAAAAGAAATCATGACGGTTAAAACAAGCATAACAACAGCACCGATTACAAATCCGGCAAACAGATATACCCCTGGGGTTTTCCCTTGTTTTTGATTTACTCTCAAATTCTGCCAAAGCAAGTCTAATTCTCGTTCTTTGTTTGGTCTTACATAAACATTCGGAGAATTATCGTAACCGTTGTGTCCATATTTTGCCAAAGCCTCTAATACAGCCATTTTTTCCTTAGATAAATTTGATCTTCTGATAGTTGAACTTTTCATATCCCATATCCTAATGTAAATTGTTCTTGATAGAAATATATCATAAGGATATTTTTTATTCAAGTGCTTAAAAATTTTTAACATGCTTCTTGATTTTTTTAATTTTTAATATATTATTAAGATACATGAACTAGCTAGAAAAGGAAAATTATTATGTCAAAAAAATGTGAAATTTGCGGAAAAGCTCCAATTAAAGCAGCTAAATTAACATTCTCTCATAAACAGATTGTTCATACACAAGAACCTAACTTGCAATCAGTTAAAGTTTGTGTAAACGGAACAACTAAGAGAATTAAAGTTTGTACTTCTTGCCTAAGAGCAGGTAAAGTTCAAAAAGCTGTTTAGTAAGTGAGTTTACTAACAATTAAGAATTAAAAAAGAACCTCAATTAGAGGTTCTTTTTTTGTTTAAAACATAATTTAGTTTTCAAATCCGCCGAGAATGTGAATGTGCAAGTGAAACACGACTTGTCCTGCTTCTTTTCCGGTGTTAATCAATGTTTTGTAGGATTTTAAACCGATTTTTTTAGTTGTTTCTTTTACCGCCATCAACAATTCACCCATAAGCTTTTTATCTTCAAGTTCGTTTAAAGATGCCACATGAGCCTTCGGAACAACGAGTAGATGAATTGGAGCTTTTGGGTTTATATCCTTGAATACAACCACATGCTCGTTTTCATAAACGAATTCCGTATTAAAATCACCATTAATGATTTTACAAAAAATGCAATCTTCTGACATATATTCCTCCTTCTTATTACAAAATCATTTCAAAGCTTAATGTTTCAACAATTGTTTGGATATTTATTCCGAGTCGACTTTCTTTTTTTGCTTTTTCAAGCGATTTTATATCCTCAATCAATTTTACTTTTAGTGCCGGATTTTCCAAATTTGCTTTTAATAAAAATTCAATGTAATTTTGCATTTGCGTAAAGACTGTTTCAGGCTCAATCATTTTTGCCAGGTCTAAAATTTTGTCGTTGAAATCTAGCACCTCATTGCGTTCAAGCTCCAAATATCCGTCCATCGCATCTTTTACGTAAGAAAACTCTCTGTCTTCATCTTTCATTGACGGGACATAAAAGCATTGTGCACGAGAAACAACAGTTGTAATCATGTCCGATTTATCTTTTGTCAAAAAGAAAAAAGTTGTATTTGATGGCGGTTCTTCAAAAGTTTTCAAAAGCGCATTGGCAGCATCTGATTGAAAATTATATTGGTTTAAACCGGCAACATGCCCGTCTTTATCTTTGTCGCAGAATATTAAAACCCTGTGATAGTCTGACGTTACCAGCAAATCATTTTTAATCATTCTGGCTTGTTCAATAGATATAACATTTTTTGTCGTATCTCCGGAAGGCTTATTGTCGACTTTTGAAATCGTTAAAACGGCAGGGTGATTATTTTCTCTAATCCAGCGACAATTAAGGCACTGACAGGTTTCTGTATGGTCGCCGGTGCAGTTCAACATTCTTGCGATTTCCAACGCTAAATCGTACTGAGCCTTGATATCAGAGCCATAAAAAAGAATACAATGAGCAATATTCTTGACATCAGAATTTATGCCGTTGTTAAAATATTTCATCAAAAACGGGTATTGAGTTGTGATTTCTGAATTCATTTCTTGCTCCTCATAAAGACACTATCTGAATAACGCATTTTCAATCTCCTTTTCTACATCAAGAGCAAGACCTGCCTTAATCTTATATTCAGCGTCAGTTAAATTCTTTTTAAGTTTTACTAAATCTTTCAGATTATTCTTTTTAAGTTTTTGCAGAGTAAGTTTTACGACATATTCATGCATGCCTGTCATTCTGGAAAGCTCCATCGGGCTTGCACTTTGCCCTCTTGCTTTAAGTATAATCCAACGCCTTAACATTGTTTGTAAGGTTGATAAAATTTCAAGTGGAAAACGAACTTCTAACAATTTTCTATATTCCAGAAGAGCCTTGTCGACTTCATTTTCCATAAGCAAATCCGAAAATGCAAACAAATCTTCATTGGAAATACATATTTCACGAACCATTTCGACAGTTACAACATCTTTTGGATACGCAAAAATTTTCAATTTTTCCAACTCACCATCAATTTGTCGAAGATTATTTCCGATTTGTGAAATTATTGCTGTCAAAGCATCTCTTTCAAATTTTAACCCCTTAGCCTTGCCCTGCTTTATAATCCAGCTTTCCAATTCTGCTGTTTTATATGTCGGAATAAGCGGACATTCCTTGGCATTTTGTTTTTTTAGAATTTTAAAGAATTTTTTGCGTGCATCTAATTTTACTCCCTCGTTTCTCGGAAGTTGTGCAACAAAGACTATATCTAGGTTTTCATTACTGTTGTCAATAGCTTCTTCAATTTCTTTGAGTTCTTTGTCTTCAAAAGTTTTGGAAAAATATTTTAAGCAATTAATCACAATAAGCATTTTCCCAAACATCATAGGTTGCGAACGCAAAATTGAGATTAAATCAGGAAAACTCGGGTGGTCATACGTTTTAAAAGCCATTTCAAGGAAGTTTTTATCAAGTCCTTTTTTAAGCTTTTCGATTTCCTGTTCAATATTGAAATCTTCTTCTCCATAGAAAAAATATACTGCCATAATCGAATTATAGCACAAATTAATAAATCCACGCTATCTAAATAAAGTTATAATTTGGTTTTTAAAATTAATATTTTTCAAAATTTCCAAAATTTATCTTAACTAAATGTAAACAAACTTGCCATTTTAAATTATGTAAAGTAAGATAGAATTACAAATACCCTCGGGAGGAGAAAATTATTTATGCCGGAAGTAGCAAGACGACAGTATAATAGGGATTTATACAGGGTTAATCAATATGGCTCAAATAATAGTTTAAATACTAATTATACAAGATATGATTTTCAATATAGTGCAGAAAATGTTCAACATGTTAGAAATCATTCAAAAAGAAAAGCAGACTCTAAAAAAATTGCACGTAATAATTTTATTCACAAAATAATTTCTGTTGCGGTTGTTTCTGCTCTTGGTTTAACTATTCTTCCTGTCGGGTTTAACAAAATCACAAAATCAATATTCAATCCAACACCTTACAAATCAGTTAAGGCGGATTATAGACAGATGTTGTTTCCGACAACAAATTATCTTTCAAACCACTGGTTTATGGGGGAACGCTCGTTAGAAAGTGCTGCTGCAAAAAAACCTGAAATGACAACGATTTCAGAAGGTTCTAGATTAACAAGTCTTGAAGATCAATTAAACAATCTTGCGGCATTGTACCCGTCAATCCACCCGTCTGTTTACGTTTGGGATTACGAAACAGGCAATTACGTTGATATCAATGCAGACGAAATCTTTCCGACTGCAAGCATTATCAAACTTCCTGTTCTTGTAGAATTGTTCAGATCAATTGAGAAAAATCAGCTTACAATTTATGACGAAATGCCTTTGACTGAGTATTACAGAAGTGAAGGTTCAGGAAGTTTGCAGTTTAAAGCAGCAAATTCGACTTATACAATCGACAAACTTGCAAGAATGATGATTACAGAATCGGATAACTCTGCAACAAATATGTTAATGGCACGTTTAGGCTCAATGACAGATATCAATTCTGCTCTTAGACAATGGGGATTGAAACATACTTATGTACAAACTTGGTTGCCTGATTTGGGCGGAACAAACCATTCTACCGCTCGTGACATGGCTCAAATCTTATATAATATTGACAACCCGAACTTTTTGAGCAATGAGTCAAGAGAAAAAATCTTTGACTATATGGGACACGTTCACAATAACCGTCTAATTGCAGCCGGACTTCCTGCCGGTGCGACATTCTTGCACAAAACAGGTGATATCGGCAAAATGCTTGGTGATGCCGGAATTGTTTATGCTCCGAATGGTAAAAAATACATCGTTGTAATTTTTGCTAATCGCCCACATAACTCACCTTTGGGTAAAGAATTTATTGTAAAAGCTTCTCAAACAATTTATAATAATTTGGTATTTTAATGTTAGAGGATTTGTTAAAAAGCAATAAGTGTTTTAAACTCGTTTGTGGTGCCGGAAACGAAGATGCCACAGAGGTAGAAAAACTTGTTAAGCTATACTCTTCTGCCGGTTGCAAGTTTTTTGATTTGTCTGCAAAACCTGAAATTGTCGATGCTGCAAAGAGAGGACTTGAAGGCAGAGAAGGCTATTTGTGCGTAAGTGTTGGTATAAAAGGCGATCCGCATGTTAGAAAAGCTTGTATTGACGGTGAAAAATGTGTTGGCTGTCACAAGTGTGAAGAAATTTGTCCTCAAAAAGCGATACGTGGCTCAAAAATAAATAAGGTTCGCTGTCTTGGTTGTGGAAAATGTGAAAAAGTTTGCAGGCACGATGCGATTTCTTATATATCTGAAAACAAGGATTTGAGAGAGGTTTTACCTTCATTGATTGAGAAAGGAATTGACTGTATTGAGCTTCACGCAATGGGAGTGTGTGATGATGAAGTTTTTGAAAAATGGGGGTATATTAACGAAATTTTTGATGGCTTACTAAGCATTTGTACTTCTCGTGGGCATTTGTCAGAAGAAAATATGATTGAACGAATTAAGTCAATGACAGCTTGTCGCAAGCCATACTCAACAATAATTCAGGCGGACGGATTTCCTATGAGTGGCGGAAAAGATGATTACAAGACGACATTGCAAGCTGTTTCGACAGCAGAAATTGTTCAGAACGCAAAATTACCAGTTTATATAATGCTTTCAGGTGGAACAAATTCCAAAACATCAGAGCTTGCAAAAATGTGTGGGATAAATTATAACGGCATCGCAATAGGCACATTCGCAAGAAAAATTGTTGCTCGATATGTTGATAGAGTTGATTTTTTGACT
>CAKUZO010000011.1 GCA_934717895.1 uncultured Candidatus Melainabacteria bacterium | reverse complement strand
GGGTGTCGTCAAGTGGTTAAGACCTCGGATTGTGGTTCCGATATGCATGGGTTCGAATCCCATCACCCGCCCCATTTAAAGCCCCTCTTTTGGGCTTTTTTAGTAGGGGAGTTATGAGCAGGTTAGCAGAACGAATTGAAAACTTTAACAGAGCTTATTCGATTTTTTCGGAAGCTGTAAGTGCTTATAATAAGGATAAATCAGTGGTGCTTTCTCATTTAGCTTTGGTTCAAGCTTATGAAGTTTGTTATGAGTTAGCATGGAAGGTTTTAAAAGACTATTTGTTTTTAAATGGTATAAGTGCACAGCTTCCACGAGAAGTTATTAAAGAAGCTTTTTCTGCAAATGTAATTAAAGATGGGCAGGTTTGGATTGATATGTTGCAGGATAGAAATTCCACTTCTCATGAATACAACATGGATAAAGTCAATTTGATAATTGAAAGAATAGCAACTGCTTATAACAATGAGTTGGCAAAATTTAATGATTGGGTGAGTGATATAAATGCTTGATTTTGGACTTCCAAAACAAACAATTGACTGCTTGATTGAATATTTTAAGTCAAAGCCGGCAATAGATAAGGTTTTAATTTTCGGTTCTCGTGCAAAAGGAAATTTTCGGAATGGTTCTGATATTGATTTTGCGATATGGACTAATGATCATGAAAATTTCCATAGAATATATGGAGAATTAGATGATTTGCCGACTCCATACAAGTTTGATGTTATTGATTATAAAACTTTAACCCACGAGGGAATGAAAAATAGTATAAACTCTGATGGTATACTTTTTTATCAGCGTCATTAGTATCTGTAGGACTGGATACATATCCCACCGCCATTAAATTTTATATTGTCGTGGTAAGGTACCCCGACCTATGATACTTTTTTTATTTTGACTTCAATTTAAAAATTTTATTTCTAACTTCGTTTGGTTAAACAATTTTTGAATAAATTTAATAAATAGTTACATTTTCTTAAAAAAAAATGACATAATAGAATTTTTTATATAAAATTAAGTTAAGTAGCTTAGTAGAAAGTTAGAAAGGAAAGACTATGACTTTATCGCCTTTACTTAGGGCTGGTCGTTCGGCAGTACCTATCTCAAGAACTGTAAATGATAAAACAAAAACTGTTGTTAGTAAATTTATATTTACTCCTAATAATCCTTACACAAATTTAAAAGGGCTATATAAAAAAATCCAATTTGGTCAAGATACAAAATTAAAGAAAATGGGGGTTGATAAGCTTTGCATTACAAAGCTTCCTGGCGAAAAAGCTTCTGTAAGATTTTATCAACGAACTGATGAGGGTACTCGTGGGCTCACTTTGGAACAG
The DNA here is from genome assembly GCA_934717895.1 of uncultured Candidatus Melainabacteria bacterium. Lineage (GTDB taxonomy): Bacteria > Cyanobacteriota > Vampirovibrionia > Gastranaerophilales > Gastranaerophilaceae > Stercorousia. The sequence goes on along the minus strand of CAKUZO010000011.1, from coordinate 34,319 downwards.
GGAACACCTGAAATTAAAATGTTTTTTAATTTCCTAAAAGAATGTGCAAGTAAGGGAGTTAAACCTGATTTTTCAACAATTAAAGCATTATTTAAAGTTTTAAAAATAAATCCATTCAATTAAAACAAAGTATAAATTAGTCGGGAAAATTTTTCCCGATTAATTGCATAGTTTTTTGTAAATATTACAGATTTCATTTTCCAAGTAAACCAAATATGATTTATCAAGCACTTTTTTATACTGCTCTTTTGTTATTGTGCCTTTATCTAACCAATTCTTCAAATTCATTTTGTATTAATTAGCTTACTAACACAGTGATTTGTACAAATCTAAGTATTGTTTTGAACTTTTTTTCCATGAAAAATCGGTTTCCATTGCCGTTTTTCTCATTGCATTAAATGTGTATTTGTCTTTATAAACTCCGACAGCACATCGAATTGCTTCCATCATATCCCAACCTGAATAGCCCCAGAATTTGAAGCCATTAGAATTTTCAAGCGGATAACCTGTAACAGTGTCTTCTAGTCCGCCAGTTGCTCGAACAACAGGCAATGAGCCATAACGCATTGCAATCAATTGACTTAAACCGCAAGGTTCAAATTTCGACGGCATTAAATAAAAATCGCTTCCGGCATAAATTTGGTTTGCTAAATCACCTCTATAACCAATATATGCACGAACATTAGTCGAGTTATTTGAAAGCCAAATCAAAAGATTTTCGTAATCTTTTTCACCGCTTCCCAGGAACACAAAATCTGCGTCCAAACCTCGGATTTCGTCCTGACATTGACGGATTAAATCAATCCCTTTTTGACCGACAAGTCTTGAAATCATAACAAACATAGGTCTTTCAGGATTATATTCAAGCCCAAACTCTTCACAAACTTTTTTCTTGTTTTCTTCTTTATTTTTCAAAGATTTCGCATCAAACTTTTTGACAATCGACTTATCAGTTTTTGGATTAAATACGTCATAGTCAATACCGTTCAAAATTCCGACAAGTTTGTGTTGGTTCATTCTCAAAGTATAGTCCATTCCTTCGCCATATTCGCCCGTCAAAATTTCACGAGAATAAGTCGGAGAAACAGCAATAACTTTATCAGAATAATTAATAGCTCCTTTTACCCAATTAACTTTTCCAAAATGTTCTAACCCAAATTCGTTATAGACAATATCTTTTCGCATATTTGCAAAATCCAAAACATCTTCAAACCAAACTCCTTGATATGCAAGGTTGTGTATTTCAAACACGCATTTTGTATCTTTCCAGAATTCATCAAACCTGTAATTACTGTGCAAATAAACAGGAATCATTGCTGTATGCCAGTCGTTTGTATGAATTACATCTGCTTTAAAGTTTAAAAGTTTTGCATATTCCATAACCGCAAGTGAAAATGCGATGTATCTTTCATGCTCGTATTTTGTATCTAGCCATTTGGGATAAACATCTTTGAAGCAAGAGAAATACCAGTCGTTATGAACAAAGAAAACATTTATATTAGTTCCGGGAAGTTTGCACATAAAAAGTCTAAACTTGTGTCCCATTCCGCCAAAAGTTAGCCACATTGTAGAATTTTCGAGTTCTTTTATTCCCCATTTATTTACGTCGATAAGCCCATGTAAAGGTGTAAAGATGGCGATTTCTGCATCTTTTTCGATGTACTTAGGCAAACTTCCCACTACATCTGCCAATCCACCTGCTTTTGAAAATGGTGCAACTTCTGCTGATGCAAATAAAACTTTCATTATTCCTCACTTCCTGAATCTGTTTCGTTGTGAAAATCCTGAACATTTTCAAATATTCCGGCATTATCAAGCGATAACTCTTCCTCTTCTACTGCTATGTAATGACTTTGTTCTGTGTCAAATACAAAATTTATACCGTATTTTTTAGCAATATATTGTGCGTGACTCATGCAGATTTCAGCTTTATCATATTGCTTTTTGAACATCATTATCTTAAACATATTATATTTAAACAACATCAATAAGTATTCACTTGTTATACTATTTTTTTCAAGCTGAATAAGCGAATTGTTAGCAATTCCGAATGCAACATCATATTTGTTTTGTTTAAGATGTAATTCGCTCATAATATACCAAGCAACGTACAAAAGCGTTGTCATTCCATTATTGTTGGTTGCTTTAATTATTTTGTAAATAATAGCTTCTGCCTTTTTATATGAACCTAGTTGCATATAGGCGTAACCAATCATTAAGTCGCAAAATAATTCCAACTGGTGCAGATTAGAGCTTTTAGCCGAAATTTTAGCCTTATAAATAAATTCGGCAAATATCTTATAATCTAAACCAATTGATGAAAAAGCATTAATTATATTAAATAAAATATTGCCAAAAATGTCGCCATCTTCAATTTCAAATGAGGATAAGTCAATAGAAATCTCCACACCATGAATTAAATCTTGCAAAGCCACAAACAAGTCATAAGATTTAGGAACAAAATCAATTTCGTTTCGTAATATATTCAAGAATTCTCGAACATCACTAAACATTAACAACACATTTGCAAGAGCAACGTAACCGGCAGATACGGTAATTAGTGACTTAAAGGTGTCCACAGACATATAATCAGGTTTTAATATCTCAATTGTCTGATTATTTACAAAATTCAAAACCTTAAATCCGATATCAATACAATCTTTCAAGGCTCCGATATTGAACAAAATTTGGATATGGATAACTGACATCAAAAAGAAGTAGTTGTTAAAATTTTCATCTTGCGGATTTAGAGATGATGGTGGCAATATAGAAAGAACTTTATGGGTTAGTTCGAGTGCTTTCCCGTAATCTCCATTGATTAAAGCACCATTTATCATTTTATTGCAAAGTTTTATTGTTTTATCAACATCTCCTTTTTTTTCAATATTATGAAGAGTTTCTGAGGCAATTTTTTCGCTTTTTTCCGGAACGTAATCATAGAGATTTTCTGAAATATTTTCGTATAAAGAGTTTTTATAATCGCTAATACTTTCAGCCTGTTCCAGAGATTCGTTTTGGTTTAACAAGTCTAAAATTTTGGTTGCACTATTTAAATAAGCACTAAAATCACCAAGCGATAAAGAAATATCAGCCAAAGCTTGCCATTGAGCTCTTTCAGCATCTGTTTCTTCAAGAAGTCCGTATAAATACGCTTTAATCGGGCTTGGCATGTCTTCGATGAAAACTTTATCAAACAAATCTTTTGCAACATCTTTCAAATAAATTTTGCTTATTGTTGGTAACAAATTATTTCGTAATAAATTATAATTAGGGAAGTAGTAGCAATTGTTATATTCATACATAAATCCCATATCAGTCAATTTATCAATAATTTTATCAGTATTTGGGTATGCTAAACTAGCAACAGTTCCTTTGTCTATACGAGTTCCGAGAAGAATGATAGATGTTAAAAATTTCATTGCAACTTCATCATCTTGAAGCAAATATAAACGTCTTGAAACAAGTTTATCAAGACTTGACGGAATAATAATGGTTTTTGGATTAATCATTCGAATACAATTATCTTTGTATTCATAAACTCCGGATTCTATTAAATATTGAAGAGCTATATTTATAAACAGACTGCTTCCGCAAGCATATTTTGCAATTCTTTGGAAGTAAAAATTGTTCAAAATTTCTTTGTAAACTTCTTTGTTTTCTGCAATAAGTTTTTCAAAAGAAGTAGGTTTTAATGCAATTTCAGTATAATAAGAACGTGTTAATAAGAAATGAGAGTCTTTATGCAAAGAAAAATCTTTGTCATAAGTGAATAAAAAGCTAATATCTAGTTCATCAAAGGTTTCAAAGATGTATTTTAAAACTTCATAAGAACTTGAATCTATTTTTTCTAAGTCTTCAACAAAAATAAGTGTATTTGGAATAGCTTTTAATAAAGTTAAAAAGATTTCAAAATAGACATAACGAGTATCTTCGTTTTCATTGTTTTCGCGTTTTTGTAATGTTACTAAATCTTTAATTAAGCCATTAGGATCAAGTGACTGAAACATTGAAAAATCATTTGAAAAAAATAGTTTTTGAGAAACTGTATATTCAAAAATGGACGAAACTAAATCTCTAAAAAATGAATAAGGCGAGTATTTCATCTCGTCATAGCAAGTTAGAGAAATAATGTTACTAAATTTACCAGATTCTTCAATTGTATTCAAAACATTTATTGAATAAGGTTTGTACATTTCAGCAGTTTTAATCCCCATAATTCCATTTGGGGTAGTTGCTAATTTACTTGCAATATGCAAAATCACATCAATATTTTCGCACCTGATAAACTCACATTTAATTTCTTCAAAATTGATTGTTTCAAGATCGTAGATAGAATCTGTATCAGCTACTTTTATATTATTTAATGCTTCTTCATCAAGTTTATCCTGCTCTATTAACATATTTTGAACAAAGTTTGGGATTTTGATTTCACTTTCTTCTTCTTCGACAGGATATTCAACCGTAACAAAGTTTTTCAAATCCAATTCATAATACATAGCCATTTCATCGTTATGCATAACTGATTCCAATTGTTCAAGATGGTATTCAGCTCCAACTGCATCTGCAACAGCACTGTCTGTAAGCACCTGAAATGTCCCAAGTACTTTATCTTCTGTGGAAGGGTTAATCCTGTTAAACAGGCTAATATTATAGCCGGAATTTAAATCATTCGGATTGTCTTCAATATTTCTTTTCATCAAGAAAATATTGCATCTAACTGATGCATTTTTTTTCTTAGTAAGTTTACAGTTAAGAGCAACTATTTTATTCAAGAGGTCAATAGATGATTTGACAGCAGTTGTGACAGAACTGTTAAAGGTATAATCTTTGTCAAAACGGATTACATAAGTTTTACCAACAACTTGACGTCTTACTCCAATTGATTTTGCATAAGATGTAATTAAATTATCTAGGTTTATTTTAAATTTATTTAGTAATTTAACAGAACCAAAGACATTTTTCATTTCATTCAAATTTGGGAAATCTATCGTCATTAATACATAATCATCAGCATTAGACTCATTCATGATAACACTTTTTTCAGTGCTAAATCCACATTTTTTACATTTTTTAGAGATTGTTTGATTTATTTTACCGCAATTATGGCATTTAGAAATAATAACATATCCGCAAGATTTGCATGTGTTTGAGTCGTTAATAGTTTTACAAATCGGGCACGCAAGTTTGAGCACCTTTTTACAATTGGGGCAAACTAATGCTTTCTCATCTATTTCAAAACCACATTTTGGACATTCCATAAAAAAATTATACCATAATACGATGATTATTTCAAGAAACTAGAATATTCTCTGACATTATTATTTATTCTCTTTTTGTGCTAAAATTTTTCTATGGCAGAAGGACAGATTTATAAAATTCACTCAGATTTTTATTATGTTGATGATGGAACTTCTTTTTATGAATGTAAAATTCGTGAAGTTTTAAAAAAACAGCGTGAAAAAATTCTTGTTGGAGATTTTGTAGAGTTTGAAAACGGTGTTATAACGAAAATTATCCAACGAAAAAACTTTATTAAGCGTCCCAGTGTTGCAAATATCGATCAAATAATCATAGTTTCTGCCTTAAAAGAGCCGGAGTTGGATTTGCATCAACTCAATCGATATATTTCTCTTGCAAAATATTATGATATTAAAACTGTTTTGTGTTTTAATAAAGACGATTTAAAATGGGATAAGCATCTAAGAGAAAAGATAAAAAAAATCTATGAACCTCTAGGGTACAAAATTGTTTATACCTCTGCGACTGAGCATAACGGAATAAAAAGTTTTGAAAAACTTTTAAGTGGAAAAACAAGTGTTCTATGCGGAAATTCAGGAGTTGGGAAATCAAGTCTTGTAAACGCTATAAATCCAACTTTAAATCTTCGAACAAAACAAGTTAGCGAAAAAACTCAACGTGGAACTCATACGACTCGTCATTGTGAAATTATCAAGCTGAATGATACTTCAAGAATTGTGGATACACCCGGGTTTAGTAATGCAAGGTTTGATTTCTTGCTTCCGGCTGACGTTGATTTGCTTTTCTCAGATATAGCTAAATATAGAAATGAATGCAAATATTCCGATTGCCTTCATATTAACGAAGATGGTTGTAATGTGTTAAATAATATTGACAAAATCGACCCAACAAGATATGAAAGTTATCTAGCCTTTATCGATGAGGCGAAAGAATATAAAGAACGAATTAAATTCGAAGGGAAAAAACAAGAACATACTAAAAAAATTGTTCACAACAGGCAAATTGCTAAAATTAGTGAAAAGAAACGTCAAAGTGCGAGAAATACGCTTAAACAACAAATTTATAAAGAGATAGACAGTATTAGTGAATAAAGAGTTGAGAATAATGAAAAGTCATTATATTTAAAAACAGAAATATCACCCCCTTGTCAAAATGCATAACTCTCCACTTACTACTCGCTAAAAAGAAAGGTACACAAAATGAAAATGAACGAATATATAGACCTTGTAAATAAAAAAATTGATGAATTTATGCCGATTTGTTATCCGCAGAAGATTTTTAAATCAATGAAATATACAGTAACGCTTCCGGGGAAAAGACTTCGTCCTGTAATGTGCCTTGAAACATGTAGAATGTTTGGTGGAAATGTGGAAGATGCTATTCCAACAGCTTGTGCAATCGAAATGCTACATTCTCAAACTTTAATACACGACGATTTACCTTGTATGGATAACGATATGTACAGACGAGGACAGCTGACAAATCATATGGTTTTTGGAGAAGCTCACGCTGTACTGGCCGGTGATGCTCTTTTGACTTTTGCCCCACAAACAATTTTGAAAAATTCTAAAAATCTTGGAGCTGAAAAATTAATTAAAATTATGGAAGAATATTTTCAAGCAGCAGGGGCTTATGGTGTAATTGCAGGGCAAGTTGTGGATATTGAAAGTGAAAAACTGGTACAAGCCTTTGAATATAGCGAAGATGATGAACAATTGCCGGAAATTTTGGATTATATTCATACCCACAAGACAGCTGATTTGTTTAAACTTGCTTTAAGAACAGGAGCAATCATTGCTGATGCAACGGAAAAACAAATTGAAGATATAACGGAATTCGGACAAACATTAGGTGTTGCCTTCCAAATTGCCGACGATATTTTAGACGAAACCTCAACATTTGAAGAAATGGGAAAAACTTTGGGAAAAGATAAAGAAGAGGGAAAGCTTACTTATACAAGTCTTTACGGACTTGAAAAATCGAAAAAAGATTTAAGTATTTTAATTGACAGATGCTACGAAATTCTAAATAAAAACAATTTGAAATCAGAAGTTTTTGAACAAATTTTGGAAAAAATCAGAATTAACTAAGCTTGTCTTATATGGGTTAATTTTTTGATACACAAGCTCCAATTGCGTCAATTAAACGCTTCACTGGAACTATTTCAATTCTTTTATCTTCGATTTTGTTGGCAAAAGGTATTATTGCTTTTTTAAATCCAGATGTAATCGCTTCGTTAAGTCTTTTTTCGATGTTATTTACAGGGTGAATTTCTCCTGACAAGCCGATTTCCCCAATAATTACAGTTTGTGGATCGACTACAACATCTCTTGCACAAGTTGCGACGGCAAGTGCAATTCCAAGGTCTGCTGATGGTTCTGAAACATCTATACCACCCATAACGTTTAGATAAACATCTTGTTTTGAGAGGTTTAGCCCTACTCGTTTTTCCAAAACCGCCAAAATCTGTAACACTCTGCTTGTGTCGACTCCGTTTGTAACTCGTCTTGGTGTCGGATATGGAGTTGTGCCGACAAGTGCTTGAATTTCAACCAAAAGCGGACGTGTTCCTTCATTTGTAACGATAATTGCACTCCCTGGGGCTGCGACTTGTGAACGCTCGTTTAAGAACAATTCATTCGGGTTTTTAACCTCGTGGAGCCCATCTGTGTGCATTTCAAAAATTCCGACTTCTGATGTGTTGCCGAAACGGTTTTTCATTGAACGCAACATTCTGTAAGATTTGTACTTGTCGCCTTCAAAGTAAATTACTGTGTCAACCATGTGTTCCAAAACCTTTGGTCCTGCAATGTTTCCGTCTTTTGTAACGTGCCCGATTACGACAACCGTGATGTTTTTTGATTTTGCGATGTGCATCAAAAGGTTTGTGCATTCTCTGATTTGAGAGACGCTTCCGGCAGAACTTGCGACATTTTGCGAGTAAATTGCTTGGATACTGTCTATAACAACGATGTCGGGAGCGATATCTTCAATCTGCGCTTTAATGCTTTCCATTGAAGTTTGCGGATAAACATAAAGGTTGTCAGAGTTTATTGAGAGCCTTTGAGCGCGCAATTTTAGCTGGCTTGCACTTTCTTCTGCTGAAACATATAGAACTTTTTTGTTGTTTTTGCAAAGTTGTCCGCTTGTTTGCAAAAGTATTGTGGATTTTCCAATCCCAGGGTCGCCTGCGATAAGAACAAGTGAACCTTGAACGAGTCCACCGCCTAAAATTCGGTCAAATTCGGATATATTTGTAGAAACCCGAACTTCTTCGCCGATATGAATATCTTTTAATAACTCCGGTTTTTCTTTGTTTATAAATTCGTCGTGAACAGAGTTTTGAGTCGCCTTTGGTGCCGTAAATTGCACTTCTTCAACCAAACTTCCCCAACTTCCGCATTCAGGACATTTGCCCAAATATCCTGCTGATTCATAGCCACATTCTTGGCATATCCATTTTGATTTTACTTTCGCCATAGTCTAATATTATCATAAAAAAACGAGATTACATTCCTGTAACCTCGTCTTTTTTATTGATGAAATTTTATTTTTGTAATTTGTTAATTGCAGCAACATCATCAACTCTAAGAGCAAAATAAGGTTGTTGTTTATCTCTTTCTTGCAAGAACATTACAAATGTATCATTGAAATAAAGTTTTCTCGGGTGAGAAGATTCCGGTGCTAACGCTGTCATTTTAGTCATAATTAACGCTTCTGACTTCAATTTAACACCTTCATTGTTCATTTTGAAGTCAACTGTTTCGACTGCTTTGTCAATTTTTATATTTGTTCCTTTAATTTGTCTTTCGCAAACCTCGTCAAAAGATTTTAGTTTATACAAATTGATGTTTGGAACTTTTAGTTCATCTTTTTCTCCAAAATCTGCTACATCTTTATATGCAGACTGTTTCTTTTGCATATCAGCGTAAAGCTTGTCAAAAGATTTGTTATCATCAGTTCTGTATAAATATACGATATCGTCACTTTGTGTTAATAAGCCTACTGCAAAATCTTTTGAAGAGTTGTAGAATAAAACAGTTACGTTGTCATACAATTCGTGGTTGCTCTTTTTGTCAATTCCAAAGTATTGAACTTTCTTTGCAGACTTTCCGAATTTTTCAGATTTTAGCTTGTCAAAAGCCTTTAAGAATTTGAAATCTTTCTTCAACATAGCGTAAACTGTGTATTTCCCATTCGCTCTTGTCCAATCAGCACCGTCCAAAACATCGCTTGTTTCACCAAATTTTTCTTTGATACCTTCTTCAATAGCTTTTTTTAGTTCTGGGGAAGTTTCTCCGTATGTTTTGTAATATGAATTTTCCGATAATTGATCAGCTTTAAAATCCTGATTATTCAACTGTTTTACAACAGAAGGAGTTTTGCCGGTAAACAAAACAGGTCCTTTTACAATGCCGTCCATCAAATCATTCCAAGCTAGTTGAAAAGTCCCAACCCATAACCTGTTAGCTTGGTTTGATTGAGATGAAAATAACGGTAAAACATCAAGATTTTGCTGTTTAGGTTTCGCAAACGCACACCCGCTGACAAGTAGCATTACTGCGAAAAGTGTCAATAATTTCTTTTTCATTCTTTCTCCTTAATTGTTATTTTGTATAAACTCTTACTTTATATTAACGTCAGAACTTCCTTTAATGTTCAGAAATCTGAAAAATCCTTTGAAAAAACCTTTTGCATTTTCTTCATGGGGTATATTAGCACAAGAATAATATTTTTCATAGTTTCTGATAATATTCTCAGGCAAATCTTCACCACGTTCTAAAACATCAGAAATAAATTCCAAATAATCATCTTGTTCTTCTCTATAAGCCGTATCACGCAATCTCAAATCCTCATCTGCTTCATAGTGAACCAAAGCATGATAAGCCGCATGAATACTCTTATCATCAGTATCATGCGGAAAATTCAAAATAGCTTCCCTTACACACAATCGAGAAATTAAAACTTGTCTAATCAGGCTTGCCACAAATCGCCTGTCTTCAATAAAATTATGCATAATCTTAGATTAAAACGTTTTCTGATTCTCTTTCGATAAATCTAATCATGCTGGAAAAACTTCCGTCAAAGAATTGTTCTGCAACTGTTTTTACTGCATCTAATGCCATTTCTTGTTTGTTCATTGCAGATTTGTAATAGAACTTTTTCCCAACTTTGTATCTAACCAAAACTGATTTTACTGTTAATCTGTCCATAACTGTTTTGATAGTTGTATAAGCTCTGTTTATGCCATGTGACGCCAAATCATCAACAATATCTTGAATAGAAACATCTCTATCTTCATCATTTTGAGTTAATCCCCAAAATGAGTTCAAAATATCAATTTCCAATTTACCACACACCATAGATTCCTCAACTTTCTTTTACATTCACTAACTACTAACATTGTAACATAGTTTTTTTATTTTTCAAGTGGGTTATTGAAAAACGTTACAATTATTGAATATTAAGCAAATCTTCTTCTTTTTTAAAGTTTGTTTTTTTCTTTCTGAGATTTTGATTTTTCTTTTTGGTTTTATCGGAAACATGTCTGTATGCGTTGTCAATAGAAATTTTTGTCAAAGCTGTCCCTTTTCGTCGGTCATAGAAAGTTAGCCAAAAGCTTCTGTTAACATTGTCGACTGCAAAAGATACTCTACCTGCAAACTTATCTCCTGGGCGAATTTGTTTGAACATAAGTTTTGTATCACCGAAAATAGATGGACGAAAAACTGAATTGTAGTCGTTTACCAATGCCATATCTAGTCCAGAGAAAGTTTTGTCAGACATATTCGAAATCATAACTGTTAATGTAATTGTATTAACTTCGCCAAAAGGGTCTTTTTCGTGCTTTATGTCGCTGATTTGGATATCAAGCCCCGGGTAAAACATTTCGTGTTGCATAAGCGCAGTTTCTTTGTAGACTGGGAGCGGAACGGTTGTATTTATCTTTACTCTAATTTGATCTCCCGGAGCGATTAAAACATCGCTTCCTTTACGAATTAAAGCCATTCCAAGTCCTATTGCACCTCCGACAGCTGCCCCGCCGGCGATTGTGTAACCCTGTGATGCAATCGCAGCTTCAAGTCCAAGCCAATTTAGTGCCATAAATCCGCCCACTGCTCCGCCTGCTAGTGTGTAGCCGACATCTTGCATCGCAATTTTAGAGGCTTCTGCAACTGGGTGAAGCTTTGTAGACATTTTACCCTCTATCGGGATTTCCCGTCCGTCAGGAGTTACGAGATAATCAAAGTCGAGTGAAATCCAAGCTTGTCGCCCTAATCTTTTAGCATCTCCTGTTTGGGTAATTTTTCCGTGCGCAATTGTACCTTTCGGAATAATTACGCCCTTGTCGCCTTTGACTTCGTCCGTTACTTCTGCAAAAAACTCATCGCCTTCAATATTTAAATTGCTGTCTAGAACCTGAGAAACGGTCATATTTATAATATCTTTTCGTTCTAAGTTTTCAACTTTTCCTGTAAATAATTCTTGTTTTACTTGCTGTTCGTATTGTTCTGTTTTTTCGGCATGCCCTTGTAAAACATCTGCAAAAACAGCTGTATTAGTTCCGAGAAACATGATTAATAAAATTGTTGCTAAAACTCTCTTCATACAAAAATTATACAACATATTTTTTTTATTTCAAAAAATTTGTTTGTTTCTATTGACAATTGTCAAAAAAATCGGTATTATGAGGCTATGAAAAAACGCTGGTATGATATAGATCCGACAGTCAGCAGGGCTGTTGCAGAATTAGAGAAAGCTGATGAATATATTCAGGTTCGTTGTGCTGATTTCATTATTGATCGCCTAAAAGATATCGATTTTAATATCGAAATGTCGCTAGATGATCAATTCAACTACATTATGCGAAGATGGTATGACAAAAATATCAAAGTTTCGCATGCGATGGAATATTTAAAAAATTCACCTGTGGATATCAGGAAAGAACTCGCTTTGGAAATTATTGATTTTATAAAAGAGTATAAAGATTACGCTGATAAGTTATAGTTGTAGCTGTAAAATTTTTGCAGTAATAAAACACAAATCTAAATTAGAAGCGTATTTTATTCCATTATAAAATGGCAAAAATCTATTTATAAACCACCTCTCCCTACTTGGAAGAGGTGGTTATATATTTATTATAAAAAGTTTTAATTTTTTAAAACATTATCTAGCATATTAAGCATAGCAGATTTAAGTTGCTCACATTCGTCTTTTGTCTTTGCTTCAAATCTCAATGTAAATACAGGTTCTGTATTACTTTGACGAATTAATGCAAAACCTCCGTCAAACACTATTCTCATACCGTCAAGTGTGATAATATCCTTGATTTCTGAACCAAAAATATCCTTATTATTTTCAACCATTTGTTGAACTTTTTGTAAAACTTCTTTTTTACGTTCATTCGGACAAGGATATCTGACTTCTGCTGATGAATAAACTTCATCAAACGGTTTCAACATATCAGAAATCTTGAATTCAGGATTGATTTTTTTATGTTTTGCGATAATTTCAATAATTCTACAACCTGCATAAATCGCATCATCAAATCCATAGTATCTGTCTTTAAAGAATGTATGACCGCTCATTTCGCCTGCAAGCAGTGCACCTGTTTCCTTCATTTTGTCTTTAATGTATCCATGACCGGTTTTGCACATTACAGAATGTCCGCCGAGCTTATCAATTGTGTCAAAAAGGACTTGTGAACACTTAACTTCACTTACAACAGTCGGACAAATGTTTTTATCCTTGCAATCGTCAATTAAATCTTGTGCATAAATCAAAAGCAATTTATCACCAGTCAAATATCTTCCATCTGAGTCAATAACACCAATTCTGTCGCTATCTCCATCGTAGGCAATCCCGACATCTGCATTTTCTTTTGCTACAACTTCTTTCAATGTCTCCAAAGTCTTTTCTACACTAGGATTTGGGTGGTGGTTAGGGAAGTTTCCGTCAGGTTCAGAGAAAAGTTCAACAACTTCGCAACCAAGTTTTTTATATAATTCAGGTCCAACGACTCCGCCTGTTGCATTTGCACTATCAACAACAATTTTAATTCCTTCGCCAATGTTTCCGAAACGAGTTTCCATATCTTTGATATAAGCCGGAATAATGTTTAATTCTTCAACTTTTCCAATATTTTGAGCTCCTTCTTTTAGCTCTACAAAGTTTTTGAACGTAATATCACGAACTTCTTTGATTTGTCCTTCGCTCAAAGTACGCTTGTTATAAGTCATTTTAAGTCCGTTATATTCTTTTGGGTTGTGGCTTGCGGTAATAATTGCAGCTGCTATAACGTCATGCCCAGGAACACCGACAACTTCTGAATAATATCCGATAGGAGTAGGTGCAAGTCCAAGATTAATAACATTTGCGCCGGTCGATGTAATTCCTTCCGCCAAAGCTTTTTCAAGCGATGGAGAGTGCAATCTTGCATCACGTGTAATCGTAATCCACATGTCTTTTTCTTGCTTACCAGACTGCTCTTTAAGCCATTTTACAAAACCTCTTCCGGTATTATAAAATAATTCTTCCGTAATATCTTCGCCATAAATTCCTCTGATATCGTTCTTTCCAAAGGCATGTTCATATTTTTGCATATTTTCTCTCCCTAATCTAATTCTTATGATAAAATAATAACATAAATAACAAATTTTTGAGAGTGTAATGGAAAAATTTAAAAAGATATTTGGAAATTTAACAAACAATGAACGTTTCGCCGGCTGGGTATTTATTTTACCGGCACTTATCGGAACTCTAATTTTCATTATTATTCCTGTGATTTGTTCTTTTGGTCTAAGTTTTGCCAAGTGGGATTTACTCAATCCCATTCAATTTGTCGGATTGGCAAATTATAGAGAAATTTTTTCAGAAGCTTTATTTTATAAAATACTTTTAAACACAATTGTTTTTGCGCTTGCAACATCTGTTTTGGGCGTAATTATACCGCTTGTTTTGGCTTGCATTTTGAATTCAAAAGTAAGAGGTTCCGAGTTCTATAAAACAGCTTATTTTCTGCCTTTTATCACGCCTATGATTGTTATCGGAGTGGTTTGGGAGTGGATTTTTGATCCTAATATCGGATTACTTAACCACGTTTTGCATTTACACATAAACTGGCTCTATGACACACATTTTGCAATGCCCGCACTGATTATCGTTTCGGTTTGGAAGCTAATCGGTTACAATATGGTAATATTTTTATCATCGCTTGCTGGAATTTCTCAAAGTATGTTTGAAGCTGCTAAAATAGACGGAGCTAACGAGTTACAGACTTTCAAAAATGTTACTGTTCCACTACTTTCGCCAACTATATTTTTTGTCGTGATAATCACTGCTATAAGCTCTTTTCAGGTTTTTGACTTAATCTATTTAATGACACAAGGCGGACCTTTGAACAGTACAAATGTTTTGGTTTATGCAATTTATCAGAACGCTTTTGAGTATTTTAATGTCGGTAAAGCTTCCGCAATCGCTTATGTTTTATTTGTTATTATTCTTGTTTTGACGCTTGTTCAGTGGAATTTACGCAAAAAACTTGTCTATAACGAGGATTAAATTTTGTTACAAAATTTGCTGAATTATTAAAGAATTATGAAAAAACTTCCGTACAAATATTTGTAATAGGGAGTGTATTTTATGTTCGAAAATAACAGCCAAGAAAAAATACAAAAAGAAATCACAGAACTTGTTGAAAACATTGAAAATATCAAGGAAAATGTTGATATTTACTGCGAATTAATGAAAAAAATGATACTTAATACTTCTAATCTAAACTAATGACTAATGTGAAAATTCTCAAATAAATTTATATTAGTCGTATGAAAATAGTTATATTAGGTGGTGTAGCAGCAGGAGCCAAAGCAGCTGCAAAGGCAAGAAGGGAATGCCCTGATGCCGAAATAAATTTATATACCGACGATACACATATTTCATATTCTTCTTGCGGTTTACCATATTATATTGAGGGAAATTTTGAAGATTACAAGCTGCTTTTAGTCGTATCTCCGGAAGATTTTGAAAAGAAAAATGTCCATATACATTTACGAAATCGCGCCGTTAAGATTATCCCAGAGTCAAAACAGGTTCTGATACAGGATTTGACAACTCAACGCGCTTTTCTTGCTGAATACGACAAGTTGATAATTGCTGTTGGAGCAAGACCTGTTATTCCTAAAATCAAAAACGTTAATCTCCCAAATATTTTTACGCTCAGAAAAATCGAGGACGGTATTGCAATTAAAGAAAAGACTTTAAAATCACGCCACGCTACGATTATTGGCGGTGGTTATGTTGGAATTGAACTGTTAGAAGCTTTTGTGAAACAAGGTTTAAATGTTGTGCTTATTGAGTATGCTCCACAAATTATGACGACATTTGATGAAGAGATGTCTGCACTTATATTAGAGCAATTAAACTCGATAAATAACGGACGATTTGAAATTCTGACATCGGAAATTGTAACCGAATTTTCCGGAGATATTAATGGAGTAAAGGCTGTCAGAACAGGCTCAGGCAAAGAATTTGACACAGATTTTGTTGTAATATGTGCAGGAGCAACTCCAAATATTGAAATAGCAAAAGATGCAGGAATTGAACTAGGTGTTACAGGTGCTATTAAAGTAAATGAAAAAATGGAAACTAATATAAAAGATATTTATGCTTGTGGAGATTGCGTTGAAGAACATTTAGTTGTAAGTGGTACAAAAATTTGGCTTCCGTTAGGTTCAAATGCCAATAAAGAAGGTAGAACAGCCGCAATAAACGCTTGCGGAGGGAATGATAAATTTTATGGAGTCTTAGGTTCATCTGTAACACGCTGTTTGAATTTGACTATGTCAATGACAGGTTTGCCTGAAAAAAAAGCTCAGACACTCGGCTATAAGCCTGTATCTGTAACGGTTACTAAAAATGACAAAGTCGGGTATATGCCAAATGTCAACAATATTACGTTAAAACTGATTGCGGATTATGAAACAGGCAAACTCCTTGGAGCACAAGCTGTTGGAGCAGGCGACGCTGATAAAAGAATTAATTCTCTTGCAGCAGCACTTCTTGCCGGAATGACCGTTGATGAGTTCTATAAGAACGATTTGACCTATGCACCACCTTTTTCACCAACAATTGATCCTTTGCTAAATGCCGCTCAAATCCTTATGGGGAAGGTTAAACCGAAAGGCTCGCAAGGTATTTAGCAACCCCCTCACCCATAGAAAAGCAACTCGCTTGGACTCTTAAAGCACCCTGAGCCATAAAATCAGCAGAAATACATCTTCCGACAACAAATAAATTGTCAATATCAGCAGACATAAGGCTTTCAAGAGGCAAGGTGTAATCTTTTACTACTTCTAATGTTGAGCCGTCTTTCTCCTTGGAATGCACATCAACAGGGTAATTTGAAACAACAATAGGGTGTTCAAAGGTTTTTCCTGATTTGACATCATCAATTGTATAAACATATTTCCCTTTAATTCGCCTTGAAACCCTTATCCCAAGCATATCTGCAATGTTTGAGATATAAGCATTTTCAAATCCTTCAAGATAAATTTTACAGAAATTAGCAAGTCTAAATATGTTCTTTCTCGCTAACTGCAAGGCTTTTGACATATTGGCTACATCAAGAGTCTTTGTGTAATCAATTATTCGAGGGCAGTTAAATGCAATAGTAGACGGCATTCCAGCCACTGTAAATATTTGAAAATAGTTCCTGTCGTGATCTTTCAGTATTCCTTTTGCAACAGCATCATCAAAGAGTGGTGCAAGAGCCCATTTTTTGCCCTTATCCCAAGTATAAGCCGTTGAAAGGTGTATAAACCCATCAATATCCTCAACCGTTGTGACATTTCTGTCAGTATCAAACGCTTTAAGCCACTCAGCGAAGCGAGGAACATCAACTCCACCCATCATAAACCGCAAACTAACAGGCTGTTCTTTCTTTTTTTCTTTTAAAAATTCACACCCACAAAGTTTTCCAATTTCGCAATTTCCTGTTGCGTCAATTACATATTTCGCTTCGATAGATACCGATAATTCTTTATTCTCCGTTTCTATCTTGTCGTTATATACAGATAACATTTCTTTGGAAATAATAACGCCCTTTATCTCTTTGTTTTCAAGGATAACATCTCTTATATGGGTATCAAAAAACACTTCCACATTGGCTTTTGCCATCAGGGTATCGAGAGCAATTTTGGTTAGCTCCGGATTAAACCAACCTGGGTTTCCTTGATAGGTTGCTTGCCCACCAATAGAGTGAAGTTCTGAGATTAATTCTTTGTAAAACTCAGTATTTATCTGGTGTTCACCTGATTTCATTGCCGGAACAACAAGTGCAGACGTAATTGTTCCGCCAAGATGAATGCTTTTTTCTATTAAAAGAGTTTTAAGTCCAAGTTTCCCTGCTGTGTAAGCGGCTGCACAACCTGCTGTTCCGCCCCCGACAACTATTACATCATATTTGTTCATACTGCAATTATACTAATAATTTTAAACCTTGGCAAAATGGTAAAGTTATATTATCAATAATCCATTGCAAAATAAATTCTTCTTCTGATTAGATTGTCTTATCAAGATTTTCCCCATCAAGTTTTACAAATATTTCGGGGCAAATCTCTGATGTAATTTCTTTTCCGCCAACAAATAATCTGTCTTGTGGAGCGATTTTTATATCTTCAAAATTCGCTTGTAGAGTATCAAAATCAACTACATCAATTCTTTTGTTTGACATCATCGGGTGCTCCGGAATACTGGTATTTATAAACCAAGTATCCGTTGCTTTTTCATACCCTATACTGCTTTCAGCGTATCTGTTTTTATGGGTTTCAAATATAGATGGGGTTACAATCTTTTTAATTTCCGCTTTAACAGACTCAAACAAAGGAACAGAAGCTTTACGTTCTCTGATATTTTTAGCTCCAATTAAAAGGGCAGATTTGGTTTCTTCTGTAAAATCTCGGATAATATCAGCAAATGTACGTTTTGTACTATCGATGTTTTCAGGCTTGTCCATAAGGTGAAATGCTAAAACGTCATTGTTATCAACAACTCCGCCGGCAGTACAGGTCCTGACATCAGGCGTCCATATATCAACACCTTTTACAAAAGATTTAATATACGGTTCTTTTGGCTTACCACAATAGAAAAATTGCCTGAACATTTTTGAATCAAATTCTTTCGAAGAAACAAATTTGATATTAGCTTTAAAATTAAGATTTTGATTTTGGTTTTGATTTTGAAATTTTGTAATTTGCATAATTGTAATTAATATAAAAAATAAAAATAAAAAAATTTGCTGCCTTATTTTAATAGTATCGTTGCGTTATATACCTATAATATTTTGTTTAAGTCTTATTATCTTTTTTATACTGTTTAATAAATTTTGAACTTGATATTAACTCTGAATTTTCGACCTCGTTTTTATGCTGTTCGATAATCGCCTCATTATCAAGCGTTAAATTTTTGTCATGATAAAATATACCTGCACGAGTTTTCATAAGCCCTAAATCGTATTCTGAGAGTTCACAAATTGTGTCACTATTATGAGGAACACTACACTCGTTTGTGGAAGAAGGCTTAATCGCAACAGTACCGGTAAATTTGTTTTGACTTTTTGAAAATATTTTCTTAACAACAAAACCGGCGTGCAAAAAAGCATTTCTAACTTGTGCTGAATTAGAGTATGTAAAAATCATTCCATCATCTTCCAGATGCTCATATAGTAGTTCAAAAAACTCCACAGACCACAAGCAAGGACATTTTGTCGGTGTAAAAGCATCTAAAAATATAAAATTATACTTATTTTCATCTTTAAGTAAAACTTGCCTTGCATCATCAATACTTAGCTTAAAATCAAAATCGACTAATCTAAGGGTGTTTAATGCGTTTTTATACCCATTAGATAGGTACTTATAATATATATTATGTAAGAAGGCTTTTGTTGGCTCTAAGAGGGTATAAATAGACCTGTCATTTCTTAAAAATTGAAATAAGCGCAACATATTTTTGTTAAAATATGGCGAATATTTTTTATCTGATAATATCGAGATTGTTTCGTCGTCAATGCTGTTTAAAAGTGATTTTAGAAGGATAATATTAGTTTCTTCTCGCAATTTATATTTAGATATAGCTTTTTGAGCCGATAATCTTTTAATTTTTTCGTGTTGTTCCAGAATTTCACTTTTTGAATTCAACTTAGCAATGTCTTTTGCATTAGTTATAAAAAATGGAGACAAATTTGCAAGAATTTTATCTTTGTCTATGGCATGTATAGAAATCTTATATTTTTTGTTATTAGTACCTATCTTGTCGTTATAACCTGAGTTTTTCTTCTTGAAATTGTTATTTGTACCTATCGAGCCGTTATACAATAAATCAAGAAAATTATTTATAAAACTTTTTGAGTTATAACCAATTCCAAAACAAATATCTAAAATTTTTATTTCAGAATTTTTTTCTAAAAAATTTTTTAAATCCAAAGGAATAATAAATTTTTCATAAGCTTCTGTTAATGCACCATAGGTTGAATGATAAATGTCGTCTGCCTCTGGTGAAAATAGTCCCACTGAGCCGTCGTTTGTAAAGTATGGGTATAATTCATACATCAACTGTAAACCTTCCTTAGTTAAAGCCTAATAATATAGCCTAAAATACGCTCTATATCTCATTTTACATCATTTTTAAAAGAGTTCAACTTCTTCAAATATCTTCATTTTTGCCTTTTTTGCTGTTTTTGGTATAATGTAGGTGGAAATTTATAATTTTTAGTGAGGAAAATATGAAAGTTAGCGTAAAAGTGCCTGCAACAACGGCAAATTTGGGACCTGGATTTGATTGTATGGGAATGGCTTTGCCTGTTTATAATACAATCACGATTGAAGAAACAGTTCTTCCGGGAACAGGTATTGAAATTAACGCAATAAATGATGATGCATCGGCAGATGACTTGTTGTTTGAGCACATTCCGCTAGACGAAACAAGTATTATTTATAAGGCTGTTGAGCTTTTGTACAACTCTATCGGTCAAACTCCAAGTGAGCTTAAAATCACAGTTCAGTCGCAAATCCCGATAGCACGAGGGTTAGGAAGCAGTGCATCAGTAATCGTTGGCGGGCTTATTGCTGCTAATGAACTTTTGGGAAAACCTGCTGATGAAGTTGCTCTATTATCTATTGCAACAGAGGTTGAAGGGCACCCGGATAACGTTACACCGGCAATTGTTGGCGGATTGGTAATAACTTCACAAGAAGATGACGGTTCTATTGTTTACAAAAAGCTAGATTGGCCGGAAGAGTGGAGTATAACTGTTTGCGTGCCTGATTACGAGTTGTCAACAGATATTTCTCGCTCTGTTTTGCCTAAGGAAGTTCCAATGGCAGATGCGGTGTTTAACGCAAAACACTTGGGAATGTTTGTTCATGCGGTTCACACAAAAGATGCTGAACTTATGAAATTAGCTCTTCATGACAAATTGCACCAACCATACAGAATGAAGCTCGTCCCTGGATTGGATAAAATTATGGAGAACTTGAAGCACGAAGAAAATGTTCTAGGTTGTGTTTTGAGTGGAGCAGGCCCTTCTATCATTGTTATTTCTCAGAAAAACGGTTTAGACAAAATAAAATCAATTGTTAAAGACACTTGGGAAGAGATGAATGTAAAAGTAAACATCATGACTCTTCCAGTTGAACAGCAAGGTGCACAAGTTATTAGTGAATAATATTTGATTTAAAGCTCTAATAGAGAATGATTTAATTAAATTATAAATAAAAAAGAGGGTTCATCGTTTTGATTGAATCCTCTTTTATTAACCTTGACCTGTCATTTCCGGTTTTATGCTTTGAGCTCCGGCTTTTTCTTCTTCTTGGTATGCTTTGTATTCGTTTTCAGCTATTAGAATTTGCGATTTCAAGCTATCTAATCTTACTTGTAGATCTTCTTCCAAATCTTTTATCGGTTGAAGCATTGACTCTTGTTTCATTTCAAACATGTTTTCATAATAGTTTTTAGCTTGTGCATACTGCATTTGCATTTGCATTTGCTGTTGATTGTATGCATACATAGTGTTTTGATCAACTCCGCCATTTGCTTGACCATTCAAGAAACCATTCGCAGTTTTATCCATACCTAAAC
Source organism: uncultured Candidatus Melainabacteria bacterium (assembly GCA_934717895.1). Classification (GTDB taxonomy): domain Bacteria; phylum Cyanobacteriota; class Vampirovibrionia; order Gastranaerophilales; family Gastranaerophilaceae; genus Stercorousia. The sequence goes on along the minus strand of CAKUZO010000011.1, from coordinate 12,929 downwards.
CACTCATTAATCCCATCGAATAGTTTGAGTATTGAGCTTGCAGTTGGTTTGAGATATTACGCTTCTGAGAGTCAAACATTTTTTGCATCGTTTGGAATTGCTTCGTCACTCTGCGGAGTTGACTCTGGATCTGCATTTGTTCAAATTGTAAATTTCGGAGGTACTTTCCGGCCATCAGTTTGCCGTAGGCACCCATTAAGAAACCCATGATCTAATATCCTTTACGTTTATAGTCCTCGTAAATATATAAAGTATTTTTTCTATAAGAAATTGCCTTTTTAGCGACATGAGTGTTTACATTTCGTAACAATTGCTTATACAAAATATATAATTAATATCAAACTTATTTATAATACGTAATTAAAATATCTGGCTCAAAGCTTCTTATATCAGAAAACTTAAAATTCAAAGATTTATTAATGTCATCAATTTGCTGAAAATCAAAACAAGATAAAGAATTATTATCACCTGTAATTTTAGGTGCTATAAAATGATAAATTTTATCAGCATATTTGAGCACTGAGCCTGCAAGATGTCCGCCACTTTCGACCAAAACGCTCTTTATCCCGAGCTCATAAGCCTTGTTAAAAACAAATTCCAAATCTAATTTATCATCGTGTACTGGTGTTTTAATAAAATTTACTCCGCCTTCAAACATATCCAAGGAGTCGTTAAACAAGTAAATTTCGCCGTTTTTATAAATAGGAGCTTCAAGATTTGTTCTTAATTTTCTATCAAGAATAATCTTTTTTCGATGCAACATAGTCGGATTATCAGCCAAAATCGTTGCAGATGATGTCATTATAGCGTCATAACGATTTCTGATAACTTTGACTTCTTCCCTTGCTTTTTCCGAAGTAATCCATTTTGAAGAACCATTTTGGGTCGCAATCTTTCCATCAAGCGTTGTCGCCGTTTTTATTGCTACAAAAACTTTTTTCTGAGTCATGTTTTTTATAAACACTTCATTTAAAATCTTACATTCATCTTCCAAAACATGCTCAACAACTTCTATTCCTGCATTTTTAAGTTTTTTTATCCCATTTCCGGCAACAATTGGATTAACATCTTGCATGCCTATGACAACACGTTTTAAGCCTCTTTCTATAATCAAATCTGCACAAGGAGGAGTTTTACCATGATGAGAACAAGGCTCTAAATTCACAATCAAGGTTCCTCCTTTTTCTTCCCCGTTAGTTAGTTTTAGCAAAGCATCACGTTCTGCATGATTTTCCCCGTATTTGTGATGAAATCCTGTCGAAATCTCATTCCCGTCTTTATCAAGTACAACACAACCAACAAGAGGATTAGGCGAAGTTTGTCCTTCGCCGCCTTTTGCCAGTTCTATACATTTTTTCATATATTTGTCATAGTCCATATTTGTATTGTATAATAAATAAACAGAATTGGGATATTAATATAAGGAGAGAAATTTATGGATTTGAAATATATTGGGCACAGTGCTTTTGAATTTACACTAAAAGACAGATCAATTTTGGTTGATCCATACGTTAGCATTAACCCAAAATACAACTGGCATGAACGTAATATTACAGATATTTTTGTAACACATGCACATGGAGATCATTTGGGCGAAGCAATTGAAATTGCAAAAGAAAAAGATGCTACAATTACAGCAGCATTTGAACTTGCAAATTACCTAAGAGAACAAGGTTGTAAGGTTCGTTCAGTTGGCTTTGGCGGCTGGATTAACTACGATTGGGGAAGAGTTGTATTTGTTCCGGCTTTCCATTCAAGCTCTTTGCCTGATGGAAGATACGCCGGAGAAGCTGCCGGTATAATTTTTGATATTGAAGGTGCAAAAATCTACCACGCAGGTGACACTTGCCTAACTTCTGAAATGAAGACTCTAAAAGAATTATACAGACCAAATATTGCTCTATTACCTATTGGTGGTAACTATACAATGGACGTTGAACACGCTGCCGTTGCAGCTGACTGGATTGGGGCTCAAACAGTAATCCCTATGCATTACAACACTTTCCCTGAAATTCAAGCTGATTTGCAAAGATTTATGCAATTAATTCAAATTAACAATTCAAATTGCATTATTTTAGATCCGGAAAAAGTTAATTAGTCGAATTTCCTATTGAAAAAATTGCTATTTGACGATAATTTGACAATAAAACGGAGATAGATGATGGATATTTTATTTGTTATAGACAGGCTTGAGCTTAAATATTTTGAGTTCAACAATCTTGTGACGAATTTTTGGTTAATTCGTGAACTTTTGAATGAAAATAAAAATGTTTGGATAACAACTATTGATAAGTTTGGGCTTCAAGCTGGAGTTCCTTTTGCTCACTGTTTTGAGGCTTACGAAAAAGACGGAAACATTTTTTATGACAAGTCAGAGCATTTAAAAAACATAAACGATTTTCAGCTCGTAATGTTTCGCCCTGATCCACCTGTTGACTTGGATTATATCAGCGCAACGTATATTTTTGACTTTATTGACAGAAGTAAAACGCTCATTCTAAATGATCCAAAGGCGATTAGAGATTTTAACGAAAAAATGCATACGTGCAAGTTCTTAAACTTGATGCCGGAAAACATTGTAACTTCTTCAAAATCTGACATTATAGAGTTTTTAAATGAGCATGAAGAAATTGTCTTAAAACCGCTTAATGCCTGCTTCGGTTCAGGTGTTATGACACTTAAAAAAGGTGACAAAAACACAGCTGTAATTATTAACACAATGACAAACAACGGCACAAAACTTGCTATGGTACAAAAATATATTCCAAAAGCAAAATTCGGCGACAAGCGTGTAATGTTTTTGGGCGAAGAAGTTTTAGATGTTTGCGTACAAAAACTTCCTTCAAATGACGATTTCAAATTCTGCGAACACTGTGATAGCAACATTATAAAGGCTGAATTAACTCCGAGTGAAAAAGAAAAATTTACACCTGTTGCAAAAGAATTGACAAAACTCGGCTTACCACTTGTCGGACTTGATGTAATTGACGAAAAAATTATTGAAATCAACGTTACAAGCCCTTGTTACTTCATAAAAGAGGTAAACGGACACTTCAATTGCAATCTGGAAAAGAAAATCACAGGATTTATACTGAAACAAGTTGATGAATTTTTGTGCTGTAAAGTGTAATATTTTAACAAAAAAGCGGAACAAATGTTCCGCAAGGTTTCATAGTATAGTTTCCCAAGATGTTTACAACTAACAAATACCTGTCAAAGAAAATTTTTGACAGGTATTTAGTGTAATTTTTACAATTGTTAATAATTTATTTTACTCTTGAGAAGACTTCAACATTTACATCATCAAAAGTATTCGTGTTGAAATAGGCACAAGACGCAACCATAGCAGCGTTATCGGTGCAATATTTCATAGGTGGAGCAAAAACCTTATACCCTTCATCTTGCAATGCAAAAATCTTCTTTCTAATCTCTGAATTTGCAGCAACTCCGCCTGCAATAACAACTTGATTATAATTATTTTCTTGCAAAGCACGTTTCAATTTATGCAAAAGAGTTGAAGAAACAGTTTCTTGAAAACTTGCACAAATGTCTGCAACAGGCATTTCTTTACCGTCAAAAGACTTAACAAGTCGCAAAACTGCTGTTTTTAAACCGCTGAAACTAAAATTATAGCCATCTACACGAGATTCCGGCAACTTAAACGCAAAAGGATTTCCTTCTTGCGCCAATTTATCTAACTTTGGACCACCAGGGTAAGGAAGTCCGATAAGTCTTGCAACCTTGTCATAAGCTTCTCCGACAGCATCATCAATAGTTTCGCCAAGAATTGTTTGCTCAGAATACGATTTTACATCAATAATTTGCGTGTGTCCGCCACTGACAAGCAAAGCCATAAATGGTGGTTTCAAGTCAGTATCAAGATAATTTCCACAAAGGTGAGCGTTAAGGTGATTTACACCAATAAATGGCTTGTCATAAGTCAAAGCCAGTGTTTTAGCAGCATTAAGTCCAACAAGTAAACACCCGACTAGCCCCGGGCCGACCGTTCCGGCAAAAGCTGTAATATCTTCCGGATTAAGTCCAATATTTTCTTTTGCCTGTTTAAATGCTTCTTCAATTACAATATTAATTGAATCCAAATGCTCTCTTGCTGCAATTTCAGGAATTACACCCCCAAATTGAGCATGAGTCTTAATCTGTGATGCCACAACGTTTGCAACGACTTCACGACCATTTTTCACAATAGCACAAGCTGTTTCATCGCAACTTGATTCTATTGCCATAATATAATTATCATAACCGCTTTCCGGTCCAATTGTAACAGGTTCTTTTGAGAACAATTTATTTTTTGTATTTTTCATAGTATTATTATAATATAAACAAGAAAAGGGATAAAATGAAATTTATAGATAAATCAAAAATCAGGGTAGTATCAGGACGTGGCGGCAACGGAATGGTTGCTTGGCGTAGAGAAAAATATGTAGACAAAGGCGGTCCGGCAGGCGGTGACGGCGGACGTGGCGGTGATGTATATTTGATTGGCGATGAAAATATGTCGACTCTAATGGATTTTAAACATAAATCAGTATTTAAAGCTGATGGTGGCGAAAACGGTAGTATAAAAAATATGCATGGTCGCTGTGCAAAAGATTTGTTTATAAAAGTTCCTGTTGGAACAGTCGTTCGTGATGTAAAAACAGGAAATATTATTGCTGATTTGACAGAGCATGAACAAAAAGTTATGGTTGCCAAAGGCGGACGTGGCGGACGAGGAAATGCTAGATTTGCAACTGCTCAAAAGCGTGCTCCACAGTTTTGTGAACCGGGAGAACCGCCGATTGAAAGAGAATTGTTCTTAGAATTAAAACTTATTGCTGATGTCGGACTTTTAGGTATGCCAAATGCGGGCAAATCAACACTAATCAGCCGCATAAGCTCTGCTAAACCTAAAATTGCAGATTATCCGTTTACGACACTTATTCCAAACCTCGGAGTTGTAAAAAAGCGTAGCGGTGACGGCTATGTAGTTGCAGATATTCCGGGGCTAATCGAAGGTGCATCAGAAGGCGTTGGACTCGGTCATGACTTTTTACGTCATGTTGAAAGATGTCGTTTCTTAGTGCATCTTGTTGATTCAACTGAGGAAAATCCTTTTGACAACTACAAAAAGATTAATTTGGAATTGGAAAAACATTCGGAGCACCTTGCAAATCTTTATCAAATAGTAGCTTTGAATAAAATTGACTCGATTGATGAAGATAAAAAAGCTGAATTATTGAAACAATTTAAAGAAGTAGCCCAAGATGTGTTTGGAATTTCTGCCGTAACAGGTGAAAACGTTGATAAACTCGTTGATTTTATGGGAGAAAAGGTCGATGAAATTCCAAAACCTCAAACAAACATTGTTGTTGAAGAGGATTTGGGTGCTTATAATAATGATGACAGCTCATTTGAGATTTACAAAGTTGCAAAGGATACTTATATTATTGAAGGCGGTAAAATAGGAAGAATTGCGGGTGTTACAGATGAGCGTAATTCTGAGCAGGTTATCAGGTTCCAAAACATCATGAAAGGTATGGGTGTATTTGAAGAACTTGCTAAAAAAGGCATAAAAGACGGTGATACAATCATTATTGGTCACTTGGAATTCGCCTTTTATTCAGATGAAATATTTGGATAATCTATCTAAAAGGAGTTTATATGACAGTAATTAACGCAAAATTTAGTGTAAACACAAAGGGTAATAGCGACATAATAGATATTACGCAAAAGGTTAAAAATGCCGTTTATATGCATTCTTTGCAAAATGCAGTAGTTCATGTTTATGTTGCCGGAAGTACGGTTTCAATAACTAATATTGAATTTGAACCTGGGCTTTTGGTCGATTTGCCTGAGGCTTTGGATAGAATTGCTCCAATGGATACAGATTATCATCATGATGCAACTTGGCATGACGGAAACGGCTATGCACACGTCAGAGCTTCAATTGTCGGGAATTCAACAATGGTTCCGCTGATTGATGGAGCATTGCAATTAGGACAATGGCAACAAATAGTACTTGTGGATTTTGATAATAAAGCAAGAACAAGAACGGTTTACGTGCAGATTGTTTATTAATAAAATTATTAATCTTTAAATTTTAAAAGAGATTCAATATCAATTTGCAGAACATTTGCAAGTTCTAAAACCTTTGCAAGTGACATATTTTGACGACCACATTCAATACAGGCGATATAATTCTGACTCTTATTCATAAGTTCAGCAAGCTTTTCTTGCGTTAAATCTTTCCGAATACGTTCAATTTTTACATTTTTTCCAAACTTTTTCAGCAATTCATCTCTATTCATAACTTATAATTATACAAAGCTTGACTTATAACTTGTAGTTACTTATAATTTTTATTATATAAGTTATAACTTATAAGTAAAAGGAGAAATTATGAAAAAGAATGGGTTCACACTTGCTGAGGTTTTAATAACACTAGGAATTATCGGTGTTGTTGCTGCCATGACGTTACCGACTTTGATACAAAATCATCAAAAACAGGTGTATGTAAATGGTCTAAAAAAGGCGTTAAGTATTTCACAAAACATGATGAAGCAAATGCAAGCAGATGAGGGAGTAAGCGACTTTGGTTCTACACATTTATTTTCAGATGGAGTTTGTGTTTTTGCAGATTCAACGTGTGAAGATAGTTATGGAAATCCTTCTGTTTTTGAAGAAGTTATACCAAAATATTTAAAAGCGGTAAAAACTTGTAAAGGCGAAGCTTGTACTCAAAAAGTATACCATGCATCCTTTTGGTGCGATGAAAATAACAAATGTAAAAACGAAATAGCGAGGGGTTCTACTCCTATACCTTGGATTGCTGCTTATATTCATAACCTTACTGGCTTTTACACAGCTGATGGTATGATATTTTATTTTTTCCCACATGGTTTGGTTGTTAATAATGATTACAGATATGGAAAAGCTGTTGGCGTTATGGTTGATGTAAATGGGGACAAAGGTCCAAATATCGAGAATGTTGATCTTTTTATTTTCGCAATAGATAAAAATGGAAAACTAGGAAGTATTCCATACGAAACAGACCACTTTGATGCGATTAAACACCTCATGTCCAATGGCTGGAAAATGGATTATTAATTTATAAATAAAGTTTTAAGAGCCGTTTTTTATAAAACGGCTCTTTTATTTAAAATAAAGATTGTTGATTAGTTGGTTTTGCTATTTTATAGCCAAGATGCCTGTACGTTGCAGGCGAAACCTTTCTACCACGTGGCGTTCTCTGCAAAAGTCCGGCTTGAAGCAAAAATGGCTCACAAACATCTTCAATTGTTCTGACATCTTCCCCAATTGCGGCTGCTATTGTTTCAATACCGACTGGGCCACCGTCATATTTCTCAATAATCAGGCGCAAAAGGCTTCTGTCAGTGTTGTCTAAGCCATAGTTGTCGATTTTTAAAATATCAAGTGACTTATTTGCAACATCTTCTGTAATTTTTCCATCATGTTTTACAAGGGCATAGTCAGAAACTCTTTTTACAAGCCTGTTTGCGATACGTGGAGTTCCTCTTGAACGACGCGCAATAGCGTGTGCTCCTTCTTCTGTAATTTCGATATTCAAAATTCCGGCAGTACGTGTAATAACTTGTGCCAATTCATCTTCCGTATAAAATTCAAGTCTGTGGATTATCCCAAATCTATCTCTAAGCGGGCCAGAAAGCTCTCCAGCCTTTGTCGTTGCTCCAATCAATGTAAATTTCGGTAACGGAACCCTAAGCGTCTTTACAGTCTGACTTTTGCCTGTCGTCATATCCAAGAAAAAATCTTCCATAGCTGGGTACAAAATTTCTTCTGCAACCTTATTAAGTCTGTGGATTTCGTCTATGAACAAGATTTCACCGCCTTTTAAAGACATCAAAATTCCTATGATATCACGTGGACGTTCAAGTGCCGGAGCTGATGTAATTTTTATATCTACTCCCATTTGTTCTGCGATTACGCCTGCAAGAGTAGTTTTCCCAAGCCCCGGAGGCCCGTAAAAAAGCAGGTGATCCAGTGGCAATTCTCTTTTTTTAGCCGCTGCAATCGAAATTTTCAAGGTTTCTTTCAAGGCAGATTGACCAATATATGTATCAAAAGATTTTGGTCTGATACAGTTTTCAAAATTCTTATCATTATCAAGTGCCTCTGATTTAATTACAGAAGTCTTTTTCTTCTCTGCAATCGGCTTGTGCTCAAAATCGTTGTCATCTGCTATTATACTCATTTTTCTCCACCTTAAACTCCAAAAATACAACATTGAAGTTTATTGAATTCACTTTATATTTATGATATCATAAAACCAGTGTATAAGACAAATTATTAAGAAGGAGATTTAATGAAAGTATCTGAAAGATTAGAGCAAATTCCTCCATATTTGTTTGCCGAAATTGATAGAAAAATTGCGGAAGCAAAAGCAAAAGGAATTGATATTATAAGCTTAGGTATTGGCGATCCTGATAGCCCGACTCTTCAACCTATTGTTGACGAAATGCACAAGGCTATTGACAACCCTAAAAACCACGATTATCCACCTTATAACGGCACAGAACAATTTAGAAAAGGTGCTTGTGACTGGATAAAACGTCGTTTTGGCGTTGAACTTAATCCGGATACCGAAATGCTTGCAAATATCGGTTCAAAAGAAGCTATTGCACATATTTTCTTTGCTTATGTTGATAAAGGTGACTACACATTGGTTCCTGATCCGGGATATCCTGTTTATCACAATGCGACAATCTTTGCAGGTGGAACTCCTTATGAAATGCCTCTTTTAGAAGAAAACGGATATCTTCCTGATTTTGATAAAATTCCAGAAGATATTGCAAAAAAATCAAAACTTATGTTTTTGAACTATCCGAACAATCCGACAAGTGCTACTGCTGACTTGGATTTTTGGAAAAAAGCTGTTGATTTCTGTAAAAAATATGACATTTTGCTTTGCTCAGATATGGCATATTCTGAAATGACTTTTGACGGCTATAAGGCTCCATCTGTATTACAAGTTGAGGGGGCGAAAGATGTTGCAATTGAATTTTACTCTCATTCAAAATCATATAATATGACAGGTTGGAGAGTCGGCTTTGTTTGCGGTAACGCAGATGCTGTAAAAGCTCTCGGCACAATTAAAAACAACATTGATTCAGGAACATTTAAAGCCATTCAACAAGCTGCAACAACTGCATTTACTGTTGATGAAAAATATATTACAGATTTGAATAATATGTACCAAGAACGTCGTGATGCCGCAGAAGAAGGCTTTAAAGAACTTGGTTGGGACATCAAACCTTCAAAAGCTACTTTCTATTTGTGGCTTCCTGTTCCAAAAGGAATGACATCAGAAGAATTTGTTACCGTTATGCTTGAAAAAGCTCACGTTGTTGTTCCACCAGGAAACGGTTACGGCAAGTATGGTGAAGGCTATTTTAGAGTCGCTCTTACAAAAGATGTTGAAACTATCAAAAAATGTATTCAACGTATGAAAGACGCAGGAATTCACTATTAATAAGTTTGAGGCAGCCTTACAGGTTGCCTCTTTTTTAACTTTTGTAAAGCAAATTAGCAATTTTTATCTTCTCTCTGTTTTAATATATACGTGTATAGAATTAATTTAATTAATAGTGTAAATAATTACGCAAAACTCTGCAAACCGGCTTTTAAAGGTTCTGAAACATCTCAGACAAATCCACAAATTGAGCAGGTAGCTGACGTTAGACCGGATTTTGCAGTAAAAACACCGATGACTTATACAAAAACCGGTGAAATGAATTTGCCTTACGACACAAAAGCTCACTGTTATAAGCTCGCAAACGGACAAAGGGTTATCATTGTACCTCAGGAAGGCGAAACCGTCCTTAGAACGTACGTGAATACCGGCTCAATGAATGAACCGGATAAGATTAGAGGTATAAGTCATTATATCGAGCACAACCTCTTTAACGGTTCGGAAGGTCTTGAACAAGGAGATTTCTTCAAAAAAGTTGATAAAATGGGAGCATCTACAAATGCTTCAACCGGTTTTGCTGAAACAAATTATTTCATCAGCTCAAATCTTTTGAATGAAAATGATTTGGAAAATAAAATTAAACTTCACGCTTCAATGCTTGAAACACCTCTATTTGCAACCGACAAATTGGAAAAAGAAAAAGAAATTGTAAACTCTGAAATCAATATGATTACATCAGATCCGGAGAATTTGGCTGTAAATAAAATGATTAAGAATTTATACGGTATTAAATCAACATCAAGCGACATGATTGGTGGAACGACGGATAATATTACAAATCTGACTCGTGATGATGTTGTAAATTATTACAAAAACAACTATTATCCTGCCAATATGGTTACGGTAATTTCAGGAGAAGTGAAACCGGACGAAACAATGAAACTTATTTCGAAGTATTTTACGTCCAAAAACCAACCGAAAACACCTCAACATAACGAGAATTTGACTCCGACTCAAAAAGCGTTACGTGAAGATATTATTTCTGATAAAGCAACCGCTTCAACTGTTGTTGTAGGTTTTAACGGGCCTGCATCAAATAATACAAAAGATAGAGTCTATGCAAAAGCGCTAAACTTGCTTTTGGCAAGCTCTAAAATTTCCCGCATTGACAAGGAATTGAAACAATATAATTCAAATTGTTTTCATGATATCGAAAAAATCAGCACTGATCCAAATGCCGGACAAGTTCTGATGTTTGTTGCAAATTGCAGTGACGAAAATTCTGAAAAAGTTTTAAAGACTATTTTTAATAAAATTGGTAATATTACAAACAACCCGCCAACAAATGATGAAATGCAAATTATAAAGAAGTTAATGTTGCAGCGTTTTTCAAATATTTTTGAAGACTCATACCGAACAAACAATGCAGTTGGAACCTTTATACTTGAAAACAATCAGAACTACTTGAACGAATATGAAAATATTGTTAAATCAATGACTGCTGATGATTTGGTTAATACTGCAAAAAAATATTTAGACGTTAACAAAGCCTCAGTAACAATGGTTCACCCATCATCTGCAACAGAAGAAACTATCAAACAAAACCATAAAACTGTTTCATTTACAGGTGCAAACAAAAAAGAAGCAATCAACCTATCTTCTGTAAAAGAATATAATTTAAGAAACAATATACGTGCAGTTACGATAAACTCTAAAACTGACACAGTAAATCTTGTCCTAAAACTAAGAAATGACAACTATGTACCGGAAAAGCCGTCTGCAATGCTTGTCCTTGGTGAAATTTTCGACGAAGGTACAATGTTTAGAAAACAAGAAGACTTTGAAACAGATATGGCAAAAAATGGTATAGGTGTTGCGACAGGTGCAAGTGAAAATGCAATAACTTCTGTTATTACTTGTGACTCTGAGGATTTGAAAAAAGGTCTAGAAGCACTAAAAGAATCCGTAGAAAATCCTCGTTTTACACAAGAAGATTTTGAACGTGCCAAAAAGAACATAAAAGAAAACATTGTTTTATCTGAAAAATCAGCCTATGACAAGCTTGATAGCGAGCTGTATAAAGGTTTGCCGGAAGGATATTCCAAAGAACAAATCTTGAATGAACTTGACTCTCTTACTCTTGAAGATGTAAAACATTATTATAATTCTATTGTTCAAAATAGTGTTGGAGAAACAGTTGTAGCAGCTCCATTTGACAAAAAAGCAGAACTTAGCAACACATTATTTAGCGGTTTAACAAAGCTTAATCCGACAAAAGAATTTGCTAAAAAAGATTTAAAAGATATTTATAAACCAGTTACAGAAACAAAAGTTCTTACAGAAGTTGATTTTAAAAACCAAGCAGAAATAGTTGAAGCATTCAAATACAAAATTAACGATAATATTAAAGACAAAGTGACTATTTCCCTTCTTAATACTATTTTGGGCGGCAACCCGTCTTCAAGACTATTCTCAGATTTGCGTGAAAAAGAAAAACTTGCTTATCACGTAAAATCTGGTACAAAAAATTATGAAAACATTGGCGTTATGTCGCTGAAAATCGGCACAACAACTGATAACAAAGAAACAGGCGAACAAAGTTTTGATAATGTAAAAAAATCTATTGATGGTTTCAACAGACATATTGAAAAAATTAAAACTGAAAAAGTTACAGATGAAGAACTTGCAAATGCAAAATTAAGCCTAAAAAATAGTGTTTTAAATTCAAATCATGCCTCTGATGACAAAACAATCTCTTTATTACAAGGTTTAAATTCTCCTTATGGATTAGAAAGAGAAAACTTACTATTCAATGAAATTGATAAAATTACAGCAGAAGACATATATAATGCAGCGAACTACATTTTCTCCGGCAAGCCAACCTACTCAATTGTTGCAACTGATGATACTCTCAAAGCTAACAAAGAATATTTAGATGGTTTAACTAAATAATGCTATTTTTTCACATCTTTTACAACATATCTGGTTCCGGCAGTTGTGAGCTGAAAATCCACGGGCACAATATATTTTTGTCCGCAAGCATTAACCGTCCACTCTTCTTGCCAATTGCCTGAAATCTGTTTTCCATACTTGTTGTATTTTACGTTTGAAGGTTCATTGACAACTTTCGTATCTACAAGATGAAGTTCATGACAACCTTTGCTAGCTCTTGCAACTTTGTTGTATGCATAGCTGATAATTGAACTTTGAACTCTTTTGTCAGATATTGTTCCACCAAGAACAGGAATTTTTACACCCAAGTATGTTGCTGCCGAACATGACAAACAAGAAAATAAAATTAAAGTTAATACAAAATATTTTTTTATCATAAATGTATAATACCATTTTTTTTACAAAAAAACAAGCCTGAAATAAATCAGACTTGTTTTTCGATTATTTACAAATTATAAAATCAATTATAATTTTTCAGCAACCATCAATGTAGTTTCAGCCAATCTTGTAGAATAACCACATTCGT
>CAKUZO010000010.1 GCA_934717895.1 uncultured Candidatus Melainabacteria bacterium | reverse complement strand
GCTTGAGCCTCTTTTTTTATTTCTTAGATGAAAACGAATGTACTCCCTTAAATCACAACTAGCGAGCGTTTTTCTCTGAACGTTCTCTGACAGAAAGCTTTATCGGGGTTCCGAAAAATCCGAAAGCTTCTCTCAATTTGTTCTCAACATAACGTTTATAGTGATCTTTCATCAAATCTGCATTATTCGCAAAAATCACAATATGCGGTGGCTGAACACCGGTTTGAGTTACATACATAATTTTCAAACGTTTACCCTTTGAAGATGCAGGCGGATTAAGCATATATGCTTCTTTTATCACCTTATTCAAAAGCCCGGTTGAAATTCGTTTCGTGCATTCTGCATAAACACTTTCTGCCTCGGTGAAAATCGTATTCAATCTCTGTTTTGTTACCGCAGAAATGTAAATCTTTGGTGCATATTCCAAGAACGGAATATCGTTGGCAAGTTTTTTATTATATTCATTAACTGAATTCGATTTTTTATCTTCAATCAAATCCCATTTATTAATTGCAATAATCAAACCTTTTCCGGCCTCTGTAATAATAGATGCAATTTTTTTGTCCTGATCAGAAATTCCCTGAGTCGCATCAATTACCAAAAGTGCAACGTCACAATCTCTGATAGATCTGATTGCTCTATCAACGGCAAATTTTTCAACGCCCCAGTCAACTTTTGACTTTTTGCGAATTCCTGCTGTATCAACGATTACAAATTCTCTATCATTGAACGTTATTGAGCTGTCAATGCTGTCACGAGTTGTTCCCGAAACATCAGATACAATAACTCTTTTTTCATTAAGCAAAGCGTTGACAATTGAAGATTTTCCGGCATTTGGGCGCCCGACAATAGCAATTCTGATTGTGTTGTCTTCTTCCTGCTCAACTTCTCTTGAAAAATCTTCTGTTACTAAGTCCAGTAAATCTCCTACACCGCCGGAGCCATGCAATGCCGAAATTCCAATCGGATCGCCGATAGCAAGTGAATAAAAATCGTTTACCATCAACAAAGATTCTTTGTTGTCAGATTTGTTTACAGCCAAAAATACAGGCTTACCTGATTGTCTTAAAATATTTGCAATGTCGTAATCAACAGGGTTTACGCCTTCTTTCCCGTCAACGATAAAAATAATCTTGTCAGCTTCTTCACAAGCAATTTTTGCCTGATCAAAGATAGACAACATAATCTCGTCTTCGTCACCGGGAATAATTCCGCCTGTGTCTATTACGGTAAATAATTTGTTCTGCCATTCGACATCAAAATAAATTCTATCACGTGTAACCCCCGGTAAATCATCTACGATAGAGTTTCTTGTACCTATCAAGCGGTTTACGAAGGTTGATTTGCCTACATTTGGGCGTCCTACTATTGCTACAATCGGTTTTTTCATAAAGAGATTGTACCACAAAATTAAAGATTTCCACAAGAATAGTATAAAAATCTAAATTTATAGAATAAAATTTTATCGTGGTATAATTAATTTATGAAAACAAGAGTTTTGATAGTTGATGATTCAAGCAAATGGGTAATGTTCCATGAAGGTGCGGTAAGACAGGTTTTTGGTGATAATGTCGAAATTGAAACGGCTTATTCTGCCAAAGAAGGTGTTGAAAGAATTTCCGCATCAATTGCCAATCCTTATGATTTTATTTTAACTGATATGCAAATGGAGCCTGATTTTTTGCCGTTTTATGCCGGAGAATGGTTTATTAAGCAAATAAAATATTTTAATGAATATAAAAACACTAAAATAATAATAATTTCTGCTGCCGAAAATATTAAGCAAATTGCCAAAAATTATGATGTAAGCTATATTCCAAAGTATAAGTGTCAGGATATTCAAGCATATTGTAAAGAATTATTAAAAAACGAATAAAAAGGTTAAAGATTTTCGCCAAATATGTCGATAAATAATTTGTTGAAAGGTTAGAAAACATAGGAGATGCAAATTATGTACGGATATATTTCTTGGCCCGGAGTGTACAGTTTTAAAGAAGAACTTGGTCTGTTTCTTAAATATGTAAAAGAGCAGATTGATGAAGTGATGAAAAAGATTGAAGAAACAGAAGATGCTGTTGTAAAATAAGTGTCTTAGCTATTGATTAAGGATATGTAAAGGCGGTAAATCGAAATTTACCGCCTTTTTGTTTTTGATATTTATTTCCCCAAAAATATTATTTGAAACTAATTTAATCAAATGGAATTGTAATGATATATTCATACCCTTGGCGAACTCGTGTAATGTTTTCGGAATCAATGTCTTCTCCAAAGGCAAATGCTTGGCTATATCTCATAATTTCTTGTCCTTTGCGAGAATTTTTGGCTCCTGTCGCATTTATTATAACTGTATTTCCGCTGGTTGAAACTTCTACATTTTTTTCGTCATTGTCAAACGGTCTTAAATCAATTACAATTCTATATGCATCTTTACTTTTATCAACCTTAACAAATGGTGCAGTATCTACTCGTTGAGTATGGTAAAATTCTTTTTTAGCCATTCTGTCAATCTGTCTGTCTTGTTGTTGAAAGGCTTTATCCATTTGCCTCATTTGTTCTATTGGATCTAGCATTCGCTTAAAATGCCAATCTGCAACAACATAAAAAGCTGCAAAAGCTCCCAAAAAGACTAATAGTCCGACCAAAACGTGTTTAAGTGTCGGGTGTTTACACAAATAACAGTCTTGATGTTCTTCAAGTTTAATTTCTTCCATAATACAACTCCTTTCTCGATTTTATTTTAGTATAAAAACAAATCAATGAAAGTCTATTAGTCGCTGTGGCTAATTATTTTTTTATTATAAAATTATGTGTTAAAAATCCTATCTCCGGCATCGCCCATTCCTGGAACAATGTAACCTTTTTCGTTCAAGCAATCATCTACTGCTGCTGTTATAATTTCAATTTCAGGATAATGCTTTTGAATATTTTCAATTCCCTGTGGAGCAGCAATAATACAAATTACTTTAATGTTGTCAATCGGAATACCTTTATCAGCATAAAGTTTTATCGCTTCAATCAAAGAATTTCCTGTTGCAAGCATTGGGTCAGTAATATAAATGTAGAAGTTTTCAGGATTTGGAGCTTCCATAGGAACTTTATTGTAATACCACACAGGTTTTAGAGTTTTTTCATCTCTATACATGCCGATATGTCGAATGCAAGCTTGTGGCAAAATGTCGATTGCTTCATCGGTAAAAATAAGTCCAGCACGAAGAATTGGGGAAATTATGAGGTTAATATTCGGGTCAACAGTCTTAGCTGTGAATGTTGTCAAAGGCGTTGTGATTTCTTTATCGACAAGTGGTAAATTTTTAGATGCTTCATACAAAAGGCATCTTGTAATTTTTCTTGTTGCAATCCTAACACCTTGACTGTCAGTGTTTTTGTCACGCATCGTACATAGGTTTAACAAAACTACCGGATTATTTATTATTCGAACTTTCGATTTGTCCATCTTCCTCAACTCCTTTTTCTATAATTTGTTTTGTGCTTTCACTATTCGCACTTTCTTTTATTTTTTGAAAACTTTTTATCCATTTATCCAAAATGTTCATATTAGATTGAATATCGTCAATATCAACACCGCCATTCAATTCTGTAACCCCTGTTTCATTTGCAAAGAATGACAGTCTTGTTGTAATAGAACCAATTTTGTCAAACATTTCGCTCAAAAGTCCCATCGCATCATTCAATCTTTTTGGAGATTGAACAGCTATAAGATTGTTCATTGCAATACTTTCTTTTGTTGGCGGATAAACTTCAAGCGATTTAGAACCGCCCATTCCGTTAAATTCAACCGTTGCAATCGAGCCTTTCGGTAAAGTTGCATTTTTATCGGTCATGACGATTTTTAGATAAACTTCATCTCGCACAATTTTAATTTTTCCGATATAGCCAACTTGAACGCCCATAAATTTTACGGGAGAGCCGACAATTAAACCATCTACGTCAGGCATGAAAATTTGATAGGTTACAAGAGCTTTTTTCTTGTGATAATTGTGTATCCTTAACCCAAAAACAGCTATGCACAGAATAAAAAACCATATTCCGAATTCAAGCCAAATGTACTTGTGCATACCCTCAAAAATTTTCATGCTCAGATTATACAACAATTATTGATTTTTTGCTACTTGCCAAAAAAGTTTTTGTATTATACTATTAAGATACAAACTAAAAAAGTGAGGTATATTAACTTATGATGGATCAAATTATAAGAGTTGCGTGGGACTTAAACGACAATACAGATAACAGATACAAGTTAGTTTATGAAATTGCAGAACTTGCAAAAAAACTTGTTGATGAAAATCAAGCAAAAAAAGCTCACGATGAATTTAACTTTGAAGAAAATTATGACACAACTTACAAAAAAGAAAATCCTGTTGAGCATGCTATTATGGTAAAAGCTGCCGAAGCAGATGATGACAGATTAGTTGGTTAATAAGAATTTTAGTTTAGGCACAAGGTTATCTTGTGCCTTTTCGTGTGTTTATGCGTTTTATATAAAGGGGTATTATTATGGAGAAAACTATTGAATTTATTAACAAAAAAACGAATGGCTTTAAGCCTGAAATTGCTATTGTTTTAGGTTCAGGACTCGGAGAACTTGCCGATGAATATTGTGATATGGCTGTTTCCTACCACGATATCCCAAATTTTATAACCTCAACTGTTCAAGGGCACAAGGGACGACTTGTTTTTGCCGAAATTATGGGCAAAAAAGTTGTGATGATGCAAGGTAGAAATCATTTTTACGAAGGTCACACAATGCAAGAAATAACTTATCCTATCAAGGTTTTCAAGGCATTGGGAATTAAAACGCTTATCCTCACAAATGCAGCAGGTGCCGTTAATGAAAGTTACAGACCGGCAGATTTAATGATTATAAAAGATCATATCAATAATATGGGGGCAAACCCATTGATTGGACCGAATGACAGCACATTAGGCGAAAGATTTCCTGATATGACGGAAGTTTATAAGAAAAATCTTAGAGAACTTGCTGAAAAATGTGCTAAAAAGCTTGGCATTAGCGTTCAAGAAGGAGTTTATTGGGCAAATTCAGGTCCTAATTATGAAACGCCTGCCGAGATAAAAATGATTAGACGACTTGGCGGAGATGCTGTTGGTATGTCTACTGTTCCGGAAGCTATTGTCGCAAATTATTGTGGTTTGAATATTCTTGGCATAAGTTGTATTACAAACGCTGCAAGTTCTGAAACAAGCGGAAAACTTTCACACGAAGAGGTTATCGACGCCGCTAACAAAGCGAAAGCTAATTTTAAGTCTTTGGTTGTTGAAATTATTAGAGATATAAATTAGTGGGAAAAATTAAATTTCCCCACTAAATTAATTTCATATTTTTCATTAATTACTCGTAAAATAACAAGAAATTAATGGTATAAGTTTTGGCAATTAACCAATTACAGGAGCAACAAATGTTCTTGTTGCAAGATCTTTGTCAAGCATCAACAATGCTTTTTTGTCGTCGCCGATTAATCTTAATGTTGCCAAAACATTGCCAACATTGTCTTCTTCTTCAACTTGTTCTTTTAGATACCAGTTTAAGAACGAAATTGCAGCTCTGTCTTTTGTTTCTTCTGCTACGTCCATAAGTTTGTTAATCAATGATGTAACAAGTTCTTCGTGAGTCAAAATGTGTTCGAAAACTTTAAGTGGTGATGCCCATTCTGTTTCAGGTTTTTCGATTGCTTCTAACTCAACCTTACCACCTCTTTGGTTCAAATAATCAAACATTCCCATTGCATGAGCGTGTTCTTCTTGCACTTGAACAGTCAACCAGTTTACAAACCCTTTTAAATTCAATCTTTCAAAATACGCTTGCATTGAAAGATACAAGTATTCAGAATACAATTCTCTGTTAATTTGATAATTAAAAGCTTTTTCCAATTTTTCATTAATCATAACCATTCTCCTTGATTTTTAATCCTTATTTCTACTTAATTTTATCACCAACAAAAATTTTATTACCACTCTGTATAATGAAAATTTTTAAAAATTTATTTATAACATATTTATGAATTGCGTAAACAAATTATTGAATGCACTCGGCGAAACTTGCGAGCTTAAAAAGGACGATTTTAGTGAATATATTGCCTTTCATGGTATCGGGAAAGCTTATAACAAGCGTTGGCTTGCCAATATTGTGCCTGCTGATTCGTTGAAACTTCCACTGAAAAAATCGGTGGAAATTATTGCAACTTTGTCAGAAAGCGGTATTTTTTACGAAAAATTTCCTGACAACATCAAAACCCCGAATTACGGCGACAATTGGGGTAGACTCGCAAATTATATTGAGATAAACAATCGTGCAATTGCAACTATGGACAACGGTTGCACTTGTAATGGAATTCTAAGCTGCATAAAGCTTTTGCCTGCAATTCCGCCGTCTGCCGGAAGTTTTGCCAACTGCATAATTTTGTCACAAATTTGGCAAAATATTTATGGTGACGCTTATGAAAAAGGATTTTTTGAAGAAAATTCGCTCTATGGAATTCGCCTGAACACGAATTACAGCGACAATATTATAGATTATGCCATTGCCGATAAAATCACGCCTGACGAGCAATTGAAGGCTTTTGTCGACCTTGCGCATTTTAGAGGGCTAAAAGTTGGATTTCGCCATGTAATTTCTGCCGATCAGATAAAAATTGCAAGAAATAATAAAAACGATGAAACTTTTAATTGGCACAATTCGGAACACGTTGAAATTTATATAAAAGAGTGCATCAAATTGATGAATTTGGGTTTTGAATGTATGTTTATCGACTCTGCAAAGCATATAGGCGGTTATGATATGGAGAATTACACAGGTGTTGGAGCTTTACCGAATTATGGGCAAATGCAGTATATTTTGCACGAAATTCGCTCACGCTCGGGCAAAACTGATATTAGTTTTGTTGGGGAAAAAAGTTCTGATGACTTTAAAAGATATTTGAATTTGGGACTAAATGCAGGAACCGATTATATTACCGGCGATGACTTTAATGCGGTAAAGAATTTATCTGAAAAGCTTAAATACCAACGAATTTACGCTCCGGGGGTAGAAGTTACAAATGACAATTATGAAGGCGGTTTGTCGTACGAACAAAAGTTAAATCGAGTGAATACAGCATTATTTGCCTACAATTTTGCAAGCGACAAATTGCCAAGTTTTATGCAGATGGACGACTTGTTCCCGCTACGTCACGACACAACAACTCACAGACTTATGATGACAAATCCGACGTTTTCTACTGATGGCACAGCGTTGAGCCATTTTGAAAACCTTTTTGCAAAAGAAGATGGTAGAAATTACAACAAGCGAGTCGGAGAACTTTTTGCGTATTGCTTATAATCTGAGATTTATTATTATAAAAACAATAAAGTAGGGCGGGATATTTACCCCGCCACTGTTTATTATATTATTTTATTTGAAATGATAGTATTAATTATATGTTTGTGGATTGTTGTGTAGGTATGTTCAAAGTTTTACACATATTTTTTCGCAATTTGCAAAGCCGCAGAGGCTGCCATTCCATAAGGTCCCATTGAACTCATAATGCCCGAAGCCAGATTTGCGTAATTGTTGAAAGTGCTTGAAGAATTTGCACGATTTGCTGTGTATGCTTGTGTATTATATGAGTTTCCGGAAGAACTGTTCGATTGAGAGCCACTTAAAAAGTTTAAAATATTAGAATTTGTTTGATTTTGGATATCTTGAAGAAAGTTCAAATAATTATATCGTTGTGAAAGCTCATCATTCACAAGTTCATTGCGTTTTGCCAATACGTCTTGTGCAAGATTATTAATTGCGTCGGCACGATTGGACTCAATTGAATTCAAATTGTCCATAAATACTGAGTTGTCAAGGTTGCCAAAACGAGAAGCAACGTCGGTTTTCAACTCTTTTAGCATCGGGTTATAAAGGTTGTTAATCATTTTTTGACCGTCAAGAGTGTATGCATTTAACTGATTTTGGATATTTTGTTGAGTATTGCTATCAAAAGTGTTTACCGATGGAAGTGCATCTGCAAAAGCTTTTTGAGCGTATTCGTAAGCTCTTTTTTCGTCGTCAGACATATTGTAGCCTGAAATTATATTGTTTTTATTTTTGTATGTAGAAGCTTTTGTGGAGCCGTTAACAGTTACAGTGCCTGATGAATATGCAGGATATTTTTTTGATTTTTTTCCCATAATTTTGTTCCTTTCGAACAAAATTTGATGAATTTTAAAGGCGTTGATATTCAATTATACCACATGCTTTGAATTTCTGTAAAGTATTATATTTTTGAGCTATAATTAAGTTATGGAAAATATGGAAAAAATTAACGGACTTATTGAGAATAAAGAATATGAAGAAGCTAAAAAACTTCTTCAAGAATTACTTACAGGTGACGAAAAAGACGTGGAAGCCTTGAAATTATTAGGACTTTGCCACGTAAATCTTGGTGAATATAAAGAAGGACAATCTGTTTTTGAAACAGTTGTAAAATATAAAGATGATGCTACAAGTTGGTTTTATTTAGCTAATTGCTATGATAATCAGGACGATTTTCTGCATGCAATCGCTGCTTATGAAGAAGTTTTGCGAATGAGAAGCGATTATATTGATGCTTATAAAAATTTGGCAATTGTTTATGTAAAAAATCAAGAACCTCAAAAAGCTGTTGATACCGCTAAAAAAGCTCTTGATGTTGTGACAGATGATTATACGATTTATTATATTATCGGAACTGCATTTATGGCGTTGAAAAAATTTGAGGACGCAATTGAATATTTGGAAAAAGCTCTTGAACTAAATCCAAAACATTCGCAATTGTATAACAACCTTGGAACTTGCTATATCACAATTGGGAATTTAGAAAAATCATACGAAAACTTTTTAAAAGCAAGCGAATTGGATTCTAAAAATTCAATCACATATTTCAATATAGCTTCTATTTTGCAGTTACAAGGCAAGCACAAAGAAGCTTGTGAATATTTTAGGAAGGCTTATTCCATAGAGCCACAAGACAGTTATCTTGTTTCACTGGCACTGTCTGAGGTTAAATCACAACAGTTTGAGGAAGCAATTAAACATTACAAAACGCTTTCTGTGCACAACCCTGATAAGCATAATTTTCAATATAATCTGGCATGTTGCTATGATGCAATCGAGGATTACACAAGTGCGATAACAATTTTGGCACAACTTGTTTTGATGAATCCGAAATCTGTTTCAATGTTGCGTAAGCTTGCAAGTATTTATATTAAAATCGGACAGTTTGGCAACGCAAAGGTCTTGTATGAAAAAATTATTATACAAGGAAATGTTTCTCCTGAGATTTATTACGAGTTCGCAAATCTATGTGTTCGCACAAACGATATGGACAAGGCTGAAAAAATCTTGAAAAAAGTTATTGAGCTTAATCCTGAATTCGCACTTGCACACAAAGATTTGGGGATAATTTATCTTCAAAAACGTTTATTTGATTATGCACAAGATGAATTTGGACAGGCATTGAAGCTTGCTCCTGATAATTTTGATGTTTTGTTTGAATACGCAAATTATTTACACGCAACAACAAAATTTAAAGAGGCTGATGAATATTACCAAAAAGCACTTGCGATTGAACCTCACCACACAGATGCTCTTGGTTTTTCAGCATTAAATAAAATTCATCTGAATGACCTCGACAAAGCTTATGAACAAATTGAGCACGCGCTTCATCATGAAACGAATAATGATTTTATGTACTTTATTGCGGGTAAAATCAAGTTTTTACAAAAAGAATATGAAGATGCAAAAATGTACTTTGTAAAATCTTATGAAATTGCTAAAACGCACGACTGTGAACACATGTTGGGGCTTTGTTATTATGAGTTGAAAAACTATGAACAGGCAAACGGAATTTTTCAACACATGCTCAAAGAAAATCCTTTGAACATAAATCTATTGCTTAACAGTGCAAATTGTTATGAAAAACTTGGCAAAACAGACGAGGCACTTAAAGTTTTAGATAAGATAACGGAGTCTTTCCCTGAGTGTGAAGAAGCACAAGAGATGATTAGAAGAATATCTTAATGGCGCAATTTATATTTGCCCAATAGTGTAAAGTCTTAAAGAAATTTCTTTAAGATTTTATTTTCTATGCAACGATTTCTTCTTTTTCTTTATCTTTTTTGATAAACAAAAATTCGCCTTTATATGAAGGTGCAGAACCGTTTTTATCCTTGCCGGTAGCCAAACTTACAATACTATTGAATTTTGGAGCAGATTCTGTTTTTTGAGTGTTGCCGACGCCTTCGTTTAGTGCGATGGAGATTTTGCCTTCAACATTTTTTTGAACATTATTGACAGCTTGTGAATTCAAGTATTGAATAGATTTTAAAGCATCTTGCGATAATTGAATTTGTAATCCTGAATTGTTCATCGCAACCTGACGTGCAACTGACGTATCTACATTGCCTTTATATAAGTCAATTCCCAAGTTTTGTTGCGTATTTTGAAAAATATTTTTTACAGATGACGAATTTGTGTTATATTGACTATTCTTTTCGGCAGCACGTTTCAAGATTTCATTTGAAACTTGTTGCAAAGTAGAGCGGTTAATCCCTAATTTATATTCTGCATTGTAAACACTCATAGACATAATTCATCAATCCCTTTTTATAAGTTTCCTTGTTATATTAGTCGGCAAAATCAAGCAAAACCTTTAATAAATCGCCCCGTCTTTGTAACAATTGTTTACAAAATAGTAAAAAAAGACAATTTTTCTGAATTTATATACTTTATATATATATCACACTTAAAATGAGAGATAATTATGGGTTTAGATAACGCAATATATGCAATAAGTACAGTTAATACGCTTTTGGGCAATGCACTTAATTATAATAATGCAGTGCAAAATGGAACGCCAAGATCTGATGCATTGATGAATTTGGGAATGAATACAGCAACAGGTGTAATGCGTAATGCTGTGGCACGTAATATTCAGGAGAACACCGGCAGTTATATTGGTTATGCAATAAATTCAATGGCAAATAAGACCGGTAATGAAACGGCGGCAACAAATGCACTAATGATGGCAAGTATAATGTCATCACCACAAATGATGTATGGTTGTAATCCGTTTGTAACATCATCTATATATGGTTGTGGTCCTTATGGAAGAGGTTTTGTCGGGAATTATTTTGGTGGTTGCTGTTGCGGAACTCCATTTATGTTTGCAGGCCCTTCCATGTTCGGTATAAACGGTTTTTGGTGCTAAAAATATAGTGTTTCTGAATATTTCCATGCCTCAAAACGGGCATGGTGGAAGATATTTTTACAAAAGTTTACACTGCCTGAAATCATGGAAACCCATGCCATGAGCATGATTGCATGGTAAAAAACCGTAAAACCATGTGATAGCTTAAAATTCCACAGGGTTGACTTCTACAAAACGGCAGTATTGTGAGGTTTGAGGGCTTTGTTACAAATTTTAATAATCACATGTTGTGCCCTTGAAATCAAACCTTCGTTTTTTATATAATAATTTTAGAGAGGTGAAACTCATCTCTGGTGGGGATTTTGACAGGTTAATACTGTTACGGTTGCCATACTTGGGTAAGAAATTTAATTGTGGAGATTATATAAATTGTTTAGAAGTAGGGATATGGGAAGAGCAGTTGCAGTAAGACGTTGGACGCCGACCGCACTTGAATGTTACAAGAGAGGTTGCAATTGTGAAGGTTGTTTTTATAAAGATTTTTTCAGCGGTTCCGCTCAAAAATGCCAGATGAAAGCTTCTGTACTTGAATTGGTGCGTGTTTTGGGGACGCCAAATGTCGAGTTGCAACAGTTCATTATTGAAGAATAATTTCATTCAAAACTATGATTTTCGCTTAAATCTTGCAAAAAATGAAATTTAGGGCTTTAAAAATCCGACAGTATGTGTTATAATGTACAAGCAGTATGTTATATGGAGGTTCAACATGCACATTTATGTAAACGGAAGAAACATTGAAATCACAGATGCTATCAAAACTTACGTCAAAGAAAAATTCAGCAAAGTTGCTGCTCACTATGACCAAGTTCAAGGAATTGACGTTGTTTTGTCAGTAATCAAAAACCCGGCTGCTTCCGGCAAACACGTTGCAGAAGTTAGTTGCAAAATGTCAACAGGTGTAGTTCGTTGCGAAGAAGCAGGCGAATCAATGTATGAAAGCATTGACTTGTTAGCAGACAAATTAGCAAGACAGGTGCAAAAGTTTAAAGAAAAAAGCGTTGGTTCTGACAAAGCTTCTATCAGAACAGAAGCAAAAGTTGAAGAACCGGCTGAATAATGAATTTTTAAAAGAGGTGAAAATCACCTCTTTTTTTATGACTTTTTTTAAAGTTTTTGTTAATAAGTATTTTTGGTTTATAATTTTTTTATGATTAACGGTAAAAAAATAGTAATAATAATGCCTGCATATAATGCGGAGAAAACTCTCAAACAGACTTATGATGAAATTTATAGAGATTTTGTTGACGAGGTAATTTTAGTTGATGACAATTCGCAAGATAATACAAAACTTGTTTCAAAAGAATTAAATATTACAACAATTGTGCATAAAGAGAACAAGGGTTACGGGGGAAACCAAAAATCTTGTTACAAGGCTGCACTAAAAGCCGGTGCGGATATTGTTATAATGCTTCACCCCGACTACCAATATACTCCAAAATTAATACCTGCTATTGCTTGTATGATGGCATTTGGACAATATGATGCTGTTATGGCTTCAAGAATGCTTGGAAACTCTGCATTAAAAGGTGGTATGCCGTTTTACAAATTCATTTCAAATAAGTTTTTAACAACATTTGAAAATATTTTTACCAACCAAAAATTGTCGGAATATCATACCGGATTTAGAGGGTTTACAAGAGAAGTTTTGGAAAAGCTTCCGCTTGCAGAATGTGATGATGATTTTATTTTTGATAATGAGATGATTGCATTGCTTTTTTATAATGATTTTAAAATAGGAGAAGTTTCTTGTCCGACAAAATATTTTAAAGAGGCTTCGTCGATAAATTTCATGCGTTCTTGTAAATACGGGCTTGGAGTTCTTGCTGTTAGTCTTAAATATAGGCTTGCAAAAATGGGGATTAAGACAAAAATATTTAAGCCCGATGCTAAAAAACTTGATTTATCAACCGAAATTGAATATTATTTTAAGTAATTAAAAAAAGAACATTGTCTAAAAAATTTTTTGTTGACTTTTTAACATTCATCATTAAAAACATAATGAGGTAAAATTATGTTTGAAATTATATATGAATGCGAAGACATAATCGTTGTAATGGCAAAAAAACAGACAGATTATGAGGTCTGTAATCTTGAAAATCCTATTGTTCAAGACTTGTTAAAAGAAGCCTTTTCTTCGTGACTTCCTATAAAATAAGTATAGATAAACCCCAAAAACAGGGTTATAATAAATATGTACAGAGTAAAAAAGAAAGTGAGTTTGGTTATGAAAAATTTATTAAGAAGAGCTTTCGGGGGGGGGGCCTCGGAGATGCTAGTTTAGAGGCTAAGACGGCATTTGGGGCAGCTAAGCAGCTAGGAAGCGGTGCAGCTAAGCGGGATTTAGATGCGAAGATGCAAAGAGGCGAGGAGGCGGAGTCTGTATCGGAGAAAGCTGCAATCAGTCGTCATTCTGAGGTTCGCCAGAACCGAAAGAATCCAGCTTATTGCAATACAAAGCAGTTGCAAAGAATGAAAACAACTCAATCGAAACAGACCATGCATCTATGCTTCTTGGCATCTTTGCATCTAAATCAGTTTCTCACAAGACTAATGTTGGCGGGGTTTCTCCCCCAATATCTTTTAATGAAAAACATCTAAAACGTATATCTGGCACCGATTTCTCCGCTAATTTTGCCGCCGGAACCGTAAGTTACACTTGTATCAAGCGCAAGTTTTGGAGTCGCTTTAACCCTTGTTCCAATTTCCAATTGCCCGAATGGGTGTGATTTTGTCCCATCTGCCGTCTTTTTCCAAGTTTTTCCAACTTCTCCATTTGCAAAAACGGTTACATCGCCAAAATTTTTGCCCAATTGCTGATAAACTCCGCCACTATATGAAAATTGTTTAGTTTTCACATCTGCTGTATAATTAGTCGAATATCCCATGCCTGATTCAAAAACTGTATTACAATTATTTATGCGGTATGCACCAGAAATAGTTGTTGCAAATCTTTTCGTGCCATCATCTTTCCCAAAATCGGTTTTAGAACGGAGCAAAAAGTCTGTTCTGTTTGTGTCTGTGCCATATTTATTATAAGCACCGTCTAATGTAACGTTATAACCTGAAAACTTTCCGTTTCCGAATGAAACGTCAGTTGAAACAGCACCATTTAGACCGTCTTGAAATTCGCCATATTCGTTTCTGTTCAAAGTAGCGCCAGATGTCAAAGTTAAGTTTTTGGTAACAATAGACTCAGGATTTTCCTCAGAAACTCCGATTTCTGTTTTAGTCGCGTTTAAACCCAGACTATATTGGTTTTTCCCGCCTTTTAAGGTCGAATTCAAAGTATTTGTGGTAGTTATGGTAATATCTTCTTTTGCCTTAATATTTGAATAAGAAAGATTTACTTTCTTCAAATCCGCAGCGGTCGTAATCGTTCTGCTGGCGTCATTTTGGTTATATGATGTGTTTAAAAAATTGTTATTATTAATTCTGTACATCAAAGAATTTTCGGTATAAATTCCACCCTGCTTATCAGAATAACCGATTTTTGACTGCAAATTAAATCTTTCGCCTGTTTCAACAAGCTCCTCTTTGCGCTCCTTGTCTTGATTTTCAACACCCATCGGGTTGTCAGGATTTAACAACGGCTTTTTGATCCCAAGCGTAACAGATGTGTCCTCTTTATTTGTTGTCAAATTCGCATCTAAGGTTGTTTGTCCCTCGAATTCGTGGCTGTAACCGACTTGCCCATTATATGAAAATTCACCGTTTTCTTGTCCAGCAGAGGTGTTAATAGAAACTCCGTTGCAGAAAGTCCTATTATAACCGAGTTGTGCTCCGTGGGTAATTTTGCCGTTGTCCTCCCCGAGCGAGGCTCCAAAATTCAGACCTTTAAAATCCTTTTTATAGGAAATTTGTTCAGAATGTGTGATTTCACCACCATTTTTGGCTAAGTTTGCGTCAAATTGAACGCCCTTCAATGTTGTATTGTATTGCACAGAATGCATTTGAGTTGGGAATTTTGTATCTTTCCCAATTGTCGCAGAAGTCGTCGCAGAAATATTGCCGACAGAAGTTGTAACAGCATCATTTTTTTGAACTGTCACTTCTTCAAGCGGTTGTTTTTCTTCTGTTTGTTCTACATCAGACTGTTCGCTATTTCTTTCTGTGTTCTCGTCGTTTCGCAATACTCGCTCCTTGTATATATATTATATAAAACATATATATTCAAAGAATTGCGTTTTCGCATTCGAGAAGATTTACAAATGTTTACTAAATCAGGTTTACCAAGCCTGTTGAGTGATCAAAGTGGCAATTTGCGATACTTAATTTCCCGTTTTTAACTGCCTCATTTATTACAACAGAATGTTTCATCAAGTAGTCTTCGACCCATTTTGTATGCTCTTGGGCAAAAAAGTTGTGACAAGTAATATCTTCTTTTTTATCTAAAACAGGATATACGCATTTTAGGATTGAAGAAAAATCTTTCATAGGTTCAGGGTAATGATCTTTTGCATATTTCATAACCCCGCAATCATCGTGCCCGAGAAGGATTACAAGAGGAACTTGCAATTTTTTTACCGCATATTCAACGCTTTCTACAACGTTTGGGCCTGTTGTCATACCTGCAACCCTAACAACAAAAAGTTCGCCAATTCCGCAGTCAAAAATGATTTCTGGCACAACTCTGCTGTCGGAACAGGTCAAAACGCACGCATAAGGTTCTTGATGAAACGCGTATTTTTTCAAAGTTTCAAGGCTCATATTTTTTGTTGTCGGAGTACCGTTTACAAAATTTTTGTTGCCTTTTAGTAATTTATCCAGTTCTTTTTTAGCTCTTTCTATCATAAAAACGATTATAGAGGATAAAACGAAAAATGCAATATGTTCTACAAAACAATTCTTGCAAAGAATAAAAACAAAAAATATAAGAATAATCAGTGTTTTAAGCTGAAATGCGGTTAAACAATGCTCTCTGCGCATGTTATAAAATATTTGACTAAAATCGGATTAGACTATAAAATATTTATATGAAGAAGGCTTTACTAATAACTTTATTATTGATTGTGTTTCAAGTTCCAAGTTTTTCCGCAAATAAAAAAATGGTTCCTGCAACAGGAGTTCAAAATGCCTTGCCAAATATTTTCATTTATTCAATTCCTGATGATATAAAATCTTCTTCTACATCGTCTGACGATACAAAAAGTTTATCAGATGAAGAAGTTTATATTGAAGATACAACGACTTCTGAGGAAAATGCTGACGATGAAATTATTCTTAACATGAAACAAGAAGAGCCGGAAAATACAGAAAAAGTTACAGATGATGATGAATCATTTACTATTGGGGCAAGCGTTTTGAAAGGATACGCACAGTATGTCGAAGATTCAAATTCTATATATCTGAAAGATGATAATGACAATTATGTTTTAAATATTAAAACTCCTCAAAAAATTTCGGCTTCAAAAGGTTTGAACTTAGTTGACAAGACGGCAAGCAAAAGCCTTCAACGTTACGCTGATTCAGAATATCATATTGCTCCTAATTCTGTGAAAACTACTGATAAAATCGGGGATTTTACACTGGGAGCACTTTATGGAAACGAAGTTGATAATATCGCAATGCTTGAAACTGAAACCGGATTTTTTACAAAATACGAAAAGAGCCATTTTGCAGTCAGCTCGTCTGTAAAAAAATCTTTGAATACCACCTATGCGAAGGATTACAACACTATTTCAATTTCGCCTGAATTAAGATTTAATAATTACATTTCTTTAAAAAATACGTTAAAAGCAGATGTGACAAGAAATAGACGTTCAACAGAACTTGTTTTTTCAATAAATCCTTTTGGAAAAAAAGACAGGGATAAATTAATTCTGGAAGCAGGAGCAAAACAAACGTATTTTATGGATACGGGGGCAAACAAGACTCAACTTAATTTTTCTGCAACATTCAAATTATAAAATTGTAAACTTATGCGAAATTTGTTGTCTTAAATACTTATTTTGTTTATAATCTTGATGAGAGGTTTTATGACAGAAGAAACGACAAATACACAACCGAAAGAAGTACAAACTCCAAAAAAGAAAAAAAATAAAACAGGATTTTATTATTCTTTTCTTACGGTGGTGCTGTTTCTTTGCCTTATTCAAATTGGTTTTGGTGCGATTTTAAATATTTCAAAAACGATTTCATACCGAGCAAAAATTTCTACTTTGACAAAAATTCGTGATAATGCAGAAACTCAAAATCAAGAATTAAAGCAAGATATAAAACTTTTCTCTTCAACCCAAAGTCTTGAAGGAATTGCTCGTAATAATCTTA
The DNA here is from genome assembly GCA_934717895.1 of uncultured Candidatus Melainabacteria bacterium. GTDB lineage: Bacteria > Cyanobacteriota > Vampirovibrionia > Gastranaerophilales > Gastranaerophilaceae > Stercorousia. The sequence continues at coordinate 18,394 of CAKUZO010000010.1, read as the reverse complement.
AAATGGCAGATGAGGACGAAGTTTTAGTCTTGATAAATGCAAATCAACCACAAACAAAGCCTAAGAAAAAACATAAGAATAACAAAAAACATAACAAGAAAAAATAATGGAGTTTAGATGCAAGAAACCTTAGAATATATAAAAAAAGCATTTGACTTGAAATCACAAAAATGCTACAAACAAGCGATAGAAATGCTTTATAAGGCGTTAGAACAGGAAAGTGACAACATCGAAATCCTTTTCCAACTTGGTGAGTTGTACTTTTTGTTGAATAATTTTCAGCGTGCCGGACATTATTTAGATAAGGTTTTGCAAAAAAATCCAAATCACGTTGAAGCCCTAAAATTAGTTGAAAAAATATATGTTTATTCTAACGAAAAAGAAAAAGCTTTTAAAACTGCTGAAAAAATTTTTGAGATAGCCAAAACATCTGAAAACCTTGTTGAACTTGTGAAAACAGCAGGTAAAACTTCTAACTTTAAAAAAATTGAAGAACTTGAAAATTCTGACGTTGTGAATGATTCGGTGCTTTATCAAATTGCCAAAGAATATTATGATAACGGGAATTTTGGTACTGCAAAAACTAAACTGGAAAAAGCTTTAAGCTTAAACCCTCAAAACGAAGACGTACTTGTGCTTTTGGGAAAAATTTATTTTGATGAAAATGAGTTTGAAAAATCAAGAGAAATTTTCAATTCTTTTCCAAAAACAACTGACAATTCGGAAATCTTGAACTATTTAGGACTTTTCGCATTAGAGGATTTGAAATTTATTGAGGCAATCAAATATTTTTCAAAGGCGTCAAATTTGAGTAAACAAAACCACAAGTATTTATACAATTTGGGTAACGCTTATTTTTACAATGGTTGGATTAAAGAGGCTGTGCAAAGTTATGTGCAAGCAATTTGTATTGCTCCTGAAAACCTTGGTTACAGGTACTCTTTGGCATATTTATACTTTGAACAGAAAAACTTTGACAAGGCTCAAAAAGAAGTCGATTTTATATTGGAAAGAGATGCAGAATACGGGCTTGCACACGTTCTTAATGCCCTTTTGAAGCTTGAAAATAAAGATTTTTTAGGTGCTCAAAATGAACTTGAAACTAATTTAAAAAATGGTAATGACGATAATTTTACACTTGTTTCACTTGCAAATGTTTATCGTGAACTTTCAATGTTTGAAAAAGCTGAAACTATGATTAACAGAGTTATTGAAAGGAGTCCGGAAAGCCTTAATTACAAGTGTAATCTTGCGGAAATCTATATTTCTGAGAAAAAATATGATGAAGCCTTGACGCTTGCTCAAAATATTCTTGAAGAAAACTCAAATTATATAGTGGCTTATGCAATTGGGGCGAAAGCAGCTGTAAAAAAAGAAGATTTTGAAACAGCAAAAGATTTTGCACAGAGAGCAATTTCGCTTGATATGAATTATGCTGCCGGATACTATTATTTGGCTGTCGTTCGACTTGAAGAAAAGGATTACGATGAGGCAATCGAGTGTATGAAACGTGCAATTATGTACGATATTAACAATCCTGAGTATTATGCAAAAATGGCTGAAATTTATAAAGCAAAAGAAGATTATAAATCTGCTTTTGAATATATTAAAGAGGCTGAAAGTATTAATGGTAGCGTGGAATACAAAATTTTGTATAAGGAATTGGCAAGTTTAAGCCGAAAAAATTCTTAAAAAAAATTTGACGTCTAAAATAAGATAATTATAATATTATTATCTGCTACAAGAGTAGTTTTCAAAATATTATAGGAGAGAGATTAGTGGATAGTAAAAGTATAAAAAAGATTTTAATAGTTGCAGGTCTTGCAATAATAATGCAGGCGCCGTCGTTTGCGGCAAAAAAGAATTCGCAGGAACTTATCGAAATGCCAAAAACTTATCCTGCAAAATACACTTATAATTATGTAAAACAAATTACACCGATGTACAAAGATGTCGGGAAAGACGAAGTTATATACGTTGCACTTGATATGTTGAAGGGCACGAACGGAGAGTTTTCTCGCAATGCAATTTTAGGAAATAACTTATCCGGACGTCCTGTAAAAATTGAGTTTAAGGATTTAGGAACTATCAACCAGAGTTATGCAAATTTTGACGCTTTGGGCTGGAAAAAGAATAAACAGTTGTATATTTACATAAACCCACGCCACAAAGATGCACCTCCGGGAGCGCTTTCTGCACTATTGTCGCACGAGGCACTTCACCAAGATGAGTATAATTCGCTTGCGGAAGAAACTTATGCGTGGACAATGGAAGCTTCTGTTTGGTATGAAATCGTAAAGCTTTATCCGGAAAGTAATGATGAATTACACCCGCTCGTTGTGAGAGAAAATCAGTTGAAAAAGTTGTTTGAACGTGGCGGTTATTCAAACAAATATATAAAAAAGACTGTTATGTCTAATTCAGGCTATAAAAATCTTCCATCAACATCACCAGGGTTTGAGGATTTGTAAAACAATAGTATAAAAACTAAAAATAAAAATTAATTAAAGATGCAAAAACCCCATTTGAAAGAAAAGTCTTTTACAAATGGGGTTTTTCTATTTGTATTTTTTGAAATGTCGATTTTGCGTAGTATTTTATCTATAATTTACTTACAAAGCACAGAACATCATCAAACAAGTTTTTAATTGGTGTTGAAACATCATAAGCCAAAATTTTTCTGATGTATTCAATTTTTTCGTCGAATGTAAGTGTATTACGATGTTCTTCCGGAATTTCCGCAATTATTTGCTCAATTTTGCCTTCATCAATTACAATCTTGTACTTGTCAAGTAATTCTTCGGACAGCATTAAATTTTCACTTACATCTTCAATTGGGGGGAGCTTGGTATAATCAATTACCAAAGCATCAATTTTGCCACATAAATCTTTCATAATTTCACTCCTTAGTATAAAATATTAGCTAAATTCGCTTATAATCATATTTGCCATATCGTCAAACATGTTGTGCAAAGGTTGGGTAATATCCGCCATAGTTTGACGTTGAATTTCCATAAACATATCCTTTTGTGGGGTAACTTTTGTAGGTACTTCAACCATAGTTTCAAATTTTCCGGCCTCTAATTGGCTCAACAAATCTCTGGAAAAATCTTTTGTTCCTTTGAGAGAAGACAAGATTGCACAATCTATCCTAAATAAGTCTTCGGAACTAAGCTCTGTATTGAGCATCTTTTCCATAGCATTAATGTCTGTAATGTCATGCATAATGCTGTTTGCAACTGAGTTAGTGTCAATTGCCGTAAGATTTTCAGTTTTTAAATTCATTTTACCTCCGACCCAAAACTTCCCTGTAATACAATTATTCAAGGCGTTTTGGGGTTGTTTTTACTATTCAGCCCTAATCTCCTTCAACCAAATTTTGTTTTTAAGGTTTTCGGTATTTGCTTGTAGTTTTTATCTCGGATTTTTAATGAAAAAACTTTAATAAAAAAGATGATTTGTTACATTTAATTTACAATTGCCTGTGAGTGCGCTAGGGAGAACGGAAATGGGTGTATTGGAAAATACTTGATAAAAAATAAGATGCAAAATGGTAGCCATATAATGCTATATTGCTATAACATTGTATATGAGCAAAAGTTATTGTTAAAAAAATATTGTCTATTGTTGAAAATTATTCGTAATCGTATGAATATATTCCAAAATTTTGTCAAAATAATTCAAATCAGAATTGCCGTCCAAAACAAAATCGGCAGCTTCTCGACATGGAATAACATATTTTTCGCCAACATCAAGGAGGTATTGCCAATGTTTCATGGCATTCTCTTTATCTTGATTTCGCTCTTCTTGAGCTCGTTTCATAAATCTGTTATATCTTACTTCGTTATCTGTTTCAATGTAAATTTTTACATCAAAAACATCTTTCACATCATCATAAAGTGCTGCAATACCTTCTACAACAACGATTTTATCAGATTCAATTTTTGTAGCTTTCGGAATAGAAACTCCTGTTCCGTTCGGAACATAACGAGGCGCATAAACTGTTTCGCCGTTAGACAAGTCCTGCAAGTCTTGACGCAACAAATCTAGCTGAAAACTCTTCGGAGAATCAACATCATAGCCATTATCACGCAAATTGTCAAAGCTTCCAAATTTTTTAATTAATGCAGAAATATCGTTGAAATAATTGTCAGTACTTAACACAGAAACAGGCATGTCTAAACGTTCGATAACATTTTTAACTTCTCGGCACACAGTGGATTTGCCTGAGGCGGACTCGCCCGCAATCCCTATCAAAAGACGTTTTGCCGGATTGGTTATCAACCGTTTGGTAAACCGTGAAATAAATGTCGGGTCAACATCTTTAAACATCGGGGTTTCACATCGCTTGTCATAAGCCAATATTTGTTTAAACTTGGTTTGGAGGTAAAAAGCGAGAAGTTCACGACCTGTCTTAGAATTGAAATCAGGTTTCAATATCTTGTCGTCTGAATTAAGTTCTTTGTCAATTAATAATTGCATTTCGTTATCCATATTAAGTATTAAATTTATTATGAATGTAATAATACATGAGAAAAAATTTTTTTGCTAGTGTTATGTGAAAAATTTTTACATAAAAAATTACCCAACTGTCGTTAGAAAAAAATCTTGTTTATTTTATGCTAAAATTATACAAGAAAGGAGCCGCTCATGAAGAAAAATATCATCATAATTTCATTGATTTTTGCAATTCCATTAATGCTTTATATGGCACTTACAGCCTCAAATTCAACCACTGCAAAGACCACAGAAACAGGCAAGCCGCAAGTGGTAAAATTCACCTCTGCAATGTGCTTGGATTGTCAAACAATGAATAAGGTATTCAAAGAAATTTTCCCAAAATACAATGGTAAAATTATCTTAACAGAAATTCAAGTTCAAGATAAAAATTCTTTCAGCGAAGAACAAATAAAAAAATACAACGTAACCCTAGTTCCGACAATAGTTTTACTGAACTCTGGCGGTAGGCAGGTTAAAAGAATTGAGGGAGCTATTCCAAAAGAACAGATGGATAGATATTTACAGGAGCTAAAATAATGGAAAACTATATAACTTTATTTACTCAAAATGGGAGTTTGTTATTGCTTTTTGCTCTTTCTTTTTTTGGAGGGTTGGTCGCTTCAATTTCTCCTTGTTCACTTGCGATGCTTCCTATAATAATAGGTTATATCGGCGGGTATTCGAAAGAAAAACCTCTTAAAACATTTTTGCAAATGCTGTTTTTCGTATTTGGCACAGCGATTGTTTTTTCTGTAATCGGAATAATTTGCGCTATTACGGGAAAAGTTTTCATATCTTTTGCGGGCGGATATTTCGGAATATTTCTTGCCGGAATTATTATGGTTATGGGGTTAAAACTTATGGGGGTGTTGGATTTTGAACTTCCTGTAATGATTAAAGAAATGCCAAGGAATGAAGGTACAAATATTTATTTGTATCCGATTTTGTTGGGTGGAGTTTTTGCTCTGGCAGGCACACCTTGCTCAACGCCTATTTTAGCAGGAATTATGGCGTTTGCATCACTTTCTGCAAGTGTTGTAAATGCAATTATAATGCTGTTTTTATTTTCGCTTGGACAAGGTTTAATCTTAATTCTTGCAGGATTTTTGACTTCTCATTTGAAAAATCACAACAGTTTTTACAAATTTTCAGACTGGCTTTTGAAAATCAGTGGAGTATTACTTGTTTTGGCTTCAATTTATATTTTTTACAAGATTTTTGCTCCGCTAGTAATGCGGTAGATTCAGGCATTATGCTCTTGGGTGAGCTTCGTTGTAAACTTCTTTCAGGTGTTGAGTTGAAACATGGGTATAAATTTGCGTGTTAGAAATACTTGCGTGTCCCAAAAGCTCTTGTACAATTCTTAAATCTGCACCGTTTTCGATTAAATGTGTTGCAAAACTGTGACGGAAAACGTGTGGGGTTACGTGTTTGGGCAAGTTTATTTTTTCTACAACTTCATTTATCACGTTTCTAACAGTTCTGGTTTGTAATCTATATCCTGTATTATTTATAAAAACAGGTGAATCTTCATTTTTTGGTGGCACCGGAAAACCTTTCGGGATAAGCGGTCTTGCTGTTTCAATGTATCTTTCAAGATAGTTTTTTGCCCTGTCAGTGACTAAAATAATTCGCTCTTTTGAGCCTTTCCCAAAAACTCGGATTTCGTTGTTTTCTAGATTTAAGTCGCCAAAATTTAGCCCTGAAAGCTCTGAAATTCGCATTCCGGTAGCCCATAAAAGCTCTAAAATGGTTCTGTTGCGATATCCTGCCGGAGTCTCAATTTTTGTATTATTTAAAATCTGTTCAACTTCATCAGGCGTTAAAAATTTTGGTAAAGACTTCGGACGTTTAGGATTATTTAAATTCATCGCCGGATTTGAATCAACTTTTCGCTCCCTGTATAAATATTTGTAAAAAGTTCTTAATGAAGCGATTTTTCTCGCAACAGTCGTTTTTTTGTAATTAAATTTTTGTATAAAATGTATATATTCTCTGATTTTAGAAAAATTTACGTCCTCACAAGCAACATCTTCAAGCCATATTAAATAGCTTAAAACATCTGAACAGTATGCTTTTGCGGTATGCTCAGAAAAGTTCTTCTCGGCTATTATGTATGATTTAAAATCCTCTAAATCCTGTTTTGATTTTTCGTTTACGCTCATAATGTTATTGCCTTTATATATAAGTTTTCTACTTCATTTATATTATTGCTTTTTTATAAATAATATTATACAATACTTTTGTAAGAATTAAAATAATTAATTATCCTGCAGGAGATAAAATGAATTATAAGAGATTATTAGTATCATCTATTGTCGTTATGACAGTCCTAACTTCGCAAGCAAATGCGAAAGAATTACAGGCACAAGTTCAAAGAAATACAACGACTGTGCCAAACATTTACTCTCAAAAAAATGTTACAACGGTTAAATCGTTATCTCAGCCTTACCCTGAAATTGCTCAGTTGATTGAATATAATCACTGTGATTTAGCTGATGTAAAGATTAAAGAAATGCTTGAAACTAAGCCAAATGATATTAATTTGCAAGCTTTGAGAGCTGTTTCTATGGCAAAACAACACAAACTTGAACCTGCACAATTTGAGTTGGATAAATTGCTTAAAAAAGCTCCGAATAACCCTATTTTGCACTATGCACAAGGCTATGTTTACATGCAACGTCAAACTGCATCTGACGTTGATTACATCAAAACAACAAGAGGCTTGATTAATTCTGCAATAAAAGAGTTCGTTACAGCTGTAAATCTTGATTCAAAATACTTCCAAGCATACAATGCAATGGGTGTTGCGACTTTGAAATTAGGGAACAGAAACGATGCTTTGGATTTGTTCAATACGTCATTGAAAATTAATCCGGGATTTGCCAATGCTCACGACAATGTTGGTGTTGTACAGATGATGAATGGCGATCTTGATGCCGCTGAAAAGAGCTTTATGAGTGCAATGAAATATAACACTCACAACCCGACAGCGTGGTATCATATGGCCCAAGTTGAAACAAGAAGAAGCAATTATTCAAAAGCTTTAACTTGGGTAAACCACTCATTACACGTAAATCCGAATTCTTCACCTGCATTGACTTTGCAAGGTGAATTGTACTTGAAACAAGGGAACCAAGCTGCTGCAATTAATTCATTTAAAAAAGCACAACTTGTTAAACCTGAAAATTCAAGACCTTATATGAACCTTGCAACGATTTACGAAAACCGTGCGGACGAAGAATTTGCAATGGAACAGTTGAAAACCGCATTGGCTATTAATCCAAATAATTCTGAAAGCAAATTGAGAATTGCAAATATGGCATTGCACATCAGAAAATATGACCAAGCTTTGGACTATTATTCAAAACTTGTCGGTGATGCAACATATAACGACGATGCAATTGTAGGTTTGGCAAATACTTATTACGAAATGGCAAAAGATCGTGGTGAAAATAACGGTATTACAACTAACAAAGAAGTTTATTTAGCTTACGATTACATTAATAAAGCTATTGAAAAATGCCCTGAGGATTTGGAACTACACCTTGCAAAATTGAAACTTGCAAGACTTGTTCACCAAGATCCGTTATCCCGTGACAGCTTGAATTACATCGTTCAAGCAGCAGGAAATAACCTTATGGATAATGTAATTAAGGGTGAAGCTTATCTTGCTTTGGGAAGAGAAAAAGATGCGGTTTATACGTTTGAAAACGCAGTTAATTTCTCAAATTCGGTTGATGACGACTTGTACTTAGCAGAAATTCTCGTTCATAACAAACAATTTAGAACCGCAAGATTGGCATTACAAAAAGCTTTGATGAAAGATCCTGATAACGTAATTGCGAAAAATGGTATTGAATATATCAATTTGTGTGAAACAAAATCAAATGAATTCTTCGATATTGCCCAGCACGAATATCAAGAAAACAATTACGCATCAGCAATTGAATACTGCAACAGAGCAATCGACTTCTACCACAACAGCCCTCAAATCGCTAAGTTGAAGGCAATGTCTTATGAAAAAGAGTTGAACTATCGTGGTGCAGTAAAATATTATCAACAGTACTTGGCAATGAATCCAAACGCTGCTGATAGAGCAGAAATCATGAAGAAAATGGAAAAATTCCAGCCGAAAGCAAACTAAGTTGAGCCTTCCCTTGTCAGGTAAGATTTAGATGTGGATTTATCCTTTATAAATAGCAAAATAAAACCTTAGTAAAAGTAAAATGAAAAAATTCGATATACGAAAAACATTCGATACATTTTTGAGAGAGCCCGTCAGCATATTAACTGAGGGGCTGTTTCAACTTGTAAATATTGAGAATAATATTTTTAGTAAAAAACCTTATGTGAATGTTGATTTCGTTAATAAGAAAACTCAAATTACTGTTGTCAACAGTGAAAAAATGTATAATTTATTTCAAAAAGTTCTGTTTAAACGAAAATTAGATGAACAAAGAGAAAAAGTTAAAAACCGAAAGTAAAAATTTTTCATTATTCTAAAAATTTATGTCTGTGTTATCATAAAATAACAGTTTATAAATGTAGAGGGGAAAATTATGTATTACCAAGGATTAATTAACGCATTTAGAGAATATTTACCGGTATCTGAAAAAACTCCGGTTGTAACACTTAATGAGGGAAATACTCCCTTGATTAAGGCGGATAATTTGGCTAAAAAGATTGGAATTGACGCTGAAATCTACTTAAAATATGAAGGTTGCAATCCGACAGGGAGTTTTAAAGATCGAGGCATGACAATGGCTGTTTCAAAGGCAAAAGAGGCTGGTTCCGGAGCAATTATTTGTGCCTCAACCGGAAACACTTCTGCTGCTGCCGCGGCTTATGGTGCAAGAGCAGGCATGAGAACATTTGTTTTGATTCCAGATGGCTACATTGCACTCGGAAAGCTTTCTCAGGCAATGATGTATGGTGCAGAAATTATTGCTATTCAAGGTAATTTTGATGAGGCGTTGGAGATGGTGCGTAAAATTTCTGACAATTATCCGATTACACTTGTAAATTCTGTTAACCCATATCGAATTGAAGGGCAAAAAACCGGTGCGTTTGAAATTTGTAATGCGCTTGGACAAGCACCTGATTACCACTTTATCCCTGTTGGAAATGCCGGAAATATTACAGCATATTGGAAAGGTTATACAGAGTGGCATAAGTTGGGTAAAATTCCGACTTTGCCTAAAATGATGGGCTTTGAGGCGGAAGGAGCTGCCGCAATTGTTAAGGGTGAAAGAATTTACAAACCTGAAACACTTGCAACAGCTATTCGTATCGGCAACCCTGCAAGTTGGGCAAAAGCTGAAGCTGCACGTGATGAAAGTAACGGAATGATTAATTTTGTAACTGATGACGAAATTGTAAAAGCATACAAACTTATTGCATCAACAGAAGGTGTGTTTGCAGAACCTGCAAGTGCTGCATCTGTTGCAGGTTTAATCAAGGTTAAAGACCAAGTTAAGGAAGGTTCAAAAATTGTTTGTATTTTGACAGGAAACGGTTTGAAAGACCCTGATAATGCAATTGAACACTCAAATACAGGGGTTAAAAAGACTTCTGCCGATATGACAGAAATATTAAAAGCAATGAATATTTAGTTTCCTCCAATCTAAATAAAAATAAGGTTAAAATTGAATTCATGTTGAAAATAGTTTTTCGACATGAATTTAATTTACGTATTTATTATATCGGTTAGGGTAATATTACTGTTTATTTCCGTCTTCTTTCATTTCGCGGGCAATATTAAAAAATTCTTTTTCTAACTCTTTTTCAGCACTGTTTTCTTCGTTTTCTTCGTTTTTTTGTAAAACTTTGTCCCGTTCTTTTTGTTCTTCCAGTGCTTTTTTTCTTGAATTAATCACGTTTGCGACATTCATCATTGCAAGGGAATTAAGCGTTGCTCTCAAGACAGCACTTCTGTCGGTATATTTTTGGCTATCAGAAGCTTCTTCCTCTTCAACTTGTTTTTGTTGCGCGAAATATTCGCCGCCTTGACCCATTTTATCGTCCTGAGTTCTTGCTGCGGTTCCTGAGATATCTCCGCTTTTGAAATTGAAAGAGCCACCGATTCCGAAAAATCCGGCTGATCTGTTATCGACCATACGTCTAACCCTCGTGTACTTTATTCCATCTTCCTTGATATTCTAGCAAATGGAACATCATATTAACTCGTCTAAATGTATTATTTTGCTAGTTGATTAATAAAAATTTACATATTGAAACACCTTTTTAATGCTTTCAATTTATTTTTGGTTTCTTTATTAACCCTAAGCGATTCACAAATTTTTTGAATTCCTTTATTAAATGTTGAATTGTCTAAATTTGATTTTTTTAAATATGCAGAGGTTTTTGTTGGAAAATTTATGTAACAAATTGAAAGAGCCCACGCACAAGCCATTTGGGCGTAATACCTTGTGTCTTTGAATTCATCTATGCGTTTTAAACATTTATCAATATAATTTTCTTCCGCGAAGTATTCCAAAAGCATTACAAATGCGAAGCGAATATCATATTCTTTCTCTGATTTAAAATACGGCTGAATAAACTCCCAAACAAGTTCTTGATTTTTCGTGGCAAATTTTAGTCCTGTACAAAATGAGTCACAAACAGACCAGTTGGTGATTTGGGGCACGAAATTTTTTACAAGTTTGAGAATATTTTCAGGTTCATCTTTGACAAGTCCGATAACCATACCTTGTAACATAACTTCTTCCATGTAGTCAAAATCGTTCTGTATAAGAAATTCTTGCCAGTCAGTTTTTGTATAAATTTCTTTTGCAATTTTTCGTAAAATCGGTAAGCGTACCCCCAAAACATTGTTGATATTTGGGATTAATGATTGTGAAAATTCCCGATATTTTTCTTCCGACTTTTCTAATAAAATTTGTTTTATGTCCATAATTACATTTTAAGAGGTTATAAAGCTGCTATGTTTCAGTTTTTTCAATCTTTTCCCATTTTTTCGGATCAAATCTGAGATCTTTTACATTAATTTTTAGCGATTTCAAATATGGTTCAAATTTAACTAAAATCTGAGTTTTTCGAAGAGTCAATTCTTGTGCAACAATAGCATTTTCGCAAGCTACAACCATAATTCCACCAGCCATCATTGAGTATGGTTTTGAGCGTTCTGAAAATTTTTCTCCGGCAACTTTTTTCCAAAACTTGTATAAATTACTTCTTGTAACGGCTTTTTTAAATTCTTTTTGCTCCATCAATGCTTCTACAATGGTTTCTGTCGTCACAAAATCGGTATATAAAACTTTTTTTAAATTCTTATCGAACATTTTGCACCCGTTCGTTTTTGTGGTAATATACAAGAATGGAATATTCTAAGTTAAATGATATCATAAAATCTTCCAAAAATATATTGATAATATCGCATGTAAACCCCGATGGTGACACGTTAGGTTCTATGATAGGACTTTATTGTGCCATTTTAGAAAATTTTAAGAAAAAATGCGATATGCTGACGGTTTCAAAGTTGCCTGATGTTTATTCGTATCTTCCGCATTACAGTGAAATCAAACACATTGACGAAGTTGACAAGTCACGAGAATATAATTTAGTTATAAATGTTGATATTGCAGCTCTTGATAGAGCTTGTGACGGGAAAATCCTTTTTGAAAAAGCAAAGCATACTGTTAATGTTGATCATCACAAAACTAATATTGCTTATGGGGAATTGAATTTTATTAACCCTGATGCAAGTTCGACCGGTGAGGTTTTGTTCAATTGTTTTGAAAATATGGGTTGGAAAGTTAATCTTGATTGCGCTATCTGTTTATATACCGCAATTTTAACGGATACCGGCTCTTTCAGATTTGATAATACAAAACCTAAAACTTTTGAAACAGCTGCAAAACTTGTCGAAATTGGAGCTCAGCCGTCGGATATTTATAAAAAAGTTTATGAATCAGACTCAAAAACGCTTGTTATGTTTCAATCACATTGCATAAGCAAGGCGAAGTTTTTGCAAAATGACAAAATCGCTTATACGACTGTATACAGAAAAGATATGGAATTGTTTTCGGCGGGCGATGATTGCATGGAGGGTTTGACTGAAAAGTTGCGAGCTATTGTAACGACCAGAATTGCATTTGTGGCAAAAGAAATGAAATCGGGCTGGACAAAGATTTCTATGCGTAGTAAATTTGCAGATGTTGCTCAGATTTGTTCAAAATTTGATGGTGGTGGACATAAATATGCGGCGGGTTGTACTATAAAAGCGCATGTTGATGAGGCTGTGAAAAAGCTTCTTGGCGAGATTAATAAAGTTAAAGAGCTATAAATTTTGAGAGAAACAAGGACAGAAAAAGTGGACTTTAAGGTTTTTGTAAGAGGATTAAAAAGACTTATAATATCTGTTATAAAGAATGATTTCTATGGAATGGCAGCAGAAATGGGCTTTATGATGGTTATTGGAATTTTCCCGTTTATGCTTTTTTTGAGTGCGGTTTTCGGTTGGCTTGGTAACAAAGCTGTAATGGAACCGATTTTAAGGTTTTTAGCCACTTTCATGCCAGAGCAGGCAATGGATTTAATACTTACGGTTTTGTCTGAAACCATGATTTTTTCGCACGGAAAATTTATGGCGATAACCGGTTTTTGTGCAACGATGTTTCTCTCTATGAACGGAATTGCGGTTGTTTTAAAGGGGTTGAACAGAGCATATAAGGTTCAGGAAACTCGTAATATTATTTACACAAGAGCATTGTCATTGTTAATGGTTTTTGTCGATACGATGGTAATGTTTTTGAGTATAAACCTTATTGTCTTTGGTAAGGCGATTATTAATTTGTTGGTGACTCATTTTCATATGTCGCAAGTTGTTGCAATAACTTTGTTAACGCTTCGTTGGCCAGTTGCATTTGCGGCTTTATATTTCATGGCGTTTTTAAGTTATTACATTTTGCCTGATTTGAAAGGAAATGAACGATTTAAGCGTAAGAGTGCAATACCGGGAACTTGGTTTTTTACTGTATTTTGGTTAGTTGGTTCGTGGGGATTTTCGATTTACGTAAACAATTTACGCACTTATAACATGGTTTACGGAACAATCGGGGCTTTTGCGGTTTTGATGATTTGGTTGTATTACACATCAGTTTTAATTCTTATTGGTGGAGAGATAAATTCTCAGGTATACAATCAATTGGAACGCAAAGCACAAGAAATTCGAGATGATTTCAAAAAATTGCCGCTTTGGGATAAGTTGCTTTCCTCTGTAAAAAGAAAAGAAAAAGATGATGCTTAAAATAAGTTAATATTTTTGGTTAAAATTAAAAAAACTGGCAAAAAATATTTTTACGGGTTTTCATGCTGACATGGATAAGATTAATAATGTAAGTTTTACGGGAATTCGTAACATAGGTGCGGTACAGTTTAAAAGAAAACCAAATACAATTTCTATGAGCTTGTCAGCAACATTGAAAGATGATTTTAACGGAAAAGATTTGACAGAATTTAATTCTGTTTTGAAAAAAACATTTGGGAAAGATGCTTCAAAGTTTAAAAATCCCAATTACAATGATTTATTGAATGTAGAATTCATTACAAAATATGATACTGGTGAAGGTCGAGTTTTGTTAAATGGCGACTTCGTGGCCGTAAACGATAATAATTTACCGATGTTTACCTACCTTGCAAAAATGACTCGAAAAATTGCCGCATTATCAGATGATCAAATGCCTGTTGACGCGTCTTATAAAGGTTTTTATGCAAATGAAACATTAGTAAACGGTAAAACAATATTCCCAAAAGAGCTTTCTTGTAAAGAAATGCAAGACAATATGGCTCCATTCTTTAAGCCTGATTCTGTGAGGTATGCTGCTAATGTTGGAAATAAATTCATTCAAAAGATGATGGAGATATTTCTAGATATATAATTTCGGTACAGTTACTTTGTTTTCAAAAGGTAAAGAACAGTGTAAAAAAAGGGTTGAAATTGTTTTTCAACCCTTTTGTATATTGTTTAGTATGTTTAATAATTCGCGGAACTTATTGAATTGCTATTGATTGTCCACCTGTCATTTTGCTCAAAACCTCAACTGCTTTCTTCAATTGAAGATCGTTTTTGTTTTTAACGTCATCTTCTGTAAGCTTTACAACAATGTCAGGAGTAATCCCTTTTTTGTTGATATCAGTGCCGTTTGGAGTTAAATACTTTTGTATTGTAATATTAACGCCTGCTTCATAAGGAAGTTTGTTGATTTCTTGAACAAGTCCTTTTCCAAAAGATTGTTCGCCGATAATTACGGCTCTGTGGTTATCTTTCATTGCTCCTGAAAAGATTTCTGAGGCTGATGCTGAACCTTTATTTATTAAAACTACGACAGGTTTTTTAGTGTAAACACCTGATGATGCGCGTTGAGTTTCTTTGTAGCCATCTCTATCGACGGTGCTAACAATTGTTCCGCCGTCCAAAAACATATCTGAGATGTAAATAGCGTTTGTCAAAAGTCCACCCGGGTTTGAACGTAAGTCGATAATGAATCCTTTTTTATTTTTGTTTGTGTTCAAAATATTTCCGAATTCAGTTGCCGCATTTCTGCTGATGAAAGAGCTTAATCTGATGTAGCAGAAATCGTTTGGAATTGTCATGTCAGTCGGAAGCTTTTGCGAAATTGACTTGATTTCGATTTCAGCACGAGTGATTGTATAAGTTTTTGGTGCCATATCTTTACGTTTTACAAGCAAAGTTACCTGAGTGCCTTCTTTTCCTCGAATTCTGTCAGCAGCTTTGTCAACGGTAATCCCTTTTGTGCTAGCTCCATCAATTTCCAGAATTTCGTCGTCTGCTTGAAGCCCAGCACGTTCTGCCGGAGTATCTTCAATTGGGGCAATTACCATCAATTTGCCGTCCTTAACACCAATTTGAATACCGATACCTTTTAAAGAACCTTTGATAGAACTTGTTTCATCTGCAAATTCTTTTGGGTCTAAAAACTTTGTATAAGGGTCGTTTAAACTCGCTACCATTGTGTTTATGGCAACATAAGCGTCCTCATTCGTATGAATTTGGTTGTCATATTTGTGACGCCATTTTGCCCAATCCTGATGATTGTTTGATTGATCAACAAATTTATTGTTAATCAAGCGCCAAACATTGTCATACAAGTCAACAGGGCTGTATGCAAACACGTTATCTCTGATTACCCAGCCGGATAAGAACAGGAATGCTCCCATAAATATAATGCTTTTTTTCATAATGTTTCTCATTCTTTAACTATTTCCTCCAAATACTCTTAACCTTTTTGTTGCACAACTTATTTATTAAGATGTTTTTTCAATAAAAAAGTTTCCGAATTTGCAAATTAAGTATTA
This sequence comes from uncultured Candidatus Melainabacteria bacterium, assembly GCA_934717895.1. Classification (GTDB taxonomy): domain Bacteria; phylum Cyanobacteriota; class Vampirovibrionia; order Gastranaerophilales; family Gastranaerophilaceae; genus Stercorousia. The sequence goes on along the minus strand of CAKUZO010000010.1, from coordinate 2,554 downwards.
AAAGTTTTTTGATATCATATTACCATGATTCTTTAAAAAAAGAAAATTGTCATCACACATAAAAACTATTTTTAGTTTTGTCAAGATTTTTTAGTTAGCGAATTTTATTAATTCTTCAGAAAGTTTTCCAAGCATTTCTATTGAAAGCTTTTCTCCTCTGATATTTTCATCTAATCCAAGAGAGTTCAATGCAGAAATAATATTTTCTTTTGCAAAACCACCTGATGCAAGACAGTTTTTAATATTTTTTCTTCGTTGAGAAAATGCAGCTTTTACAGTTCGCCTAAAATGTTTGTAATCAGTCAAATCCAAAAGCGGATTTTCTCTCACAACAAGTTTTACCAACGCAGAATTAACTTTCGGTGCAGGGTAAAAAGAACGTCTTCCGACAAGTTTTTTTATCTCAACATCTGCCCAAAACTGTGACAAAATCGTCAAAAGTCCATATTGTTTGCCAGATGAGTTTTCATTTGCAACCATTCGACGTGCAACTTCTTCTTGAACCATAAGTAAAATATCTGTAATCTTGTTGCGATTTTTGTTGTTCAAATCGTCGATTTCACCCAAAAGGTGAGCAATAATCGGACTTGTAATATAATACGGAATATTTGCGACAACTTTGACTTTGCCTTCGCAAAGTTCTGACAAATCCTGTTTCAAAATATCGTTATGAATGATTTTTAAATTAGGCGCATCAAGTTTTTCGAGCTCTTTAATGGCTTCTTCATCAAGTTCAATTGCGATAACTTGTTTGGCATGCTTAATTAATTGTTCTGTTACAAAGCCAACCCCGGGGCCAATTTCAATAACAGTATCAGTGGGCTGAATGTCTGCAAAATCAATGATATCAGCAATTGTCTGACCGTCAATCAAAAAGTTTTGACCCAGTCTTTTTTTAGTTCTAAAAAATCTTGCCCGATCGAAGTAGTTCATCTTACCTATTATAATACCACACACAGGTAAATGTTTAAAAAAAATTTTTTTGTTATTTTGTAGATGTTATAATTAAATGGGGTAAAAGTAATATGCAAACCAAAACGAAATTAAGCAAAAAGGAAATTATCGCACAATTTAAATCAGGCTGTAAACCGCAATCTGAGCACCAAATCGGGATTGAATACGAAAGACTTCCGATATTCAATTCGACTTGCAAGGCGGTGGATTACGGTGCAGAAAACGGGGTTTGTAATTTTTTAAGAAACTTTGCGAAAAACGAAAATTGGGACTATATAACCGACGATTACAACATTATCGGGCTTAAACAAATGCATGACACACTTACTCTGGAACCTGGGAGTCAGGTGGAACTTAGCATTAAGCCTGAAAAAACGATTGCAGAGTTGAAAAATAAAATTGACGGATTAAACAAGCAAATGGCTCCGATATTGAAAAAATCAGGGATTTCACTGCTTAATTATGGTGTTTCACCATTGTCTACACACAAATGCATAAATTTAATTCCCAAAAGAAGATATCATATTATGGCAAAATATCTTTGGGGAATTTTGTCAGATGTTATGATGAGAGAAACAGCGGGAATTCAATGTTGCGTGGACTTTGAAAGTGAAGAAGATGCGATGAATAAATTCAGAGTTGCGAATAAATTAACTCCATTCATGACAGCAATGTTTGCAAATTCGCCGATTAGGGGTGGAGTTGACACCGGATATAAAAGTTTTCGAGCTCTCAGTTGGTTAAATACTGATAATGACAGATGTGGTTTTGTCGGGCAAATTGATGACAAGTTTTCGTTTGAAGAATATGTTGATTATGTTCTTGAAACTCCGATGATTTTTATTAATCGTGATGATAATGCGATTGCTGTGAACGGGAAAATTCGTTTTGACGAATTTATGCAAAATGGCTACAAGGATTATGATGCTGATATGGAAGACTTTAACCTTCACGCAAATTTATATTTTCCGGAAGTCAGACTTCGTAATTTTATAGAAATAAGAAACCATGACTGTGTCGGGAAAGGTTTGCAATATTCAATTCTTGCGATTTATAAAGGGATTTTGTATAACAATTCTGCTTTGGCTGAAATTGAGGATTTGTTTAAAGAGTTTGAATATAGAGATTTTTCAGAACTTCGTTATAACGTTCCAAAAAGTGCAATGAATGCCAAAATCGGGAAATTTTTTGTTAAAGATATTGCAAAAGATATTTTGTATATTGCCGAAAAGTCGCTTATTGAGCAAGATTTGGGTGAAGAAGTTTTTCTTGAACCGATAAAAGAATATGTTTCGAATGGAATTTGTCCTGCTGATGTAATTTTACGAAATTGGAACGGGATTTGGAACAAAGATATCAAAAAATTAATAAAATATTTAACTTGTTAATAATTTAGTAAAGAGATTTGCTCAATGTTTTTGTTTTGTTATAATTTAAGGGAAAACTTTTAAAATAGAGCAGAGTGAGCTTTCTGACTTTGCAATTTAAAAAAATTCAATAGAAAGGAATTATGATGACAGTATTAAAGATTGAAAGATTACCGCATAACAAGTTTTTACCTGAATACAAAACAGAAGGAGCAGCAGGCATGGATTTGTGT
>CAKUZO010000009.1 GCA_934717895.1 uncultured Candidatus Melainabacteria bacterium | reverse complement strand
AACTGTTGTTCCGGAGCGTTATGACGTAGCAGATGGGAATGTCGTCCAAATTAATGCTGTTGAAGTTGAAATAGACTCAACAAGCGGGCATACTGTTGCTATAAGAAGAATTTTTTGTTACGTAGATAAAGAGAAAAAGGAAGAGGAAAATGAAAAGTGATTTGCACATTCACACCCTTTATTCAGACGGTGTGTTCTCGCCCGAGAAAATTGTAGACACCGCAATTGACGTCGGATTACAAGTAATTGCACTTACTGATCACGATAACGTTTTGTCGTGTCCGGTCGCCAAAGATTATTTAAAAAAGACAAACAGAGAAGATAAACTGGAAATCATTCAGGGAATAGAAGTTAATACCCTTTATAAAAACTATGAAGTTCATATTTTGGGTTATTTTATGAATGTAAACGACAGTGATTTTCAAAGTATGCTAAAAACGCAGCAACAGGCTCGTGTTGAACAGGCTAATGCTATAATTGATTTGTTGGCGAAAAAAGAGGGAATTCGTATTAAATTTGACGACATAAAAAAACAAGTTGCAGAAGGCGGAAGTATCGGTCGTCCCCACATTGCAAAAGCAATTACAAATGCCGGTGGAACGTCTAGTGTTATTGAGGCTTATGCTAAATATATCCACGACGATTCGCCTGTTTATGTTCAGAGAAAAACTGTTACTCCGCAAGATGCTGTCGAAATTATCTATGATGCAGGTGGAATTCCTGTAATTGCCCACCCTCACGATATTGATATTGCAGAAGATTTAATAAAAGAACTTATGCAGTATGGTTTGCGTGGAATTGAGGCTTATCATAGAAAGCATTCTCCTGCTTGTGTTGAATATTTTTCATCAATGGCAGAAGAGCTCGGTTTGATTGTTACAGGCGGCTCTGATTTCCATGCTCCAAACATTATGAACGGACAAATTGTTCTCGGTAAAAACTTTGTTCCGGAATGGGTTTACGACAAATTGATTGCAGAGAAAAAACGTATTGACATGGCGTAGAGGTACATCATGAAAAAACATTACTGGAAACTGGAATATTCAATAGCTTTGTTTGTTTTCTTAGGAATTTTGTTGCTTATAATGCCTGTTTCTATTGAGAATACTCGGCAAGCCAACTTTATTTCAAAATGGAACGAAAAATTAAATCGTGTTGAATACATGTTTTCAGTAATAAAAGCCCATGTTTCAGATGATATGTTGAAAAGCATGACTAAGGCTAAAACCGCTGATGAACGAGAAAAAGTCCTTTTGACGATTGTAAAACCATATCTTCGCATTGATATTGATGCAAACCCTGTTCGTCACTATCGTCCGAGGTATATGAACGGAACAAGGGTTTATAAAGGTCAGGCATACTTTTTTGATGATTTTTATTTTGCCGAAAATAATACCATTGTTGGGCTGAAAGATATTAAGACAGAGAGCGAAAACGATGTTTTATTTATTATGATGTTTGATATGAATGGAATTTTACCTCCAAACCGTTGGGGAAAAGACATTTTCGGCGTAAATATTTATGATGGCGGAAAGATTGAACCTTTTGGATTTGACAAATCAATGCAAGAATTGAAAAAAGACTGTTCTTCAAATGGCACCGGAGTATATTGCTCATACTACTACAAAATCGGTGGCGGATTTGAGGAGTAAGTTTTCCCGCCACCACCTATGGCAAAATCTTTTTTAAATCGGATTTACAAAACCACTAAAAAGTGCTATACTTTCCTTAGTTAAAAAGGAGAGAAGATTATGAAAATTAGTGTTTCAAATGACGTAAAATTAACTCCTGTGGAAGTTTTGGTTGTAAACCAATTTGAAGGTGAAAAAACTTCTGTGGAGCTTGCAAATACTTATGCAGTTGATAAAGACCATTTTGAAGGCAAGTTTGGGCAAACTTACCTTATCCACACGCTTGGACAAATTCCGGCTGATAAGGTGTTAATTATCGGATTTGGTAAAAAAGAAGAATTCGACCATAACAAAATGAGAGAAGCTGTTGCAAAGGCAGTTAAAAAATTACAACAAATTAAAGCTAAAAAAGCGGCTTTTGATTTTGAGGTTAGCTTAGATTATGGAAAATCAGCTGCAATCGGTGCTATGATTGCTGATTACGCTTATGATGAATACAAATCAGAAAAGGCTCATCACCTAGATGAAATTGTTTTTGCAAAATTTTCAAAAGAAACAGTTGAAGAAGGCGTAGTATTTGGCGAAGCTATGAAGTTCACTCGTGACTTGGCAAATACACCTGCTCAAATTGCAACTCCGGAAAAACTTGCTCAAATTGCAGCAGGTTTGGAAGGTGTTGAAACTAAGATTTTTGATAAAGACGAAGTTGCAAGAATGGGCATGAATGCATATTTAGCAGTAGGACAAGGTAGCGTAAATCCTCCAAAATTCATTCACATGAAATATACAGGCAAAAACGTTAAGAAAAAAATTGCACTTATCGGTAAAGGAATTTGCTTCGACGCCGGCGGTCTTGATATTAAACCGGCATCTTCAATGCTTACAATGAAAGATGATATGTCTGGTGCAGCTTGCATTTTGGGTGTAATGCGTGCTCTTGCAAAATTACAACCTGATATGGAAGTTCACGGCATCATTGCAGCTTGTGAAAATATGCCATCAGGCTCATCTTACAAACCGGGTGATATTTTGACAGCTAAAAACGGCAAGACAATTGAAGTAGACAATACGGACGCTGAGGGTAGAATTACTTTGGCTGACGCACTTTGCTATGCTTGCGAACTTGGAGTTGACGAAGTCGTTGATATTGCAACATTAACAGGTGCTTGCGTTGTTGCTCTTGGCTCAACTATTTCAGGCATTATGGGAAATGACGACGAACTTGTTGAAAGACTTGTTGAAACAGGTAAAGAATCCGGTGAAAAATTCTGGAAACTTCCGATGGATAAAGACTATTTTAATAGTTTGAAATCAGAAATTGCCGATATGAAAAACACAGGTTCAAGAATGGGTGGAGCTTCAATTGCAGGTGTATTCTTGCAAGAATTTGTTAAAGATACAAAATGGGCTCACATTGATATTGCAGGAACTGCATATCTCGAAAAACCGCAAAAAGAATTTATTGCAGGTTCAACAGGTGCAGGAGTCCGAACTCTTTTGAACTATGTGACAAAATAGAAAAAATTAACGGGGAAAACTTCTCCACTATACCAAAAAGGTTGGGTTACAAAATCCAACCTTTTTTATTGTTTATTTTTCAAAATATTTTTCTATCGCTGTCGCAACAGATTTAGCGTATTGTTTCTGAAATTCCGGAGTAATCAGTTTTGCATTGTCTTCCGGATTAATGAGATATGATGTTTCTATAAGAATGCTTAAAGCATTTGTGTTACGAACAACCGCAAGGCTACCTTGGCGAACTTTATCGTTATTCACGCCCAAATCAGATACCACTTGCGTCATAATCGTATCAGCAAGCGATTTTGCTTGCGGGTAGTAATAATAAATACTTGTGCCACTGTTTTTGTTCGGATCAGCACCGTCAGGTAAAGCATTGCAATGCAAACTTACAAAAACGACCGCCTCTTCTCGATTTGTGAAGTCAACACGCTCTTTTAACCCCACGTAACTGTCGTCGGTTCGCGTCATTAAAACTTTTGCACCTAACTTTTTCAAATCTGCTTCCAAATATTTTGCAAATTCTAAGTTTAAATCTTTTTCTTTATCCCCAAGACAACCTATTCCACCGATTTCTGAACCGCCATGACCTGCATCTACAACGATTTTAATATTGTGTAATGGTTTTTTTGATTTCACACAAATCGGTTTTCTGATTTTTAGGACAAAGTCATTTCCTTGATATTCGCCACTATAACCATAGAGTCTATCGCCTCCGGTAGCTTCTTTCAAAGAAAAATCAAAGGAATAAACGTTATCAGAATTGTCTTTCACATTATAAAATTTAAGCAAAAACGGTTCACCTTCAACCATCTCAAAAGGGACTCGTTTGTCAAGATGAAAAACGAATTTGAAATATTGCGGTTCGTCCTCATAATCATAGCCACTAAGAGTTGCAGGCGTTGAATTAAAGCCTTCTGCATAAGGTTTAACATTGGTTTTTGCAATCCAACCATATTGCTTTTCGCCTAGCAAAACTCTATAAAATCCGCCTTTTTCGCCATCTACAAGCAATTCAACATTCCGCTGCAAATGTGCCATACGGTTAATTCCGGCATCAATTGGGCTTGAACGCAAAGGAGCTCCTTCTGTTGTGACATACACTGATTTTTTCTCAGCATAAGGGAAAAATTGCAAAGGCAGGTTACATTCTGTTTTAATGATAGGTTTAGAAATTTCGTAAACCTGTTTTTCGCTATCGGTCTGCAAAACAAATATGTTTGAACCTTGATTAAGCTTTACAACATAAGCAAAAGCACCAGTCTGATGAAGTGGAACATCTTGTCCGTTGATTTTCAACGGTTTGTCAGACGAACCAATAAAAAATGTTGAATTTGCGTTTATCATGACGTTTTTTGTCTTTGGATAAACTACATCAAAAGCAAGGCAACTATTGCCTAATAATACCAATCCCAATAATAATACTAATTTTTTCATAACAAAATTATAGCACAATTTTGAAGTTTCGTAATTTTTATAACAAAAAAAGAGGTTACATAGTGCAACCTCTTTTTCAAACACTTAATTTTTCAATTAACTATTTAGCAGCATTAGCTGTTTCGAAAACTACTGAAAAAGCTTCAGGATCTCTTACAGCCAAGTCAGCCAACATTTTTCTGTTTACAGCAATGTTAGCTTTTTTGCAAGCGTTAACGAATCTAGAGTAGCTCATGCCACGTTCTCTAACAGCTGCGTTAATTCTAACAATCCATAGACGACGCATGTTGCGTTTGTTAGTACGTCTATCTCTGTAAGCATATTTTAGAGCTTTCATAACAGCACAGTTAGCAACTTTGAAAATTCTGCTTCTTGCACCGATAAAGCCTTTAGCTAATTTTAAAATCTTTTTATGTCTTTTGCGTAATACATTACCACGTTTTACTCTCATTTACTGCCTCCTATCTTGCATACTTTCTGTAAGGTAACTCTTTTGAAATCAATTTGAAATGTGAATCTGAAATTGAAATCATTTTGAAAATTCTGCGTTTTCTAGAAGCAGACTTGTGTTGAAGTAAGTGGCCGATACCTGCTTGTCTTCTAACAATTTTACCTGTTGCAGTAACTTTGTAACGTTTTGCAGCAGACTTGTGTGTCTTCATTTTTGGCATTTAATTTCTCCTTTTCTTTTGTAACCTCAAGTCAAACGGAGTTGCTCAAGGGAAAGTGTACTCTAAGCAATTTTAGGCATACCAAAGCCATAAAATACTTTACAACACAATTATATTATGCAAAAGAGATATTTGCAAGTAAAAAATTAAAAAAGATTAAGCAAAATTAGTTAATACTTTGTTTTAGAACAATGTCTAGTATTATAAAAACTTTTTAAACGGCATTGGAATATTATTTAAAACAGACTCATTTGCTCCTGTTGTGCAAAATGTTTCCTTAAATACGAAGGGCGATGATATGGCGAAATTCCATATTTATCAATCATGGACAAATGTTCTTTGGTTAAATATCCGGCATTATCAGACCATTTGTATTGCGGATATTCTTCATTTAGTTTATCCATGTATCTGTCGCGACTGACTTTGGCCAAAATACTTGCAGCCGCAATAGATGCAGATGTTCCATCACCTTTAATAATTGTTTGCTGCGGATAGTCAAACTGTCTAATTAAACGGTTTCCATCGACTAAAACGAGTAAGTCGTCTTCCTTTGCTTTTATTTGGTTTATTACGTTTGTGCAAGCCAAATTCATAGCTTTTAAAGACGCATTAAGTATGTTAATTCTCTCAATCTCTTCAACTTCAATACAAATAACAGAATTTATTGTATTGTTTTTTATCGTGTCAAAAATTTCTTCTCTATGTTTTTTTGATAATTTTTTACTGTCATTAAGAATAGCAAGTTCTTGTTGTAACTCTTCTGTTAAATTATTAAAATAAACGGCTGCCGCAAAGACTCCACCTGCGCCACAACCACGCCCTGCTTCGTCAGTTCCAATAATAAATTTTTTTAAACTTAAATCGTAATCGAAAAGTTTTTTCGATTTTATTTCTTGTTTTTTCTGCGTGATAGTCAAAATATTTACCCTATTCTATTTCGTCCAAAATGAACTTACCGATTTTCCCTTCTCGAAAATCTCTCAACAAATAAACAGCAGTTCGCTCAATGTCAGGGCTCCCACCGGATATAATCCAGTTTCGAGCACTTGCAATCCTTTCAAGACTCAATTCCTCGCACTTGTAGTATTCTTTTACTTGGTCGGCGTATTTATGTTCAAGAAGTTTTAAAAGTTCGTTTGCAACGGCTTCATTTGAATATGCGTTTTCAGAAACAGCGTTTACAAAAGCCAATTTCTTTGCTCTTTCTTGATCTTCTTGTTTCATTGGGATAATCCCCGGAGTGTCAAGCAAATCCAATTGCGGATTAATTCGAACCCATTGTTGTTGTCGTGTTACACCTGCTTTGGCACCGATTTTGGTTTTAGAAGATTTTGTAAGCTTGTTAATAATGCTTGATTTGCCGACATTTGGCATTCCAACAACCATAACCCTTGCAGGACGTCGCAATAGCCCTTTTTTCATCAAAGCTTGAATTCTCGGCTCAGAAAGTTCGACAGCTTTTTTTACGATAAAATTCAAGTCTTTAGAATTTTTGGCATCAGAACTTACGACAGGAAAACCTGTCTTTTCTTTAAGAATGCTAATAAAAGCCTTGAGCTCGGTTGAATTGGTTAAATCGGATTTGTTGAGCAAAATTAAACGAGGCTTTTCACCTAAAAGCCTCGTAATATTGTCATAACTGCTTGAAAACGGCAGTCTCGCATCAATAACTTCAATAACGGCATCAACAAGAGAAAGCTGTTCTTTCAGCTTCCTTTCGGCCTTAGCAATATGACCGGGATACCAGTGTATGTGAAGCTTATCTTTTTTCAATTTTTTCCTTGATACGAGTTGCTTTACCTGAACGTTCTCTCAAGTAGTAAAGTTTAGAACGTCTTACATCACCTTTTCTAAGAATTGTAATTTTGTCAATTCTTGGAGAGTTTAGTAAGAATACACGTTCTACACCAACACCTTGGAATACTTTTCTAACTGTAATAGTTTTGTTAACACCAGAACCGTGTTTTTTAATTACAGTACCTTCAAAAGCCTGAATTCTTTCTTTGTTACCTTCAACGATTCTTACAAACACTTTAACAGTGTCTCCAGGATTTGCATCTGGAGTTGTTTCTTTCAAATAAGATTTTTCTAATTCATCAATAATAGGGTTCATTTCACAATTCCTTTATAATTATATTTCGTACTTTTTATTTAAAATTCCTTTTTAAAATCGATGTTCCACAAATACACCGACGCACGTACAATCATCCTAAAACAAATGTGGAAAAAATTCAAGCAGTTTTTAAAATTTTGTAATATAATTCAATTATGGCAAGTGATTATAAAAAATTATTAAATAAAAATAAAAAGAAAAAATTCGCAGATCCTAAAAATATGGGGGTGAATATTGATAAAAATGAATATTATGAAATAATTATGTCAAATTCTGCTCATCCAGAACAGATTAAATAAATGTTCTTGACATTGAAATTTTTTCTGTTTATTATTGATTATGCGGTCACTCAAGATTGAGACCGAGTTGAAAACAAAATATGGGCATGTGGTGGAATGGTAGACACGCTAGTCTTAGGAACTAGTGCGAAAGCGTGGGAGTTCGAGTCTCTTCATGCCCAAATAAAAGGGAACGATTATCGTTCCTTTTTTTATGCAAACTTTTTATTTGCGCATAGGCCTCTCACTCGTGTTGTTGCTCTGTATTCGCAACAACCGGAGTTCTCCCCTATCGGGTATCCTGCCTCGTACGGCTCATGCAGTTCGCCTACGATGCAAGCGAGTCTCTTCATGCCCAAATAAAAGGGAACGATTATCGTTCCTTTTTTTTTATGCAAACTTTTTATTTGCGCATAGGTCTCTCACTCAGGTTTGTTGCTCAGTATTCGCAACAACCGGAGTTCTACCCATTCGGGTATCCTGCCTCGTACGGCTCATGTAGTTCGCCTACGATGCAAGCGAGTCTCTTCATGCCCAAATAAAAAGGAACGATTATCGTTCCTTTTTTTATGCAAACTTTTTATTTGCGCATAGGCCTCTCACTCAGGTTTGTTGCTCAGTATTCGCAACAACCGGAGTTCTACCCATTCGGGTATCCTGCCTCGTACGGCTCATGCAGTTTGCCTACGATGCAAGCAAGTCTCTTCATGCCCAAATAAAAGAATTAATCCGCAAACTAAAAATGGCTCCTGTGCTATACAGAAGCCATTTTTATGTTTTAATACCTGTGCTTGTACATTTAATATTTGTACAAACCGACACTAATAAAAAAGTTGAAATTAGTCGTCAGCGTGACCAGCAGTACCAAGAACGTCACGCATTTTGTGCATAACCATTTCTTTAACAGCTGTTCTACCAGGTCCCATGTATTCACGTGGGTCGAATTTTTCAGGGTGTTCAACAAAGAATTCTCTGATTGTTGAAGTCATAGCCAATCTCAAGTCTGTATCGATGTTGATTTTAGCTACACCGTGTTTAGAAGCGTAGTTAAGCATATCTTCTGGAACACCTTGTGCGTTAGGCAATTGACCACCGTATTTGTTACATTTAGCAACGAATTCAGCAGGAACTGATGATGATCCGTGCAATACTAACGGATAATCAGGGAATCCAGCTTCAGCCAAAGCGTTTTTGATTTCAGCAAGTCTTTCGAAGTCTAATTTAGCTTCGCCAGAGAATTTGTAAGCACCGTGAGAAGTTCCGATAGCAACAGCCAAAGAGTCACAACCTGTTTCTTTAACAAATCTAACAGCTTCAGCAGGATCTGTATAAGTTGAATCTTTTGCGTGAACTTTAACGTCATCTTCAACACCAGCAAGTTTACCAAGTTCAGCTTCAACAGAAACGCCGTGTTTGTGAGCATATTCAACAACTTCTTTTGTAACTCTGATATTTTCTTCTAATGGGAATCTTGAACCATCAATCATAACTGATGAGAAACCACCGTCGATACAAGCTTTACAAATTTCGAAATCAGCACCGTGATCCAAGTGCAAAGCGATAGGAACTGTTGTTGTTGCAAGAGCTGCTTCAACCAATTTGATTAGATAAGTTTGGTTAGCATATTTTCTAGCACCAGCTGATACTTGCAAGATAATAGGTGATCTTGTTTCTTCAGCAGCTTCTGCAATACCTTGCAAAATTTCCATGTTGTTAACGTTGTAAGCACCGATAGCATATTTGCCTTCAAGAGCTTTTTTGAACATTTCGCTTGTTCCAACTAATTTTCTTTCACTCATTTGAGTTCTCCTTCTTTTTGTATGTATTTCTACAACACTTGTAGTTACTTACGTTTAATTTACCATGTAAAATACTACAAACAAAAAAACGGTGCAAGTGTAAAGAAATATTAATATCGTATATACTATTTTACAAAATCCGAAATGAGTTGCTATAATACAGTTTGAAGGGTGTTAATGGAAAAATGGCATGGCAAAAAATTTTTTGTCTGTTACTTAAAACAAAATCAAGTTAAAAAAAATAGGGGTAAAAATTATGACAATAAGTCCAGTATCAGCAGTATCATTTAAAAATAATTACAATCAAGTTAATTTTGGAAGTAAGCACAAAAAAGGAGAAGAAGGATACTCTTCAAGACCGGCGGGCTCTTTAATGAAGTCAATTCCTCTTGCAGCACTAATTGCAATGAGTCCGTTAGTAAATACTCAGGCACAAATTTTAAAACTTAATCCAAATGAAAAAACTGTACAATCTATGACTTATAAAGATGTTAATAGAGATGGTTGCAACATTTGGTTTGTAAGTAATGACGGAAATGATTCAAATATTGAAGCTATTGTTTTGCAACATGGAAAAACTTATAAATATGCGAGAACAATTCGAGGCGTTAGAACAAATCTGATTAAACGAGAAAACGAAAGACAGTATTTAGATACATTAAAAATTGTACATGAGAGATTTAAACACTCAGATGGTACTATATCTGAACCGGAAACCAAATATGTAGTTGCAGGACCTTGTATTTATGATGTGTATGTTGATGATGCCGCATCCGGTAAAGAACTAAAACATGCAAATGGGAAAATTGATCATAAAGAATATGTAATTGATAAAGAATTATATGATTATTTACTCCAATTCATGGATAAAAATTCCGTTAAAACAGTAAGCAGAACTGTCGATGCTATTGAAGGTCCTTCTATCGAGGAAAGAATTCTTTGGGGAATGTAAACAATTGTAAATAATTGCAAACATGCTGAAATCATGGGTTTTGGCATGTTTTTTTATATATGAGTATTAAAACTGAGAGAGCAAAATAATGGCAGTTAAGAATAATCTTCAAGTATCAAATATAACATTCCAAGGTACGCAGAACACAAATGCATCTTCAAGCACAAGTTCTGCTTCGAAGAATATTAAAATGACAGATAATACTGCCGAATTAGAATTATTAAAACGCTTAGGAATTACAAAAGAACAATTAGAAATAATTCTAGAAAAATATAAAGATTTTTTTAGTTTATCACCCGAAAAACAAGTTGAAATTGTTTCTAAAACAAATGCTCCACAACCCATTGAATCAACTGAAAAAACTACAACAGTTGAGCAAACCAACGCTACAACTCAAACCCCAGAAAAAAGTGTGATTGGTGATGATGAGCCAGATGCTGTAAAATTTGATAATAAAGCTTTTGAGGCTGCATCAAATGAAGAAAAGACTAAAATATACGCAGAAGAACTTGCGAAAAACAAGTTTATGTACACTGATGCTGAAAATAAAAAAACAGCACAAGACTGGAATGCGTTAGAAGATAATAAAAAACAAAAGTTGATTAATTCCGAATTACAAGGGCTAGAAAAACAAAAGACAGGTAAAGAAATTGATTCAAAAAGTTTATCGAAAATGCTTCAATTTGGTATGACTCAACTTCAAGCTGCTAATTTCCAAGGAATTTCTGTTGATAAATTAGAGGAGCGTGGATTTAAAGGGCAAGAAGAAGCTGCACATGAGTATATATTTGCTCTTCCAAAAGAAAAAAGAACCGCAGGTCAACAAAAATACATGGAGGTTCAAGAACATAAAAGTGAACTATTGTGTAAGTATGCAAAAAGCAAAGGTGTAGAACTTACTGCATATATGTCTCCAAGTGATATTGATGAAAAATGCAAAGAACTTGGGGTTGATATCATTGATCTTGAAATTAAAGATATTGAAGCTAAAATGGCTAACGATAATCTTTCAGATACGCAAAAAAAAGATTTAAATGACATATTAGGTCAACTTAATAAAACAAAGCAATTCAACGCTATTTGCGATAAAATTGTAGCTAAAATAAAAGATGGGAAATTCGAAGCTTCTGGGCTTTTAGAAGAGTTTGATAATTCAGATTTTGGAAAAGTATTTGGCGCATTAGATTCAAGTGATGTTGAAAAATGTGAAGCAGTTTATGCTTATGTAAAAACACTTCCAAAAGACAAGCAAAATGAAGACACTTTATCAAATTTGTTTATGGAATTGAGGGCAAAAAATCCAGGGCTTGCAATAAAAGCTATAAATTACGTTGTTGGTAATTCTTCCCCAGAACTTAAAAATGCATTTGTAACTAGCAAACATAAACCAACAATGTTAACAGCATCAATTGCTATAAATACGTTTGATGCAAAACAGACTCATACTCTTGCAGCAACACAAGAAGCAATTGCAAAAGACGAACCAGAATTCGCAGAGGCTTTAGAACTTTGTGCTACTAACACAGCAGATGGAGAACATTTAACAAATCTTTCAGATATTTACGCAGGTGCTAAATCAAGTAAAGTTCAACAAAGACTTGGAGAAAGAGCTCTTGATAATGAGTTGGTAACAGTAGATCAACAAGCTCTAATTGGTGACAAGATCGCCCAAAAAAGTACACTTGAAAACAAAATTGGATTTGCTACCAATCTTGATAAAGCGCATAAAGAAAATCAAATTTCATTGCAAGAAATTTTTTGTAAGGACAAAGATGTCAATGACGCAATGGTTAAAGATGGAACTTATACAAGATATGCTACTGAAAACCAACTAGCTGGTTTGAATATGCATAAAGATAGATATACCCAAGGCGACTATTCTCAACAAGAGATTGATAACGGCTTGAGTGCTTTGGCAAGTCAAATCAAAAACTGTGATGTATCTGTTCAATCAAAAGCTATTGAGTCAATTGTTGCAACAGGCAATGCTCAGGCGACAGAAGTTGCTGTGGCAAATCTTTGTACTGCTCCGCAAGTTGTTCAAGATGATGCAAACTTAAAAGGGATTTTGAATAATGCATATCCGGAAAATCCTATTGTAAATATTGCAAATTCTGCAAATTCTGAAATTCAACAAAAAATTGCGTCAGGTGCTAAATTAACATCACAAGAATTCTATGCACTTTCTCCGCAAGAAAAACAAGCATATATCGCAAACTATTTTAAATCTCTTCCTACTGCTAAACAATTTAAAATTTTATCAAGTTTAACAGATGTAAATTTGAAAAAAACTATATTCAAAAGACTTATAAATGAAGATAAAAACTTTTTCAGAAGTCTTGTTGAAAATGACGCTAATACTGCGGAATTTGCATACAACATGCACATTGGCGAAGAAATAGTTATGGAAGTTGCAAAAAGAAAATCTGCATCTGACATTAAATTTGCATTACTTTCTCAAAAAATTGATGCGGATTATCAAAAGAAAAATTCATCACTAGCATCAACAGAAAATACTTTTTCAAGAAACTATACTACCGATCCTAACGGATTTAAATTTGACCCAAAAGAACTTTTCAAATTAGATAAAAATGGTAACATTCTCGCATAATCAGGTGGAAATTTGTAGAAAAAACGCCTCTGAATTTTCAGGGGCGTTTTTATGTTAAATACAAATCAAAACTCTGAACTACTCAGCGTCTTTGTTGATGTCTTTGATGCTTAAAGCAATTCTGTGTTCTTGCGGAGTGAATTTCTTAATAAGAACTTCTACGCTATCGCCAATTTTGAATTCGTTGAACGGATTTACGTTTTCGTTGCTCATTTCAGATACAGGCAATAATGCTTCTACACCTGGGAAAATGTTGATGAAAGCACCAAATCCGGTTACTTTATTAACAGTTCCTTTGATTACTTGGCCTTCTTCAAATTGACCTTCAATTTGTTGCCATGGATCTTCACCCATTCTTTTCAATGACAAAGAAATTCTTTTCAATTCGTTATCAATTTTGATGATTTTAACTTCGATTGTATCACCCAAAGAAATTACGTCAGATGGGTGTTTAATTCTTGACCAAGAAATTTCAGAAATTGGTAGCAAACCATCAATTCCGTTGATGTCAACGAATGCGCCGAAATCAGCAATTCTTACAACTTCACCTTTAACAACTTGACCTTCTTCTAGTTCTGACAAAATATTGTCAACAACTTGATCTCTTTGTTCTGCAACAGCTTGTCTTTGAGATAAGATAAGTTTGTTTTTCTTAGGATCTGCTTCCAAAACTTTAACTTCGATTTTTGTATCAATCAAACCGTCAAAAGGAGTACCTGTTCTCAATTGAGAAGAAGGAATGAAACCTTTCAAGTCAGCTACGTCAACCAAAACACCGCCTTTAACGATAGAAACAACTTTTGCAAGGATTGTATCACCTTGAACTTTTGCATCGTTAAGTTGTGCCCAAGCTTGTGCATAAGCAAGTCTTTTAAGAGAAAGAAGCATGTTATCTTCATCATTTTCTTCTTTTAATACGTAAAATTCTCTTTCGTCACCAACTTCAAGAGTTTCTGCATTTTCAGTAGATGTAGAAATTTCTTTGTTTGGCAAGAAAGCTTCTGTTTTAGCACCTTTAACGCTAATCAAATAGCCTTCGTTTTCTTTTTTCAAAACTGTACCTTCTACGATATCAGCAACAGAATAAGATTTTGAGAAAGATTCTTCTAACAATCTTTCAAATTCGTCCATTTTGTCTAATGTTTGTGTCATTTATATTTTCCTTTCTTGATATATTCAAATTTTTTAGTGGGTGGTGACTTGTGTATAAGTTACTAGGTTACTAAGTTACTAAGGCACTAAGTCCGTTTCGTTCGCTACGCTCAAAATATTATTTTGATAAGAACTTATCGTCTTATCGCCTTATTGTCTTAACGTCTTTATTACCCTTTCAATAACGCTCTGCGGAGTCGAAGCCCCTGCTGTTATTGAAATATTTTGCGATTTCTCGATTAAGTCACGATACAAACCTAATTCATCATCGTTTTCAATGTGAATTGTTTTTGTGATATCTTTTAAAATTTCTGCCAAATGAGTCGTGTTCGCACTCTTTTTAGAACCGACAACGATGACTAAATCACTTTCTTTGGCAAGTTCTTTTGCCTCTGATTGACGCATTGACGTGCTTTTACAAATCGTATTTGCAACGTGAACTTCTTTTGCAACAGAAATCAAATAGTCCACAATGCTTGTTAATGTTGTTATTCTTTGAGTTGTCTGAACTACAACCCCAACACGCTTGTGTGCTTTGATTTGCGACTCATATTCTTTTAACTGTTCAACTGATGCCGCAACAACAACATTGTCGCTGTATAATTTTGCATTTGCTTTAATCGCAATAACTTCGGGGTGCTCTGATTTTCCGACAACCACAACAAAATCACCGTCTTTTGCAAGTTCGATAGCTTTTTGTTGAACTTTTTTAACATCAAGGCAAGTCAGGTCAACCGGCTCAAATCCGGCTTGTTTTATCTTTTCAATAACTTCCGGACTCTCACCATGACTTCTGATTACACAAATCCCATCACCTTTTGCAGGAATTTCTGTCAATGTTTTAATCCCGAGTTTTTCTAACTCATGGATAACCTGCGTGTTGTGAATTAATTCCCCGAGAACAAAAACATTTTTGTCCGGATTTTCCGCTTTTAATTTTTTTACGGTCTCAACGGCCCTTTTTACGCCGTAACAAAAACCTGCATATTTCGCTAGTTTAATATTTTTTTCAGGCAATTTTTAATTGTCTTCTTTCAATTGAACTCGTAATGCTTTCGCAAAACTGTACTCTTATGAAACAATAAACACAAAAAAAAATCAAGTAGGTTAACACTAATAACGATACATAGCAACAATATTCAACAAAAAAGACTCGACATTGTCGAGTCTTTTTTAAGCTTTTTTAAATCAGCCTTTAAGTTCTTTCTATTTGCCGTACAATACAGCTCTTGCAGCATCTGAGTTAGGCAAGATTGTTTGGTCATAGAATTTAACAGGATATACGTCTGTTGGGCTAGATACTGTACAAGCAGCACCAGTAGTTGTGCCATCACAAGCAACAACTTTGTTAGGTCCTTTTTGTCCGTTTACGTCAATGTAACCTGTACAAACTTTTTTTGTTGCTCCAGAACCGTCCGGATCGTTTGTACAACTTTTAGAATCAGCAGCTGGGAAGCTGAATACTACACCATCATTGAAGAACAATGCAGTGTTTGTCTCTGCTTTTGTTACACCGTTGATGCTATAGCTATCGTTGTTAGCTTTACCTTTTTGAGCACTTACAACATTCATTCTTGAATTCAAGATGTTTGCAACAGTATTTGCAGTAGCTGTATCCCCAGCAGTACCTTGAACTGCTTCTGCAAAACTTGAACCATCAAGTGCTACGTTCAATGTTATACCTTGAGAAATTGCTGATAAAGCTTTTTTGTAAGCTGCTTTATATTGAGCACCTTGAGTTGAGTTCATCAATGTAGGCATTGTCATAGCAGCTACAACACCGATGATACCTAACGTAATCAACACTTCTGCAAGTGTAAAGCCGAATCTTTTTGTCATAATCTTTTCACCTTTCTTTTTTGTAAAACTTTCTGATTTCTCAAAATGTTTCACGCTCTTATCTCTCTTTATTATTAATCTCTCGTCTATTCCAAAAACGTGGAGTGCATAAAAACTTTTTTCGAAATCTTTTTGTACTATCATTTTATAGTATATTTAAATTTTTGTCAATACTTTATTACTAATTATTAATTAATTTTAACTAATTCTTTAGAATTAGTTTTTATTTTCTTGAAAAAAAATATACGTCATGGTAATATCTTTTTGCACATAAGTGCGTAGGATAGAGAGATATGTTATTTAAGAAGGGGTAAACATGACTTGTACACTAGAACACAAATCAAACGTTTTAACTGATGGAGCTAAAAAAACAATTAGAAAAGCTCTCAAAGTTTTAGGGAAGAAAAATCTTGCATTTATTATGCATAATGGAAGTTTCCCATCTGTTGAGGGGCAAAACACAGGTTTTGGCAGTATTAATTCCGATGCCGGAAAAGAATTTATTGAATACGCATCAGGATTATTCGATGCAATTCAGCTTGGACCTGCCGGAAAAACTAAGTCTTGTGACTCTTCTCCATATACAGGAACAATTTTTTCTGATAACCCGTTATTTATCAACCTAAAAGAGTTGACAACAAAGGCTTGGGGTAAAATTCTATCAGAAGAAACATATAACGACATTGTAGCTTCAAACCCAAATAAAGACACAAACAAAACTGCTTATTCTTATATATATAAAAGACAAAATGAAGCTCTACAAGAAGCATGGAATAATTTCAAAGCAAATCCTGACAAAAAACTTGCTAAGGAATTTGAACATTTCAAAAAAGAAAACGATTTCTGGTTGGATAAAGACAGTTTATATGAAGCTTTGTCTGTTGAACATGCCAACGATTACTGGCCTATGTGGAAGTCAGAAACAGATAAAAACTTGTTTAATCCTCAATCTAACGAAGAAAGAATGCAATTTGGTGACAGAATTAAAGAAATTGAAACAAAATATGCAGATGTTATTGATGCGTATAAATTTGTGCAATTTATAATCAGCAAACAAAACGAAGAAACTCGTAAATTTGCCAAAAAGCACGATATCAAAATGATTGCGGACAGACAAGTTGCTTTTTCAGACCGTGATTGCTGGGCATATCAATCATTATTCTTAAAAGGTTGGTGTTTAGGTTGCCCTCCTGATTATTTCTCAAAAGACGGTCAGGCTTGGGGCTTCCCTGTAATGGATCCTGACAGAATGTACAACGCTGACGGTTCATTAGATGAAGGCGGACAATTGTTGAAAAACTTATACAAAAAAATGTTCCGTGAAAACCCTGGTGGTGTGCGTATCGACCACATCGTAGGCTTGATTGATCCTTGGGTTTACAAACAAGGTAAAAAACCGAAAATTGAACAAGGTGCAGGCAGATTGTATTCATCTCCTGAGCACCCTGAACTTGCAAAATATGCGATTGCAAAATTGGAAGATTTAGACACTGAATTAACAGCAGACAAAGAAAAACGTGTAAAAACGCTTAATAAAGACCAAATCAAGGCTTATGGCAGACTAATCGAAAAAATCGTTATTGCAGCTGCAAAAGAAGAAGGTTTGAACAAAGATGCAATTGTTTGCGAGGACTTGGGAACTTTGACAAATCCGGTTGCCGCAGTTATGAAAGAATTCGGTTTGCAAGGTATGAAACTTACTCAGTTTGTAGAAGCTGACAAGCCGAAAGATCCTTACAGATGTTGTAATATCGACAATCGCTGCTGGGCAATGGTTGGAACTCATGACAACGAGCCGATTAAAATGTGGGCTAACGAAAATATTCACAGTCATGTTGGATATTTGCATGCCAAAAACCTTGTAGACGACTTATTTGCGGAAGCTCCAAACAAAGATGATATCATCGTTCATTTGACAGATGATGCGGACTTTTTGGCTCAAACAAAATTGGTTGAATTATTTGCGTCTAAGGCTGAAAATATTCAAATTTTCTTCACTGATTATTTTAATATTTATGACGTATACAACCGTCCTGGAACAGCAGGTGATGCTAATTGGAGCTTACGTTTGCCAAACAATTACAAGGAATTAAACGCAATTAATCTTGCAAATATCTTGAAATTGGCAATTGAAGCTCGTGGGCATGAATTTGCAGAAAAAAATAAAAAAGTGATTGAAAAATTAGAAGAAATTATCTAATAATTCATAAGTTGAAAAAATAATGCCCTCTCTGTTGAGAGAGGGCTTTTATCAAAAATTTTAAGGAGGTTCGACAGTGAATGTAAAAAAACTGCTAATAACTTTATTAATTCTAGCAAGCACAGGTTTTTGTGTTATGGCGAATGCCGATGATTTTTACGAACCTTCAACCGAGGCAAAACTTCAATATAATCAAGGTGTTGACTACTACAAAATTGGGCAATATGACAGAGCAATGGCATCTTTCCGACAAGCAATTGAGCTTGATCCAAATTATATTGACGCATATTACAATCTCGGAACAATTTTGGAATATTTAAAGCAAGATGATGCGGCTCTTGCAGTTTTTAAACAAATTATTGTTCGCAATCCAAATGATTATGAATCTGTTTATAAAGCGGCACAACTTAGCAATAAACTAGGTCAAACTGCAAAAGCAAAGGCTTATTTATCGTTAATTCCAAAAGAAAGTAGCATTTACGCAAAAGCTCAATCCGTTGCAACGTCAATGGGAGCGGATATGCAGACCATTAAAGCAGAAGAAGCAAAGGTAAATGCAGTTGGTGAAGTTGCAAAAATTCCTGAAACAAACGGTATGTATAATAATATTACAAGTCCGACCGGAGTTGTGACTGACAACAAGGGAAATCTTTATGTAGCTTGTTTTTCAGACAATATGATTTACAAAATCACTCCTGACGGAAAACGAATTGTTTATGTGAAAGATGTTAAAATAAATGGTCCAATTGCTCTTGCAGCTGACAATAACGGAAATATTTATGTGTCGAATTACAACAGCAACAATGTTGTGAAAATCTCTTCTACCGGAGTTTTGACGGTACAGGTTTCAAACATACAAAAGCCATATGGATTGCACCTAGACGGCGATTTGCTGTTTGTTTCTTCTCAGGGTAGTAATTCTGTATTACGATATAAATTGTAATATTTTAAGTTTCAATACCTTTCAGGCGTTTTACATAAAACATTACGCCATCAATCCACTCGTCTGCTTCATTCTTGGCACAATATTTTCCGGCTTTTGCAAGTTCTTTTACTGTTTGAATATTTGATTTTTTGTTATGAATAGATAGTGTTTCTGCCATCTGATCAATACAGTCTTCAACCCGATTATACAGCTTAAAACGATAAACACCCTTTAAACCTTTTTTATTCAATGCTATTCCTCCGATATTATGACGCAATTTGGCGACATCGGAAGTTCCACGAGCTGATTCGTGTAAAGCAATTGACATTAAAACAACGGGATCTACTTTATGTTTTTGGGCAATGTGAATAAAAGACTGTCCTTTATTATTTAATAAATTTTTTCCTTTATCATTTTGTAGCAATAGAGCATTAAATCTTGAGCAAAGTTCCTTTGTGTTTTCAGAAAATCCATCTGCCATTAATTTTAAATTTGAAGCTGATATATTTTTAGGAGCAGCTTTTTTGGCAGGAAGTTTTTTTGCGACCGATTTTTTTACATTAGTTACTGCCATAGAAATTCGTTCGCCCCAGTTCATTTGAAGTCTTAGAGCAGGTTTATAATTTGTATGAGGCATAACGGAAGATGCTAAAAACATTGCAGTCATTACATTCTTTCTGGTAGCAACAGGTTGCGGAATTACTTTTTGCGCGACTCTTGCGACTTGTCTCCCGTTTTGTTTGGCTGTAATAATAGCTCTTGCAACTTGCATATTACTAAAATGAGGAATTCTCATAACACATTACCTTTTTGTTTTATACCTTTTTCCTTTTTATTAAAACTCATAATAAAAATTTTTGAACACTTTATTTACATATCTTTAAGTTTTATTGCCGAGAATATTTTTTACGTGTAGCATATAATTGGTATTATTTATTATAGGAGAGGTAATATGAAAAAGGTATTAAAATTAATGTTATCTGTTCTTGTCAGCTTATTTTTGATTGCTCCGGCGTTTGCATATCCGGACGTTTCAGCTAATCATTGGGCTGCAAAACAGATTGAAATTTTAACAGAAAAAGGGGTTATTGTCGGATATCCTGACGGTACTTTTAAGCCTGATGACAATGTTAGCCGTGCAGAATTTGCTTCAATGGCTATTAAAGCATTGGGACAAGAACACACAACAGTTGCTCAACCTGTAAAATTTACGGATATTGAGCCGACTTTTTGGGCTTACGATTCAATCCAAAAAGCTTTGTATTTTGATTTAATCTCTTGTCCGCCGGAAGGTCAACCTTTCAGACCAGACGATACAGTTACTCGTGCAGAATCAATTTCTGTTGCCGTAAACGCTTTGACAACAGAACAAATCAGCGATTTGAAGGCAAAAGAAGTTTTGTCTAAAAAATTTGCTGACGTAAACGAAGTTCCGGAATGGTTCGTAATTCCAGCCGGTAAAGCAGAAATTTTGAATATGTTAGTAACTATTCCTTCTGCAAACAAAGCAAGAGTAGAAGCTAACAGACCGGCAACAAGAGCGGAAGTCGCTGCAATTCTTTACGAAATGATGGAGCAAGCAAAACTTAACCCTAATGCAAAATTGGCAGAAGCTATGAGAAAGAAAACAGGAGAAGGTTTTGTTGTTGAAAACGCTTATGTTCAAGGTAGTGTAGGCGTAATTCCGGCAGGTTCTATTGTTCCGGTAAAATTAACAAAATACGTAAGTTCTCAAACTTCTCAGGCAGGTGAAATTTATTCTGCATCTGCTCCTGAAAACTATGTTACAAAAGACAAATACATTCTTGTTTACAAAGGTTCAACTCTAAAAGGTCAATTGTTAGATGTAAGACAAGGTAAATGGTTTGTTAGAAACGGCGTTCTTGTTCTTGACAATTCAATCTTGACAACTAACAACGACCAAACTGTTCCATTTAACGGTGTTGGCGAAGTTTCTAAACACAGAAATTGGTTTATGAAATTTGTTAGAGCAACTTTGAAAGGTGAAAAACTTAACGTACAAGCTGATGGCACTGTTTACATAAAACTTTTGAAACCTGTAAAAGTAGATTTGACAAACGGTTGGATTTTTGAATAATTAACAGTTCAAGAATTTTATAAATGCAAAAAGGAGAAGTTGAAAACTTCTCCTTTTAATTTGTTTTTGTCGGCATTGCTACACCGATTTGCTAAGCTATAAATTTGGCGTCCTTAAATCGCAATTCTTTCTAATTTATGTGGGTTTTGAATTACATCAATTACATTTAAATCTTTAAAACTCGAAATAACTTTGATGTTTTCAGGGTGTTTGGTATTTTCTTTTGCCAAAATCGCCCCGACTATTGCTTCCAATTGTGCCATAGGCATCATATTTACCGGAAGGTCAAGCCCCCATTCCAATCGCAATGTCTGTTGCAAAAACTTGCAATCAGCAGGTGAACGTTCTTTGTAACAAGAATCCAAATGAAGATTTTGACGAGTCAAATAGAGCTCAAATCTGTTTACTTCAATTCCTTTTTCAGTCAATGATTTGAAGTATTCACACCCTCTGGTTGAATATCTGTGAGTCCAGCCGTCACGATTTGGAATTAGCTTGTTTGTAGAAACCTGTTGATAAGGTTTTCCGAGAATTCGCCATTTGCCGTTCAACATTGTTCTGTCCCAGACTAGCGATGAGCAGATTTTGGAATATTTTAGTGAAGGGTAGTTATCGAAAAAGAACATTACATCATTCATTGTGTAAAGTTTATCAACAAGAATGAGGTTGTCGTCTTCGTCTAAAACCGCAACACCGCTATCCATACCTGATGACGCCGCAAGTGATAATCCAATGTAATAATTCATCGGTTTACTCCATCAATTGTGTAATAATAATAGGTTCATCTTCTGTTACAAGTACTGAATGTTCAAAGTGTGCAGAAGGACGTTTATCCTTTGTGCTTACAGTCCATTCATCATCAGCAACTTCAACCTCATCACAGCCAAGGTTAAGCATTGGTTCAATTGCAATTGCATAACCTGGTTTCAACAAAGTTCTATCGCCAACTTTGTAGTTGAATAAGAACGGTTCTTCGTGCATTTCGTGTCCGACACCATGCCCGCCATATTGACGAACAATACCGAGTTTTTCACGAACAGCAACGGCTTCAACAGCTCCTGAAACATCGTCCAACACATTGCCGGCTTTCATCTGAGAAATTCCTGCAAATAATGCTTCTTCTGTCGCTTTTAAAAGTCTTTGACATTCTTCGCTAATCTTGCCAACCGGATATGTCCAAGCACCATCGCCAACCATTCCGGCATAAGTTGCACCAACATCAATGCTTATAATATCGCCTTCCTTAACGATTTCGTCCTCGTGTGGAATTCCATGGACTACTTTTTCATTAATTGAAGCACAAATTGATGCAGGGAAACCGTTATAGCCTAAAAATGTCGGAATAGCACGTTCTTTTCTGATAATATCGTGAGCAATGCTATCCAATTCTTTTGTACTAATTCCCGGTTCGATAACCTCACGCATTTTTTTGTGAACTAGGGCTACGATGTGCCCTGCGTGTCTAATTCTTTTGATTTCATCACGTGATTTTTTATGTATCATGATAAGCCTCTTTTATTTAGTGAGTAGTGAATAGCTAATAGTGAATAGTTCATTTCGTTCGCTTCGCTCAGCTAGATTTTGTGCGATAGCACTTATTTGAACTACTCACCACTCACTATTTCACAATTCACTACTATTTAATTACTTCCAACAATCTTTCCCAAACTTCGTCAATAGTTCCGTTTGCGTCGATTGATTTCAAAACACCTTTTTTAGTGTAGTAGTCAACAAGAGGAGCTGTTTCTTTGTTGTATGTGTCAAATCTTGATTGAGCAACTTCTCTTGTGTCATCTTTACGTTGTGTCAATTCTGCACCATCTTTGTCACAGTGTCCTGCTGTTTTTGGCGGTTTGAATTCTAGGTTGTAGATTTCTCCACAAACAGGGCAAGAACGACGATTTACGATTCTTTCAACAAGAATGCTTGTGTCAATATCGAAATAAACTGCGATAAATCTTGTATCTTCGCCGTTGTCGATTTCTTCGTTCATTTTTTCAAGTTCGCCTGCTTGTTCAACGCTTCTAGGGAAACCGTCCAAAATGTAACCGTTTTTGCAATCATCTTGTGACAATCTGTTTTTGATAATTCTTGTAACAAGTTCAACAGGAACCAATTGACCTTTGTCAATGTATGATTTAGCCTCTTTACCAGCTTCTGTTTCACCTTTGATTTCTGCTCTCAATAAAGAACCTGTATCAACGTGTGGGAAGTTCAAATATTCAGCCAATCTGTTTGTTTGAGTTCCTTTACCACATGCCGGTGGTCCTAAAAAAATCAATTCTTTTTTTGTCATTTTAAATCTCTCTTTCTGTTTTACACATCTGATGGTTTTATAATACATCAAGAAAAATTTGAGTTCAAGGCGAACAGATTTTTGCAATAAAAAAGCCCTTTCGAGGGAAAGGACTTTTGTAATTATTGTTTGAAATCCTAATGTAAAAACCTTACATAGATGTATGCGGAGCTTATCACAAGAGAAATTATCATTGTCAAAACGCCGTATTTCAAGAATTTCATAAACGGAATCGGGTGTCCGTTGTGAGCAGATGTTTCTGAAACGATTACGTTTGCAGCGGCACCGATAATTGTCATGTTTCCACCAAGACAAGCGCCGAGTGACAAACACCACCATAATGGCAATGTGTAATCTGCTCCCATAGTTTTTTGAATTTCTAACAACATCGGAGTCATAGTTGCTGTGTATGGAATATTGTCGATAATTCCAGAGATAAAGCCTGATGCCCACAAGATAATCATTGCGGTTGCCTCTTGTGAACCTTTTGTTACCGCCAAAATCCATTTTGCCATAAGTGCAATTCCACCAGTAGCTTCCAATCCGCCAATAATTATAAACAAGCCGATGAAGAAGAAAATTGTGTTCCATTCAACGTCGCACAAAATATCTTTTGGTTTTTCAAAAAGTAATAAGAAACTTGCTCCAAGCATTGCTGTAACACATGTTTCAACGTGTGTTACGTCGTGCAAAATAAAACCTAAAATTACAAGCATCAAAACAATTCCACTTCTAATCATTAGAGGAAAATCAGTGATTGTCTTTGAATTATCAAGGTTTGCAACAGCCGCCATTTTTTCAGGTGCTGCTTTTAGAGATTTTCTAAAAATAAATAACATTAAGGCAATAATTACAACTAAAATTACCGCAACAACGCCTGTTAATTCTGTCAAAAAGTCCATAAATGAAAGTTTTGCGGCACTTCCTATAATAATATTTGGAGGATCACCGATTAAAGTTGCTGTTCCACCGATATTTGATGAAAAAATCTCTGTAATCAAGAACGGTAGAGGATTTATGTCTAATTGTTTTGCTATAAAGAAAGTTACAGGCATGATTAAAATAACGGTTGTAACGTTATCCAAAAATGCTGATGTAACAGCCGTAAACACACCAAGCGTCAATAAAACAAGCTTTGGGTGCCCTTTGGTAAATCGTAAAAGTTCATTCGCAATCCAGTTGAACATTCCACTACGAGTTGCAATGCTCACGATAATCATCATTGATACAAGCAAAAATATTACGTTAAAATCAACAAAGTTAATAAAATAATGCGGGTTAATTACGCCATCAATCGCTTTTGTTTGGCTAACTAAGCCCAAAATAATCGTAATTGCTGCTCCGAGAAGTGCAATTGTAACCTTTGGAATTTTTTCAAGTGCAATAAACACGTACGCCGTTAGCAAAATAGCGGCTGAAACAACGACACCGTGCGCTTGCACCAAGGTTTGTAATTGTTCAATCATATAAACTCTCCTTTTTCTAATGTTAGCGTAATTATACAATAAAAATTTCTAAATAATAACAAATTGAACAGCTCTGCCGAAATCAAAATTTACAAAAATTAAATATTTCTGGTAAAAACGCTTTTTTTGTACGATATTAGAATTATACTTGCGGAAGTTGGGGAGAGAATATGGTAACTATGAATAAAAACAGCATAAACGAGTTGGCAAAAGAGGTTCTTGATATTGAAGCAAATTCAATTTTGCGACTTAAAAACAATATTGGTGACGAATTTGATAAAGCCGTTGATTATTTGTATAATTGTACAGGTCGTGTAATCGTTACTGGCATGGGAAAATCCGGACTTATTGGCCGTAAAATTGCTGCAACATTAACATCAACTGGCACTCCGGCATATTTCTTGCACCCTGCTGAAAGTACCCATGGGGATTCAGGTATAATTACAAGAAATGATGTTGTGATAGCAATTTCAAACAGCGGAGAAACACAAGAGCTTTTGAATTTGCTTCCGCTTATTAAAAGATTTGGCGTAACAATGATTGGTATGACTGGGAATTTGAATTCAACCCTGTCACATTCCTCTGATGTTACTCTTGATATTTCTGTTGAAAAAGAAGCTTGTCCATTGAATAAAGCCCCGACAGCAAGTACAACCGCAACTCTTGCAATGGGAGATGCTTTGGCAGTTTGTTTGCTTGAAAAACGTGGTTTTACGAAAGAAGATTTCTTAATTTTCCACCCATCTGGTGCGTTGGGAAAAGGTTTCAGATACAAAGTTGCAGATTTAATGCTTACTGAACCTGAAAAACTTCCGATTGCAAAAGAATCGGACAGCTTTGCAAATGTAATTGAACTAATATCTGAGAAAAGGCTGGGAATGGCAATGATAGTCAATGACGACGGAATTTTGACAGGTGTTTTGACAGACGGTGATATTAGAAGAACCTTGATTAAGTACCAAAACATCAGACCGCTTCTTGCAAAAGATGTTATGTCTGCAAATCCAAAACATATTTCTAAAAAAGATTACGGTGCAAGTGCCTTGAATTTGATGGAAAAATTCTCTATCACGGCTCTTGCGGTTGTTGATGAAGAAAATAAACCAATTGGCGTAATTCATATTCATGACTTATTGAGAGCGGGAGTTGCGTAAGATGAAGATTAAACTTGTTGCTTTTGATGTTGACGGAGTTATGACAGATGGAAGTATTACCTATGACGAAAACGGTGTAGAATACAAAACATTTAACGCCAAAGACGGTCAGGGAATAACAAATTTGAATAAAGCCGGAATAATTACTGCAATTATTACAGGACGAAAAAACGGTACTGTTGAACATCGTGCTGAAAACCTAAAAATTAAAGAGCTTTATCAAGGTTCAAAAAACAAAATTGCAGATTTAGAAGAAATTTTGCAGAAATACAATATTAGCTTTGATGAAGTTGCTTATATGGGCGACGATACGCCTGATATTTGTATTTTGGAGAAAGTTGCGCTCAAAGGCTGTCCTGCCGATGCAATGGACGAGGTTAAAAAAGTTGCCAATTTCGTTTCTACAAAAAACGGTGGACGAGGCGCAGTTAGAGAATTTTGTGATTACATATTAAAAGGGGAAGTATAATGTTTGAAATTAAAACACAGGCGTTTTTTGCCGCAGCACACCACCTGTTGAATTATGACGGAGAATGCGAAAATCAACATGGACACAACTGGATGGTAGAAGTTTTTGTAAAAGGTGAAACTTTGGATAAAAGTAATATCTTGATGGATTACAAAGTGTTAAAAAAAGAATTAAAAGCTGTTCTTGACCTTTTAGATCATAAAGACTTGAATGCTTTACCTGAATTTAAAGGCGAAAGCCCTTCAAGTGAGATGATTTCAATGTTTATTTACAACAAGTTGAAAGAAAGAGTTGTTCAATTGAGCAAAGTAACAGTTTGGGAAACTCAGACTTCTTGTTGCAGTTATTTTGAGGAAGAGTAAATTCAGATGCCAAGATGCAAAGAGGCATAGTCTGTTACAGGGTAGATGTTAAATTGCAGTGGTGCTAAGGCTCTTTGAAACAAAATTTTAGCGGTATGCACCGCAGTTGTTTCGGTAGGTCGGGGTACCTACCCCGACGACAAGGATTTAGACAGTGGTTTGGGCATACTTGCCCAACAACATAAATACATAAATTAGTAAGTTAAATCGGAGAAAAAGAAAAAATGAATTTAATACAAGCAATATTAATGGGAATAGTACAGGGATTGAGTGAATTTTTACCGATATCAAGTTCTGCTCACTTGGTTTTTACATCAAACTTTTACAAGGTAATGCAAAATATTCCGATTGTTCAAAGTTCCAGTGAAGAAGTTTTCTTTGATATAATGGTACATTTAGGGACTTTGATTGCTGTATTAATATTTTTCCGCAAAGATGTTTTGAATATTTTAAAAGCAATGTGGCATGCCATAAAAACAAAAGATTGGTCTGATAAAGAAGCAAAATTAGGGCTTTACATAGTTGTTGGTACAATTTTAACGATTATTCTTGCATTACCGATTAATGAAGTTGCTGAAAAATTAGTTTTCAGACCTGACATTGTTGGTGGATTACTGTTTATTACAGGTTTTACATTGCTATATAGCGAATACAAATCTAAAAAGCTTGAAGAAAAAAAAGACAATGTTGATTTAAAAACATCTGTTTTCATTGGTTTGGCACAAGGTTTGGCGGCACTTCCAGGCTTTTCTCGTTCCGGTTGGACAATCGCAACCGGTTTGTTTATGGGACTTGATAGAGTTACAGCGGCGAGATATTCTTTCTTGCTAAGTATTCCGATTATCTTGGGAGCTTCAATGGTTTATCCGTTGGTAAAAATTGATGTGCATGAAGCTTTGACATATAACTGGACTGCAATTTGGACAGGTACAATTGTTTCCGGAATTGTCGGATATTTGTGTATCAAATATTTTATGAAATTTATTTCAAAGTTTTCACTTGCGATTTTTGGATATTATTGTATTTTAGCAGGGCTTGGTGCAGTGGCATTTTTTAGCTACTATGGCAAGTAGAATTTATATTGTTTTTGTTAAAATATGTAAACTTGGGGCTAATTAACTGACAAAAAAATATATTTACAGACATTCTAATGGTACGTCGATGTGTGGAGTAAAAATGATTTTACCGATTAATAAAACTAACAACAATATAAATTTTTCGGCAAATGGCAATGATAAACAAGAAAAAGCTCTCGAATATAATCATGACACGCTTTTGAAAGATAATCTTGCCACCAGAACACGTATAGGGATAGATAAACTTACTAATGCCGTTACTGTATATCCTGCCAAGGGATTTAAGGGAAGTAAAAACGCAAACTTTTACGAGTTTTTAACAATGGGCACAGTGCCTTATATTGTAGGCAGTGCAATGCTTATGGGTGTATTTAATTTCGCAAACAAACATTTTGAAGCATTCGCCAAAACAAAAGCTTCTGCAATAGGGCAAAAAATGGCTTTGGGTGTTTTGTTTTATGGATTACTTAAAGGAATTTCAAAGTCATTTGTAAGCAAGCCTGTGCAGATGATGACCGGTATCGATACTGAAAGACCTTATGCAAAGGTAATTTACGAGTTGCCGGAAGATGTAAATGATACGGATATTATTAGTATTGAACATCACAAAGTTTTTGAGAGTGTTGAATTTCCACGCTGGGATTTACTTTATGGTGAAGAGGCTAAGGGAGAACCTAGAAATTATCGCTATGACAGAATTGCAAAACGATTGGGCATGGGCGAAAATTTAAAAGATTCAGATCAAGAAGTAAAACCGAGAATTAAAGAGATTATTGTAAAAGAGAATTTGGCAAAAAATATTTCATCATATCTCTGGGCTGCAACAGGCGTTGGACTTGCATTTCAAAAGCCTTGGGAAAATTTCTTTAATGTCATGACGTTTAAATTCTGGAAACCAAAAGAATTTGGAAAATCTTTAAGTTCTTTCGGTAAGAATTTCATAAAAAGTGCGAAAGCATTCTATCAAGGAGAAGGTAAAGGTATTTCAAAGCATGCCGGCAAAATGTTGCTTGGGGCAGCCGTTCTTTCAACTGTGCTTGGGGTAATAAATACCGTATCAAGCTCTCACAAGCCGTCTAAGGTCGATGCGGCTGATGTTATTGATAAAAACAAAAATTACGTGGTAGATTAATATGTCAAGCTTGATTCAAAATTATGTAGCAACTCAAAAAAATCCTTATAATACAACAGTAAAACCGCAAGTTGAAGCACCGAAAAAGCCAAAACCGGATTTTGATATTGAACGCGAATTAAATAATAGAACATTCATAAAACCGCTTGAAGGTGAAGGGAAGTTGCTTAATGGCAATATTTTCAACGCACCTGCAATTATGGTAAAAGATGCGATATATGATTTTAAGGCGTTTAAGCATGCTGCAAAAGGGCAAGCGAATGACCATGAACTGGGTAAATTGAACGATGTCGGCTTGAAGCTTGGTGGGCTTGCGATTGCGGGGTATTTGTTCTCTAAAAAACAAACTCCGATGACGAAAGGTATGGAATTTGTTGGCTTGGCATCTTTCTTGGCATCAATGGCAATTTGGCCTAAGATTGCAATCCAACTTCCTGCATATTTAATTCACGGCATAAATGTTCAAAAAGAATATCAAGACAGTTTTGGCAGAAAGAAACCGTTCTATCAAGATCCTCAATTTATTCCTTGGGATTTGTATAATGACAAACAAATCCAAAAAATCGGCGACAGAATGGGTGTTCCAAAAGATATTCCGAATAGACGTGACGCAATTCAAGAAAAAATGAAAAAAATCGCTATCCAGAATAATACTTTATGGATGATGACAGCAGGTTTTGCAACACCTGTTATGAGTGCTTTGATTTGTAATCAGACAGAACCTTTCTTGGCAAAATATTTGAACAATCGTGAAAACAAAAAAGCTGATGCGATTTTGAGTAATTTTGAAAAATATTCTCAAAAATATTTGGACAAAAATTATACTCAAAATATTGAAAAATTGTTGTCTAAAAATGCAGATAAACCTGTAACAAAAGAGTTGGTAGAAAGTCTTGCGTCAATGCTTTCAGAAGGCTTTGACAACGTAACAGCAGGAAGTATTCACAAGGATCTCCAAGAAATGCTTTTGACAAATAATTTTGTTGTAGATGATGGAACTACAAAAGAGATTTCTAAAAACTTAAAAGAAAAACTTTTAGGTAAAAATTATAGTGCAGAATTTGTAAACTCCGTAATACCTGCTGACGAAGAATTAGCTCAATTACTGTCAGATAACCAGTTGTTAGGGAACGAAGGAGAAGACGGATTAAGGCAAATTCGTGCTGTTATAATCAAAAAAGTTAAAGACAATGTTGTAGAATATAATAGAGCAAACCCTAACGGCAGACAATACGATGCCAGACGAGTTGCAACGGTTATTAATGCGAACGAAAAGGATTTTCACCCTATCAGAAAAGCTTTGGAAAAAGTTCACGCTCAAACTCTTAATGAAGGTTTCAGAAAAAAAATTAACAATATGGCAAGTGTTTTGAATGGATTTAAAGCCAAAATGATAACACTTAATGAATATGCTGTTAAAAAAGTCGGAGCTGCTCCGGAAACAGTAGTTGCAAATTATTGGAACAATATATCTAAAAACTTGTTGAAAACATTAGGTTTTACAGATAAAGAAATTACAAGAACTCATTTTGACAGAAATCTTATGGGTGAAGTCCTTCGTGGACATATTGAAGATATCGTTTCAAATGACGGCAAGTATCGTGAAGTAATAAAGAAAATTATTGATGAAGTTGCAACACTTGACGCTCAAATCAAGCCGAGTGATATTTCTTCCGGTATTTTACAAACAAATAATAACGGAACAGCTTACGAAACCAAGGTCGAATCTTTGTTCTCAGAATTTAAAGGTAAGATTGATGAAAGTGGTTTAAGGCGTACAGCAAGAGCAATTGCAGGAAATAATGATTATGAAAATGTTGGAACTCTTAAAAATATTCAAAAATCATATGCAGCAGAAAGAATGCTTGGAGTGAAAAGTTCGTTCTATCGACTTATTAATACTCTTGATTTTTACAGACGTATTGCCCAAAACCCAAATGGTTCTTATATTATAAACGGTCAATACAGCCGTGAAGTTAAAGAAGAATTAATTGAACTTTGTAAAATTATGACTCTTCAAGGTCACTCGTCTGACAGTGCAACTAAGTTCTATATGCTTAGAAATCCAAATCCGGCAAGCGATAACGGGCCTGTCGAAGTCAAAGGTGGAAAAATTCAAAACAAATATTTTGGACGAACTGTCGGAACAGATATCGGTGGTGACAAATATTTCTATCAAAATGCAATGCAATTAATGTTTGAAGAGGATTTAGATCCTACAACAAAAGAATTATTGAACAAAACCCTAATTGGCGATGAAATTAACAGATACAGAACTTTAATTTTGGATAACATCGGTAGCGAGCATTATTTTGCAAAACCTCATCACAAAATCAGACCAGCAAATGGCGCAGGCTCAGATTTGAAATTCTTGCTTACCGGCATTGCTCCTGATGAATTGTTCTTTAAGGCTGGGCAACAGGCTTTCAATACAAAAAAATGGCTTAAAATTTTCGGTACCTTTGGTGCTGCCTTACTTGGTGTAACAGTATTAGCACAGTTTTTCTTTGGGAAAATGCCGAAATATCAACAAAAGGCGGATAAAAAATGATTAATTCAACAAATTTATTAACAATAAAAACTCAAAAAATTAATCAACCTGTACTTTCAAATTCAATGACAGGACAACCATTTGTGCAGCCGCAACAGCAAAATTCAGGCTTGTTAAGCGCATATTTAAACAATATGGCAATGATTAATACTCCGGCAGTTCAAAAACCCGCAAAAGTTGAAAAAACGGAGAATTCAGCGCCAATAAATTATCACAACAATTTGCGCTCAATGTTTAAAAATAACGAAGCAAAAATTTTGGCAATAATTCCAAGAACATTTAATGCAAAAGATACAAATGGCAACGACTATATTGACGGAAATGAACAACACGGAACATTTTTAAACGCAATTGACAGGCTTGATGAAGTTAAAGCCGAAGGTTTTAACACGTTCCACGTACTTCCGATTAATCCCCCAGGGAAAATGAAAGCTATGGGTACGGCAGGCTCTGTTTATGCACCAAAAGATTTGTTGGCGTTGGACCCGAATTTGATTGATCCAAATGATCCGAGAAGTGATTTGGAACAGTTTAAAGCGTTTATTGATGAATGTCATAAACGAAATATCAAGGTAATGGTAGATTTGCCAAGTTGTGCGTCTTATGATATGTTTTTAGATCACCCTGAATGGATGGCAATGGAAAGTGACGGACTTGCAAAAACGCCACAAGGCTGGAATGATATCAGAATGTTTCAACCTTGGGAAGATGAAGGTAAAAGAACGTTAAACCCAAAACTTCTTGAATTGCACAAACAATTTGTAGATATGTGTATAGATTTAGGAGTAGATGGAATTAGAGCCGATGTAGGTAGGGCAAAGCCTGTTGAGTTTTGGGACGTGTTAATTCCGTATTCTCACATGAGAGATCCTGAATTCGGGTGGCTTGCAGAAACTTATACCTATGAAGATGCTTCTCCACAGGCTAATATGCCTTATGACAGACCGGAAGACTCTTTAAGAGCCGGTTTTGATATGATTTACGGGCAATATCACATTTTCCATGAATGGCCTGATGCTAAAACATTTATGAACTATGTAAAAGAGCAACTGGATTTGTCATATAATTTGCCGAAAGGCAAATCGCTAATCGGATCTTTTGCAACACACGATGACATTTCTCCTATGTCACATGGTGGAGCGGATTATTGTAATATGACAATGGGGCTTCAAGCTACTTTACCAATGCTAAACCCTTATATTGTTGACGGTTATCAATCAGGTGACAATTATATTTATAAATATGAAGGACAAGATAATCCTGTAACCCAAACTGACAACCATGAAATGACAGTTCACAGAGGTCGTTTGGATATCTTTAATTTATCTAGAAAACCGGGGGGCGATGAGCCAGAAATCGGTAAATTTATGACAGAAGCTTTTAAAATGCGCGACAAATATCTTGATGTAATTACAAAAGGTACGTTCATTGAGCTAGAAAAAGAAAAAGATAAAAACGATCAAATTATTGCTTATGCAAGACATTTGAACGGTAAAACTCTTCTTGTAGTGGCAAATAAGAATATAAATCGTTCGGTTGCTGCAAATATTAAAGTGCCAACATTGAAAGCAAGTCAAGAATTGAAAAATCTTCTTCCTTCTTACGGAAAAGAAAGTGTCTTACAGGCAAAAGACAATATGTTAAGTGTAGAGTTAGGACCTGCAAGAGTTCATGTGTTTGAAATTGATACGCCTAATATTGAAAAATACACGAACAAAATTTATAAGCAGAATATTTAATAGAAAAAATCAATAAGCACATTAAATAAACAACGAAATCAAGATGTAAACTTTATAAAGTTTGCATCTTTTGATTTTTTTTAATGTTTGAGATAAAATATTGTCGCAAGAAATATATTAGCGAGGAAAATATGTTACAAGAATTTATAAGTTCAAAAATACACAGAGCAACTGTTACAGATGCAAATTTAAATTATGTCGGATCAATTACGATTGACGAAACTTTGATGAAAGAGTCAAATATTAAGGAATGGCAAAAAGTTGATATTTTGGATATTAATAACGGCGAAAGATTTCACACTTATGTAATCAAGGGTGAACCTGATTCTGGCATGATTTGTTTGAACGGTGCCGCTGCAAGAAAAGTTCAACCCGGTGACAAGGTAATAATCATTGCTTATGGCCTGTATAATCCAGATGAGTTGAAAGGTTATAAACCAACTATCGTAATTGTAGATGATAATAATAAAATTGTTGAAAAACATTAGTTAAAATTATTTGTATGATTATTTTTATTGATGAAAATGATGAGAATAAACGATTAGACAGCTTTTTGGCGGAAGTCACAACCGATTTATCCCGCTCTAAAATTCAAAATTTTATAAAATCTGGAAATGTATTTGTTAACGGAATACCTAAAAAGGCATCATATCTTCTTAGAGAAGATGATAAGGTTGAATTTGAAATTCCGCAAACTAGCGAAATTAAAATTGAGCCCGAAAATATTCCGCTAGCAATTGTTTATGAAGATGAAAATATGCTTGTCGTAAATAAGCCGTCCGGCATGCTCACTCACCCGACAACAATCGAAAAATCAGGAACATTGGTTAACGCGCTTTTGTATAAATATGGGGAAAATCTATCTGATATAAACGGTGAATTACGACGTGGAATTCTTCACAGGCTTGATAGAAATACGTCCGGACTTTTGATGGTTGCTAAAAACGACAGAGCTCATGAGTTTTTGGCAAATCAAATAAAAAATCATACGATTACAAAAAAATATCGCGCGATTGCAAAAGGTGTTATTGCGCAAGATGAATTTGAAATAAATTCTCCAATCGGTAGAAATCCAAATCAACCACACAAAATGGCGGTTCGGGAGGACGGAAAGCCTTCAAGGACGATTGTTAAGGTGTTGGAAAGATTTAAAGATGCAACTTATGTTGAGCTTACGCTTGTTACAGGACGGACTCATCAAATAAGAGTGCATTTAAAAAGTATAAACCACCCGATATATAATGACACGCTTTATGGTGCCGGACAGGGTAAGGTTAAGACGGAAGAACAGGTTTTGCAATCATACTTTTTACGCTTTACAAAACCGTTTGGAGATGAAATAATAGAGCTGGAAATAGAACCTGATGAGAAAATTCAAAAGGTTTTAAAATATTTAAGGAGCTAGTTTTATGCAAATTATATCTATTTTAACAGTTTTAGTTTTGTGTTTTTTAATCTTGATGAATTTTCAAGATACCGCGGGAATAACCTTATTGAGTAGTAAAATAGCGGCACTGCTAAGTCTTACGCCACAAACATTCACGATGAATATGGCGTTGTACACGTTGATTGTTTTTATTTTGGGGCAAGTTTCAGCGATTTGCTTTTTTGTTCCGTTGTATAAGTCCTTGAAAGCAAAATTTAACGCGTACAAAAGAGAATTAGAAAAAGGCTCTATTTCAAATTCATCAGCAGAGTCAAAAATACAAGTTTTAGAAAACAAGATTATTGTACTAGAAAAAGCTCTTGATGAAGCATTGAAAAATAATTAATTCTGGTACATATTCAAAAGTCTTAAAAAAGAACCCTTCAATTTGGAAGAGTTCTTTTAATTTTGGTTTAATTTTGGTTTAAGTCTAAGCTTCTTGTTTAGTTTCTTTTTGTTGGTTGATAAGGTTTTGAAGTTTTTCTTTAATTTCGTCACCTTTTCTTTGCATATCAGAAACAACATCGTCTGCTTTTGATTGAATTTCTTTTACTGTTTCATCAGCACGTCTTACGGCATCTTTTGCACTATCTGCGATTAGAGCACGAGTTTCCTCTCCCGATTTTGGTGCAAGTAAAATACCTGCAACGGCACCGATTGCACCGCCTACTATAAAACCTGCTAAAAATTTAGTTGCTGACATAATTTATTACTCCTTTACGTTTTTATTGTAACAGTCTTTTGGTGACATAAAATCACCGATGACGGCTATTTTCGAAACATCTTATAAGCCGTCGTAAAGCCTTTGAATAAACCGCCAAGCAATGTGCCTGATACTATCTTCGTTTTATTCATAAAGCTGCCTACTGCGCTTTTGAAATCACCAACATTCTTATCGGTACTTTTTACAATCTCATTTATAGAGTTTAATGTTTGATTTAATTCCTTCAATGTTGGTTTAAGTTCAGTATTAACGATGTTTGAAGTTTCCTTCAAGTTTTTTGCCAAAGCCGAAAGGTCAATCAAAAGTTTCACCAAAAAACCTGCAACTACGATTATAATAATACTTGTAGCCCAAGCAAGAAAGGTTAAACCATGATTTAAGGCAATTTGTGACATTTCCATTTAGTTATTTCCTTTTAGTTCTCGCAATTGTACTCGTCGTCCATTTCTTCAAGCTCTTTGGCTTTAAGAAGCTTCTTTGATTTTACCATGTTGTTAAATTTTCTGAATTGTCTTTCTAGCTTATATTTCATCAAATCAATATTTTCAAGTGCTTGTTTTTTAGCATCTTTAATAGCAGGGGAATTTTTTTCGTAAAATTCGCAAGCAGCGTCTTTAAGCTCTTTTCTTGATTCTTCTCCTGATTTTGGGGCATAAAGCACTCCTGCAACCAAACCGCCTACAACTCCTGCAAGCAATCCCATTGCAAATACAAATGACTTGTTTTTACTCATAACATAACCTCATCTTTCAATTATCATTCTAACATATTTTTTAAGAATTTCAACCCTTATGCCGGGTAGAATTTAAAAAGGTTGAATTTTGGGAGAAAATAAGATATAATTAGATATATGAGAGATAGAATGAGCGGGAATATGAAAAAAAATTGATTTGAGAATT
>CAKUZO010000008.1 GCA_934717895.1 uncultured Candidatus Melainabacteria bacterium | reverse complement strand
AAAGGCTGTACTTTTGACGTTGATAAAGAAGGATTAAAATCCGGCGATAGTAAGGGTTCAATTTCGAATTCTTTAAACTGCCTTGCAGGTGTTTTTGATTGGAATGGAGGTAAAAAACCGAATAAGTTAGCAAAACTTGAAGGAAATTCAAACGGTGACGTTTTGATATTCGGGAAAGCAAGCGGTTTGGGTTCAGCGTGTTCTCTTGAAGCTGGTGGTAAATGCTTCTCTGCCGCATTTACTCCAACTCCATTAACAAGAGCTGAATGCGAAGCAGAAAAAGGAAAACTTGGAATAAAAGGGTGTAACTATGACAACGATTATTGGGCAGGAGCCGTCAAACAATGTGGTGGAGTATCTAAAATACCAACATTGGACGATTTAGGCAAACTAGCAACAGAGCTCTACAAAGGCAACCCAACAGTTGGAGCTAAGCAAGATATATACAGAGGTCTAACCTTAGACACCTCAAAAGCCTCATCTCTGGGCTTTACTGGAATGTCTTCCGACGTTTGGGCGCATGAAGACGGTTCCAGCTCCGCGTACGTCCGCAACTTCAGCCAGTCGGGCACGGAGTGGCTCCCCACCGACCGCTACGCCGGTGATGTTCTGGCGGTTTGTGTTGGTGAATAGCTTAATCATTTAATAATTTAATCATTTAGCGACTCAAAATCAGACATAGCTGCAAATGATAAAATATGTGGATATTGGTGTAAATACAATAAAAAATAATAGGCGGATAAATTTCGAGCAAGAAATTATTCGTCTATTTTGTTTTTCTTTAATAGTAGTTATATAACATCTCGACAAAACAAAAAAAATGTAGTATAATCATTTCAAAAGAGGATTATTATGAGAGAATTATTAGAAAAAGATAGAAAAATTACAGTAGTGCCGGCAGATTTTAAATGTGCTAACAAGGGGACTATTGTTGAGGTTGAACCAAGATATTTTACTGTTGAGTTGGAATATGAACCACAAGGTATGATGCGTCATAATTTCTGTGAGTTTTATACGCAAACTTCTCACGGAACTTTGTATTTTGATTCATTCCCTGAAACTATTGATGGTAAAAGAGTTAAGATTGCAACCCCTGCAAAACACAAATTTCTTCAAAGACGTCAATATACTCGTATTAAGTATGTTTATGATTTGGATTTGAAATGCGGAGATGATGTTAAAAAGATTACAACACTCGATATTTCTGCCGGTGGTATGAAGTTCCGTACAAATGATAACATTAATATTGAAGCAGAATATTCAATTTCTTTGCCGTTGTCTGAAAAACAGTCTATTGATTGCAAATTTAGCCCGATAAGAATTGAAAAAAATGAAAACGGCGGGTATACAATTTCCGGTAGATTTGAGTATCATAACAGTATCGACAAGATGACGCTTACTCAGTTTTGTACAAAAAGAAGTATTGAGATTAAAAACAAGTAATCATGAGTCTTATCCAGTTATTGAGAAAACAAAATCGGAAATATTTGTTTACGACTCCGTCACATAATCAGAAATATTTTATTTTTAATAAATTTCGTAATTTTTATAAATATGATATTTCTGAAACAGAGGCACAAGATCCTCAAACAGCCTTGGTGCAAGCCGAGAAAAGAGCCACAAAGATTTATGGAACTCGAAATACTCATTTTTTGACAAATGGTTCTACAAGTGGTGTTATTGCAGCTGTTTTGGCATGTTGTCGGCGCGGTGATAAGGTTTTGTTGTGGCGAAATTCTCACCCATGTCATTTGAATGCTGTGAAGCTTGCCGGTTGCGAACCTGTTTTTTACGACTTGCCGATAGATAAAGAGTGGGGAATTCCCCAAAAGACAACACCTGAACTTATTGATGTAAAAGAGGTGAAGGCTGTAATTGTTACTTCCCCGAGCTATGAGGGAATTATCTCTGATGTTGAAAAAATCAAGGAGATTTGTCGAAATAACGGTGCTTATTTGATTATTGATGAGGCGCATGGTGCTCTTTATTCTTTTTCAGATAAATTGCCTCAAAGTGCTGTAAATATTGCGAATTTTACCATTCAATCTTTGCATAAAACGGCAGGTGGGCTTAATCCGACGGCGCTTTTGCATGTAAATTGTGATTGTGATGCCTCAAATGCACTTTCTATGATAAATACAACCTCTCCATCTTATCCGCTTTTGGCGTCGATTGAAGCAAATATAAACTT
Source organism: uncultured Candidatus Melainabacteria bacterium (assembly GCA_934717895.1). Lineage (GTDB taxonomy): Bacteria > Cyanobacteriota > Vampirovibrionia > Gastranaerophilales > Gastranaerophilaceae > Stercorousia. Next base: position 35,617 of record CAKUZO010000008.1, on the reverse strand, counting down.
TTTGAATTCGAAAAGAGGACGCAAAAAAATCGAAACTCTGATTTGTCAGATAGAAGAGATTAAAAACTCGGTAAATAATGTTGAGTTTGGTGGAGATGATATTACAAAAATTTTAATTAAGAAGTCCGGTATGACAGGTTTTGAGCTGTCTGAAAAACTCTTTGATGAATTTGATATTGAAGATGAAAAAACAAACGAAGTTTCGACAATGCTTCTTTGCGGAATTGGGACGACTGAGGCAAAATTGAAAAAACTTTCGCATGCACTTAAAAAGATTTAGGTCAAATTCTGATTAGATGTCGAGACCTGAAAACAGGGTAAGAGATGTGATTTCTTTGAGTTTTGGGTATTCGTCAATCTTGTGGGATTTTACAAAATCGATTGCTTCGGCTCTTGCGGTTTCAAGAATTTTTGCGTCACGAACAATATCTGAAATAATCAAATCCGGCAAGCCACTTTGACGAGTTCCGAGAAATTCTCCGGGGCCTCTGAGTTGCAAATCTTTTTCAGCAATAACAAAACCGTCGTTGGTTTGCGTCATAATATTCAGACGCTCTCTTGTTTCTTGCGATTTTGTTGAAGTGTGTAAAATACAGTAAGATTGCAGACTGTTACGTCCGACACGCCCTCTTAGCTGATGAAGTTGCGACAAGCCAAACCTTTCGGCATTTTCAATCAGCATAACAGTTGCATTCGGAACGTCAACCCCAACTTCTACAACGGTTGTGGAAACTAAAATGTCATATTTTTTATTTTTGAAATCCGCCATTACTTGCTCTTTTTCGTCGTTTTTGAGTTTTCCATGAAGTAGCCCGATTTTGAATTGTGGGAAAACTTCGTTTTGAAGTCGTTCCGCCTCAATTGTTGCGGCTTTTGCAGATAAGGTTTCGCTCTCTTCAATTAGCGGATAGACAACGTAGGCTTGGCGTCCGGCTTCGATTTCTCGTTGAATAAGGTCGTAAACTCCCCTGTGAGAAGTTACGAGCGAGGTTTTAATCGGTTTTCTACCTTTGGGAAGTTCGTCAATAATTGTCAAATCGAGATCTCCATGGACAGTAAGTGCCAAAGTCCTTGGAATTGGAGTCGCAGTCATTGTAAGCATTTGCGGATTTTGTGATTTCTTTTTTAAAACATTTCTTTGTTTAACACCAAATCTGTGCTGCTCATCGACAACAATTGCCCCAAGGTTGTAAAAATCGACGTCATCTTGAATTAGGGCGTGGGTACCGACTGCAATGTTCATTTGCCCGTTGCGCAAGTCTGTGCGGAATTTTTCACGAACTTTTTTACCTTGACTGCCAAGAAAAAGCCCAACGCTTATGCCCATTGGAGCAAGCCATTGTTGAAGGTTGTTGTAGTGTTGTTGCGCAAGAATTTCAGTCGGAGCCATAAGTGCTCCCTGATAACCGTTTTCAACTCCGGCAAGTAGCATAATTGTTGCGACGACTGTTTTCCCGCTACCAACATCGCCTTGTAACAGCCTTGCCATAGGAATATCAGAGTTTAAATCTGTTAAAATCTCATTTACTGCACGTTTTTGAGCTCCTGTAAGTTCAAACGGTAAGCCGTCTATAAATTGGTGCACAAGTCCTTTTTCTTTAATTTTCAAGGCAAGTGCAGAGTGATTTGCGGAGTTTTGCTCTCTCAGGCGAACAAGTTTAAGCTGTATCAAGAAAAGTTCTTCAAAAATAAGTGAAAATCGGGCTTGTTCAAGCAGTTCTTGGCTTTCCGGAAAATGGATTTGCTCGACTGCAACTTTTTTGTCGAGAATTCCAAGTTTTTCTCTTATAAAATCAGGGATAACATTTGTAATTTCAGATTTGTAAGCCTGAATAGCGTTGAAAATAGCACGACGTAAAACTTTTATGCTCAAATCTTCGCAGACTGTGTAAATTGGGACAATTCTTGCGATATTCAGGTTTGAATTCTGGTTTCCCAAAAACTCACCTGTCATAATTGAGTATGTCGGTTTGTCGAATGTTAATTTGCCGTCGTAATTGTTTCGTTTAACCTTGCCGGAGAGCATAATTCCGGCGTTTATAGGAAATTGAGATTTTGTTCTTTCAAGCATAAATCGGTTGGATTTTGCTTGGAAAAAACTTAAATCAAGTCGACCACTTTCGTCAGCAATTGCAACCTTTACGACTGATAATTTTTTTTGAGTATTGAAGGCAGAAACGGATTTGATATAACCGAAAACGGTTGTTGTTTCGCCTTCTTTGAGATCTCTAATTAGGGTTCTTGATGAGTAATCAATATGTTTTTTGGGAAAATACATCATCAAATCTTGAACAGTATAAATGCCTAGCTTGTTGAGTTTGTAGGCTATTTTAGGTCCGACGCCTTTCATATACATTACATCGGTTTCAGCAGCTGATTTGAGGTGTTGTGGTTGAGCTTGTCCTGTATTAGAATTTTGTTCGTTATTTTTTGCTTTTGCCTCTGATGTAAGAACTCGAATGAGGTTGTCAATACTCTTTCTTCGTTCATTTACGCCAGCAAAAGGATAGTGCTCAAAAGCTTCTGCAATAACAGCCCATTTAGGATTTTTTTTCGAAAGCTTATAATACTTTTTGGCTTCATTCTTTATAAAGGTCGAAAAAGCTTGTGTTTTACCATGTATATCGATATATTTGTATTGAATTTCTATTTCAATCGCTTTTTTTAATTGTTCAATATTTTCAATCATAATCTATTCGCTAAGCTTCAAAACCTCGTAAATATCCATCTTTTTGGCTTTTCCACGAATTGTAACATCTGCAATCTTGATTACATCAACGATATCGGCAACGCAAGAATATGTTGAACTGCTGATGAGCATATTTGTTTTGTAAACCTTGTTATAGCTTTCAATACGGCTTGCAAGGTTTACCATATCTCCGATAACGGTGTATTCAAGACGTTTTTCAGAGCCAATGTTTCCGACAAACGCTTCTCCTGTGTTAATCCCAATACCGATTTCGATTTTAGGTTTGCCTTCCGCAAGCCATTTGTCTTGAAGCTGATCTACTTTTTTAAGCATGTCACAAGCACATCTGACTGCATTTTGCGGGTGATTGATATCCTGAATAGGTTCCCCAAAAATCGCCATAACAGCGTCCCCGATAAATTTGTTTATTACGCCGTTGTATTTGGTGATAATTGGTTCAATCTCTGAAAAATATTCGTTCAAAATTACAGAAACCTCTTCTGCTGTCATCTTTTCACTCATACTTGTAAAACCTCTGATGTCGGCAAAAAGAACTGTTACGTTAGCTTTTTTGCCCCCGAGTTTGATGTCGTCGATGTTTTGAACAACATTTTTCATAATGTCTTGCGAAAGATATTTACCCATTGCGTTTTTGATTTTTTCTTTGTTTCTGCCTTCTAGAATAAATCTGTACGAATAGCCAAAAATCATTGTGCTTAACTGAACTGCAAGTGGTGTAATTACAAGCGGCACGACGTTGTTGTTGAAACAGATTATACAGAAGATAAAGTATAATATTGCAAATCCGATTAATGTGAACAGTGATGGTAAAAACGCCATAAACCTAATGATTGCAAAGGTGATTGCCGATAACAAAATTATGATGGCAATATTTAGTGCAGTTGGAAAACTATATAAAAAATCGTTTTGTAAAAAATTGTTCAAAATAGATGCCTGGATATCAACTCCGGGGTGATTCGCTGAAATTGAAGTGTTATGAGCATCTTGAAGGCTTAATGCGTTAGCACCGATTAAAACTATTTTATTATCAAATACAGAAGGATTAATTGTCGGTTTTTGACCTTGTTTGATTTGCCTTTCAGAGTTTATAATATCAATTGCGGAATATTTGGTATGTGAGTATTCTGAATTTTTCTTGAATTTGTAGAATTTAATCCTGTGTTTTATGTTTCCGCCAGTCTGTGTAATCGGGATTTTTAATCCTGTTTTATCAACGATAAGATTTTTATCCGTAAGGGTTACTTGATCGGTATTGTTGGCTTTTAGGTATGCCATAAGAGAAATTGACGGATAAAAAGAGCCGTTATATCCGATTAAATCATTTGAAAAACGTAATACTGAATCAATCGGATCTAAGTTTAGGTTTGTAGCTCCCGCATTTGATAGAACGTTAAAATATGGATCCGGAAGAATTGAAATACTGTTGTATTGACTAAATCTTGACGTGTTCCTCTTCCTTTGATCAGTGACGTTTATTGAGAATTTTTTCAGGAATTTTTCATTATATATTCGACCTTTCCCTGCATCTGAAAATTGAGTCGGGACTGCCATATATGCTCCAATGAAGTTTTGAGAATTTTTGACAGAATTAAAAAAGTATTGATCTGATGATGGAGAATTTTCTTTGTCCAAAGCTCTGATTATACAGTCAAAGACAACAACTTTTGCTTTTGTGTGCTTGGAAAAATAATCGAAAATTTCTCCATACAAACTTCTTGCCCAAGGCCATCTTTGAGCTGTTAGTGAATTGTTGTCAATTACAACGAGTGAAATATCGTCAGAGCCGTAACCGGACGAAGAAGTCGTTTTAATAAGCATATCATACATTGGTTTTTCCCAAAAAGCCAACGAAACGAGTGCAATTATCAAAACCAAAAATATGTGTATAAAAATTGATTTTATAAAAAAAGTTTTTCCCTTAAAAATTTTCATATTTAATTGTCCCTAATTATCCCTTTTATTTTATGATATAATAAATTTGTAAAAAAGGATAGTTTATGAAAGAAAATTTAATCAAACTTTTATCACAAGAAAAAATATTACCCATACTAAGAAGCAATGATGCTGATACCGTAATAAATTGGGCAAATGCACTAATAGACGGTGGGGTAAAAATTATAGAAATAAATGCTCAAAATCCGTCGATTTATAAAGCAATTTCAGAAATTTCAAAGCATGCTACTGTTTGTGCAGGCGGAATTATTACCGCAATGCAAGCTGAGGCATCAATTGAGTCTGGTGCAAAAATTTTATCATCGCCGATTTTTTCAAAGAATTTAGTAAAAATTTCAAAAGACAAAGAAATTCCGTATATTGCAGAAACGTCTACGGCAAACGAGGCTTATAATGCTTGGAAAGCACGTATTCCGCTTATTAAAATTTATCCGATTACTGCAATGGGTGGTGCAATGTATGTTGAAGATTTGCTCAGACCAATGCCGTTTTTGAACGTTATGCCTTTGGGTAGCGTAAAGTTAGATGAAGTTCATACTTATATCAAAGCTGGGGCTACTTGTGTAGGTGTCGGACGAGATTTTTATGATGGTTATTCTTTGTCAGAAATTACTTCTCGTGCAAAACGAGTTTTGAGTGAATTGAAAGGTTAACAATGGACGAAAAACTTGATGTTGTTGCAATTGGCGAATGTTTAATTGAATTGTCGGCAAATACGAAAATGGCTGATGCTGAATGTTTGTATAAGTATTACGGCGGAGATGCCCTTGCAACAGCTGTTGCAGCTCTTAGAATGGGTGCGAAAGTCGGGTTTGTTACTCGTGTCGGTAATGATGCTTTTAAGGATTATTTGTTAGACGGTTGGCACAGTGAAGGGTTGGATATTTCACAAGTAAAAATTTCGAACGAACCTAACGGGTTGTATATAATTGCTCGTCCTTCTTGTGCGGAGAAAGAAATCGCTGTTTACAGAAAAAAGATTGCTCCTTCAAAATTGTCTTTGGAAGATATTAATGAAGATTATATTAAAAATGCAGGAATTGTTTATGCATCAGGTGTGACGCAATCCCTTTCGCCGTCAGCTTGTGAAGCTGTCGAATATGCGTTTAAGTTGGCCAAGGAAAGCGGAGTTAAAACGGCTTATGATCCGAACTATCACTCAGCATTGACAACAGCAGATGACGCGAAAGATGCATTTTTTAGAGTTGCTTCGTATATTGATATTTTGTTTATGAATACTAAGCAAGATTCTGTAAATATTTTGGAAATTGATTCGCATGAAAATATAATTAAAAGACTTTGGGATATGGGAATTTCAACTGTTGTTTTGAAATCAACCGAAAAGCAAGGGTATTATACCGGTTATAATGGAAATATAAGTTTTACTAATTTCTATACAACCGAATGCCTTGATACAACGTGTTCGGGAGATGCTTTTAACGGTGGATTTCTATATGCTTTGACTCATGGGTTTACAGAATTTGAGGCTACAAAATTTGCATCAATTGTTGCAGGGTTGCAAGCCAAAGGAATTGGGGCAATAAAATCAATTCCGTATAGAGATGACGTTTATTCAATTTATAGAGGTAACAATGGTTAAGGTTGCGATTTCCGGGTATTACGGCTTTAAAAATTTTGGCGATGAGGCGATTTTGTCGGTTTTGACTTCGCATTTGAAGAGTTTGCAAAATGTCGATGTAACTGTTTTTTCAAGTGATTGCGAATTTACTGAAAAAACTTATGGTGTAAAGGCTGTAAAACGTTTTGATTTGAAATCTGTCGTCGATACAATTAAAAATTGTGATGTCTTGGTTTCAGGTGGCGGAAGTCTTTTACAAGATGTTACGAGCCTAAAAAGTTTGATTTATTATTCTTTTATAATCGCTCTTGGACTTTTATTCAATAAAAAAGTTATAATTTTTGCACAAGGAATTGGGCCTTTAAATAGTAATTTAGCAAAAAATATTGTGAAAAACCTTTTGAAATATTGTTCTGTTGTAACTGTTCGTGATGAAAAAAGTTTGAATTTACTTAATTCGTTGGGAATCGATGCAAAATTGGTTTGTGATCCGATTTATTCATTGAATATTCCATCAACTGAAAATGAAGGAGTAGTAGGAATTCAACTTCGTGACTTTAAAACAATGAATGAAGAGTTACTTCAAAAACTTGCGTTGCTTTTGGTTACAAAGTTTGAAAATAAAAAGATTGAGATTTTTTCACTCCAAAAAACTCAGGACTTTGAACTATCAAAACGTTTTGAGAAAGTTTTGAAATCGTTTAATCCTGATATGCAAACAGAAATTGTGGAAGATGATATCATAAATCGTTTGTCGTATCTTGAATACTTGATTGGAATGCGTTTCCATGCTGTTTTAGTTGCATTGAAAGCAGGTGTAAAAACTTGTGCCATAAACTATGATGTTAAGGTTGAAAAATTGGCAACAGATGCAAAAATTCCAATGATTTCTATGGACGCACACGAAAATCTTGAAGCAGTTTTTCAAAAACTAGAAAAACTGGATAAACAAGAATTGTTAGCGTTTGCAAATTCTAAAAATTTTAATTGGGAAATGTATGACCAATATTTTTGTTAGCTATCTTTCTTTTCTGGGTTAAATAAGTTTTGATAAGATTTTCTGACAGCAGTATCAAAGGTTGTGTCAGAACCATTAACCATTAATTGTTGCCATTTATCTAGTTCTTTATATGATATTTGCCCATCACGTTTGCCAGAATCTATATCTAATGTTCTTAATGTTGCAGCAAGTTCTTTCCAATCAAGTTTGCCGTCGCCGTTCATATCAATTTTATTAAATGCAGTTTCTGCTCCTTCATTATTTTCTGCTTTTTTATATTCTTCTAAACTTACATAGCCGTCACCATCAGTGTCCATGCTAGCTCCATAAGATTTTGCGAGTTCAGAAACTTGTTCCTTGTATTTGGTTTTAGATTCGGTGTTTTCTCCCGTCAAGCCTTTTGCGATTGTTATTGAACCTTTTTCATCTTTTAATATTTTTGTTGAATCTGTATCAAGCTTTTGCCCCGCTGTTTTATCTTGGTCGCTGGCTATTTTGTCTGCTGCTTCCCAGTTTGTTTTTGGTAATGATTTTGCAGTAGCTTGTTGTTGAGCAGCAGCTTGTACTTTTGCGGCAGCACCTAATTGTCTGATTGCTAAGCCGTCCATATATCCTTGTTGAGCAGCAAGATTGATGCCCATTTGAGCATAATAATCAGAACAACAATTTCCTGTATTGAAACCGATTCCGAGTGGATTATACATCATTGAAGAATTGCAGCAACCACCAAAAAGATTTGGTTGGTTATAATAACCGCCACCCCAATAGCCACCACAACAGCTGCCAAAAATGCTTGACTGTTGATTCATTTCTCGAATTGCAGCACTTGTCATGCCGGCATTCATTGCGGTTTGTCCAAATGCTGTAAAGAATTTGGACAAATTATTATTTTGAATATTAGTTTTAAGCCAATTGCCGAATGTCATAATACTCTTTCTTGATTATATACCTTGTATATATAAAGTATTTAAGCGGCAAGAAATTGCTAATATTAAGGTTTTTATTAACAAAAGTTAATAATATATAAAAAAAGACCTCATTAGAGGTCTTTTTAAGATTTGCCCTGGGCCAGACTTGAACTGGCACTGGATTTAACTCCAACCGGATTTTAAGTCCGACGCGTCTACCGATTCCGCCACCAGGGCACTTATTTAATTTTCAATTATTTCCCTAGCGGACTCGGTAGACGACGTCTACTCTCCCCTCCTTCTTTTTTGATAATCAATCAAAAAAGCGGAGTCCTTGCCACCAGGGCACTTATTTAATTTTCAATTATCTATCCTTGCATTCAAGGCTTAACAGGTTTTATAATAGCTTAAAATATCTTAGAAGTCAATAATTTATTTTTAGCTTATCTATAATCTATTATTACAAATGGCTAGATTCTTTCGCTGTCGCTCAGAATGATGACTTCGTAATCAGCTTTGTTCGATTGACAACAACTGAGAATATTCTTTCAGTTCCACAACTTTGGACTTGATTTTCTCATGCAACTTTGTCAGTTCTGCCATGACTAATTTGGCGTTTGCCAAGGAAGTTTTTCCAAATAATGCAGGATATTTTATGTTTTGTAAGAACAAGTCCTTAAAAGCCTTTATTGCCTCATAATCAGATAAGTCGATTATGTCGGACAAATCAGTCATGTCCATGAATAAATCTCCGAGCTGACATTTTGCGTTTTTTATTTTTCCGGAAGAAATTAATTTTTTTAGTTTAATTAAGTGAGCTAAAATTGTTTCATAGTTTTGACAAATATGACTCTTCTTTTGAGGTAAAAACTCTTTAAAATAGTTGATTGTCTGATTGTAGCCTGAATTAATCAAGTCAATTCTTTTTGCTTCGGAAATGTTAAAATCTACTACAACGATATCACCGGTGTTTAAAACAATGTAATCAAATTTGTCTTTTTTTGCATAAATATTTGTTATGAAGGCTGTTGATATTGCAGTCATACAACTATATACCGCATTTGCGTAATCAATTCCGGAGATATCATTTTTTTCATAATAACCTTCGAGTCTGAATTCTAGAATTCTGTCGTCGTCTGTTAAAAGATTTTTTGAAAGCTTCCACATCGGCCAACTTTTTTGCAAATCTCCATCTACAAGCAGAGTCTTATTGTATTCAATCGGCTTCATAAGTCCGGGCATACAACAAGAAATCCTCACGGCTGAGGCGATTTCAAAATCAGGAGTTTCAAACCTTGAAAACTCTTTGCATTCGAAATTTGACAAGTCAGTTGTAATAATTACAAGATTTTTGGCGATGTCTTTGAATGTAACAGCTCTATTAGTCCCTTTTTTGTACTTGTCTCCATAAAACTTTTTCTCAATAAGTTCTCTTACCCAATCTAAAAATACCTCGCCTTTGCTGAGTGCAAATAGCGGCCCTATGCCGATTGAGATGTCTTTAAATAAATCAAAATTGACTTTTAAAAATACGTCTTTAAGTTCTTCCGCTGTATAGCCGACTGCTAAAAATGCTGCAATAATTGAGCCTACGGAAGACCCTGCAAGCCTTTCAGGAGAAATTCCAATCTCTTCTAATGCTTTAATTGCTCCGATGTAGGAAACTCCTCGGATTGCGCCACCGCCAAATAAACATGTGTATTTTAAACTTCTATTCATATAGTCATTATATCTCAAATTAAAATTTTATGCTTGTGGTAAATAGAGTATTTTTGTAATAATCCATGTCGTCAGTTGGTTTTTTGTAATTTTTTTGAACTTTGTCTTTTGGTACAAATACTCCGAATTTCTTGCCTTCGTAAACAGCAACCCACTCGTTTCCGTTTTTCAATGTGTTATAAACCTTGTATGATTTTTCCAAAATCATGACATCAGGGTTAAAATATGTGAATAGTTGACGCCAGTTTGGGTATACAAAGAAAAATTCTTTTAAAATCGGTAACATATAGTCGTAATATACTTCTTCATATCTGCCGTCCATGTAAATTTTATTTTGCGGATAAAGTTTGTATGCGACGTAGCTTCCATAGTCAAAGTTTGTTAATATTTTTCCTTGAATATTATTTATTTTGACAAATTCGACTTCTTTAACAGGGAAAATGTCTATTCCGACAGGAACAGAGATGTCTTTAACCATAAAAGTCAAAACTGATATAAACAAAAGAGCGGTGTATACACATCTGTCTTTCCATTCCGGAAGTTTTATGTTTTCTATGAGTTTGTAAAAATCTTCATATACAAAGCAGATAGTTGCAATCGTAAAGAACGGCAAAAGTTTGATATGGCTGATTGCAAGGTAAAGTGTTGACAAAAGTACTATATACTTGACTTTGTCTGCTTTGTTGTACCAATCTTTAACTGAATTCATTTTAATATTTTTGCTTATGCAAATTCCTTCTGTGATAACACTTCCAAGCATAAATAATTTAAACGGAATAAGTCTGAATAAGAAATAATCAGAGAAAAGATTGTTCCATTCTGCGATATATGGTCTAGGCATTGTGTTTGCCATAAGCAGAAATTTTATGTATTGCCAGCCCCAAGGGTTTATGAATAATAATGGAGTAGAAATTACGAGGGTGATAATATATTTTGCAAACGGTTTTTTGTTTAAGAATTCTCCAACCGCGTACATACCTAAAAGTCCAAGTCCTGCAACAACTCCGCCGTGGATATTGTTCCAAAGAAACAGCATAAAAGGAATAATGTATAGAAGTTTGTTATTTTCGGTTTTTCTAACTTTTTCAAGTATATAAATAAATATCACGAAGAATAAGAAACTGAACATGTGACATCTGACAGGCGAGCTGAGATTTGTCCTGACAGACATAAATGCAAAGAAGTAAAATAATATGTTATAAGGCGTGTTACTTCCTCTTAGTTTGACGACTTTTGAGGCAGTGAAAAATATTCCAAACAACATTAAAGCTTGTAAAATAATCAAGCTAAATGCTCCAAAATATTTCAGGCACGCATAAAATATTACGCCTGCTCCCCATTCGTGATCCCACCAAGTATGTACCGGTGTATATGACAAAAAGTCTTGTGTTAAAACATGTCCGCCGTCTACGACTCCCATGCCTGCAATTAGTCTTGCCCATAAGTCATAATCAAAATTATTAACCGATACCGTAAATGCTAAAATTAGTAAAAATAATGAAATGTAAAATAATAAAGCTTTTTTGTCCATGTTTTGATTATATCAAGAAAAGTTGCCTTGGCTTAAAATTTGCAAAACTATACGTTTGTAATATTTCGTAATATTTCGAGCTTTTTGTTAAAGATTTTAAGTAAAAGAGTCGTAATACAATAGTGAAAGTTACTAAGGAAAAAAGAAAGGTAAACGTCGACCATGGGAATGGCAGCAGGACAAGCTAGATTATTATCTATCACGACTCGTATGTCTGACAACGAGTTGAGAGCTCAGCTTATCAACAACGATAAGATGCGTCTTGCAACTAAGAGTGCTCAGGTTAGCGAAGCTTATACAACTGCGTTAAATAATGCTCAAATGATGTTTACAAACTACGATGCAGATAATAAAACAAGCTATCAAGAATTGACTTATAACTCTTTGACTGCATACAATCCTTATAACAACCAATATGCAATTTCAAATTCATCAGGGCAAGTTCTTGTGTCTGAAAAAGATGCAACAAACTTTAAAAACGCAAACGGTGATTTGAACACATTCTTAACAAGCTATGGTTTGAAATATTCTACTGATTATTTTTCAAGTTTGATTAATACAAATATTAAAACTGCTGATATTGACATACCTGGTAGTGACGGAAAAGTTCTTGTTCCAAAAGGTGCCTCTTATCTTCAATATAAAACAGACTATGTTGACAATGAAGGTAAGTCAGTAAATGGCTATATTCAGTTTGCAGATGCGTTTGCTGGAGAAGTTGGCGGTGCTAACTTAGCAGAAGTTCTACAAAATTTATATAATGGTGTTGACAAAATTCACCCTGGTTATGATAATACCAAATCTTCTATTGATTATTTGACTTACTCTGGGGATTTGGCAAATTATACTTCTGCAATGAATAGCATGTATAAAATTATAAATGATAAAATGCAAAATGAATTAGTAAAAATGAGCTCTGGCGGTTTATCTTTTGACAAAATCGAAGCAGGCTTGATGGCTGAAAATGTAGATATGGCTAATGCTAAAAAATATTTAGACGCATTGTATGGTATCATCGGGTCAAAAGAAGGTAAGAGCGGTTTATACGAGTATGCAACTTCTGATGGCATAGCCAGCATTGATTCGCTTAAAGGTTTGTTGGAAACCAATAAAGGCGAGAATATTCAAAACTCTTGGACGGCTGAAGGAGCAACTATAAAGGCATCATCTGATTTAACTGGAAATATAACATTAAATTATTCTGAAAGTGATGGAAGTTCTGTTGTGTTCAAAAAAACTGGTGCCAGTTACACAATGGAATTTCCGAAAAATGAAGCAGGTGATTTATGTAATGTAAATGGAGTGGCAACTTTGGTTGGAAATAATATTGTATTTACTTATTATGTAAATGATAACGGAGATTATTCTACAACATCTGCTGATGGATATACAGAATGTAAAACAACTGTGCCAGCATCTTTGTTTAACAAACCGTCTTCTGCGGGTATTGGAGCTTCAAACTGGACTTTGTCAGATACACAAATATCATCAATTACGGATTCAGAACCTAACACAGTAGATAACATGAAAAAAATAGGTTTACAGATTATAAATACTTTGCAAAACAGTATTACAAATATCTGGAATATTGCTCAAAGTGATGGTGCTAATGGTCCTTACTCAAAATTTACAGATGCAAGTTCTGGTGAAAGTGGAACATTTAGTGCGTTTAAGGATATCGCTTTGAAGTTCTACAATGATATGTTTGGAACAAATAAAATCTCATTACCTGATGATCCTAAAGATATTCTCTTTAAGATGAATGACATTGAAGAGTTAAAAAAAGCAATAAACGCTAGTCGTAATGATGATAAGATAACATCTTTCAAGAAAATCTATGATGTTTATATTTTGGATTGTGTAATGAATACCTATGGTGAACCAAAATTCACTTGGATTGACCAAAATGATAAAAACCAAAATGGTGAAGCAAAAGCTCAATGGTACACAAACTTGTTTAACAGAATGAAAACAGGCGGATATAAAACATTACAAGATGGACTTGCTTCAAGTACTGAATGGATTAAGTTTGCATTTGAGAGTGGACTTGTTACTTTGGAACAAGTTGATGGATCAAATACTTGGAATTCTACTGCATATTCAAATTGTAGTGATATTACAGAGCAAACAAATAATACAGCGATTACAATTGCAGAAGCAGAGTACAATGCACAAATGAACAAAATCCAAAATAAAGATAAAATGTATGATTTGGAATTAAAAAATATAGATACTGAACACAATTCTCTTCAAACAGAATACGAATCAATAAAAGGTGCAATTGATAAAAATATCGAAAGAACATTCAAAATTTACTCATAAATATACACACACTACTTTTTTATATTTATTTTTCCCCTACACAATTTTTCTAGCAGGACTTAGTCCTGCTTTTTTATTAGACTCCGGATCAGAGATTTCTATGATAATAAATAGTAGCTACTATTATTGTTCCAAGGGGCTACGTGCGTAAGAGTTTTTTACCAAAGTGTGAAGAATGAATGAATGTTGTTCCCGTGGAAAGCGGACTTCGTCAAAACATAAAACATGAATATAAAGTATGAACGAATATTGTTCCAAAGGGCTACGTGCGTAAGAGCTTTTACCAAAGTATGAAGTATGAATGAATATTGTTCCCGTGGGAAACGGACTTCGTCCGAAAAAAAACCTCTATCTGAAAGATAGAGGTTGGAATTCTGTTAAGTAATTCCTCGTGTGTAGAAGGTTAGTGTGTAGTAGGTAGTGTAAATAGTTTGTGTGTTATTTATCTCGTGTTTATTTAATTCGTTTTGTTTGCTTTGTTTGTTTGCTTATTGCTTACATATTAATAAAGTATTTTTGTTGTATATAATTGCTATATACCTATTATTTTGTTACATTTCTTAATATGTTTTAAAAAAGGAGTGATATAAGTGCACAATAGTGCTGATATCCAAAATCTGTTATAAAAACAAGAATTTCCTATCGATAAATTTTATATCCTCCCTTTATACTATTCATATTCCCAACTTTTTAGAAATCTAACACTATTTTTAGAAAAACACTCAAATATTTACAAATCTGTTTTTGCTTGTCTTTACTTAATCTTTACATAAAAACTATTGACCTTTTTTGAAAAAAGTATTCTAATAGGAGAGTACAGAATAGAAGAAAAGAGGTCTAAATGAAAGAATTCACTCACACAAGATTGGACAGTAAGCAGTTTTCTGAAGATGATATTAAAGGTTTTATTAAGGACTATAATATCAAGTTTATTAAGTTGCAGTTTGTCGATATAAACGGACAAGTTAAGAATATGACTATTCCTTCGCACCACATTGAGAAAGCTCTTAATAATGAGATAATGCTTGATGGTTCTTCTATTAAAGGGTTTAGAAGTATTGAAACTTCTGATATGTTTTTCCACCCTGATAAGAATTCTTTCCAAATTTTGCCTTGGAGAGGGAAAGATGGAACAAATTCAGCAAGATTGATTTGTGATATTTATAATGCTGATGGAACTCCGTTTGAGGGGTGCCCTAGATGTAATTTGAAACGAGTAATGAAAGAAGCTGAAAAGATGGGCTTTTCAATGAATGTTGGGCCTGAGGCTGAATTTTTCTTATTTTCAAAAGATAAAGACGGAAATGTTACGACTTCAACGCAAGATAGAGCAGGTTATTATGATGTCGGTCCAGAGGATTTGGGTGAAGATGTTCGCTCTGACATTGTTTTGACTCTTCAAGAAATGGGCTTTGATATCGAGGCATCACATCACGAAGTTGCTGATGGGCAGCATGAAATCGATTTTAGATATGCAGATATTTTGACAGCGGCTGATAATGTTGCTACTTTCAAGGTTGCTGTTAAGGCGATTGCAGCACGACATAATTTACACGCTACATTTATGCCAAAACCTATTTATGGAATTAACGGATCCGGCATGCACTGTAATGTTTCGTTGTTTAAGGACGGAAAAAATGCGTTTTTCGATGAAAATGCAGAATTTCAGCTTTCAGATGTCGCAAAATATTCAATCGGCGGTATGTTGAAACATGTTAAAAGTATTACGGCGATTTTGAACCCGACTGTAAACAGCTTTAAACGTCTTGTTCCTGGGTATGAGGCACCTGTTTATTTGGCTTGGTCTTTGGCAAACAGAAGTGCTTTGTTGAGAGTTCCTGCAAAACGTGGCAGCTCAACTCGTGTAGAGCTTCGTTCTCCGGATCCGGCATGCAATCCATATTTGGCATTTGCTGCTATTTTGGAAGCTTGCTTGGACGGTGTTAGAAACAAAATTGATCCGCCGGCTCCTGTTGAAAGTAATATTTACAAACTTACAAGTAAAGAACGTAAAAAACAGAGAATAGATTCGCTTCCTGGAAGTTTAGCAGAAGCTTTGGAAGTATTTGATAAATCTCTTGTATCAAGGGCTGCACTTGGAGATCATATTTTTAATGAATTCTTGTCTGCCAAAACAAAAGAGTGGGACGCTTTCAGAACTTATGTTTCTCAATGGGAAATTGATAAATATTTGGAAAGATATTAGGATAAGAATATATTAATTCAAATGCTTTTTTAAGCATAAAGATTTTTAAAGGGGCTCTAATTAAGAGTCCCTTTTTTAATTTTTTATTGCAATTTAACATTATTTGCAGCCACATTTATTTTTGCTTACAGGACTACCAAAAATCATACGCATTCCGCCAAAAGGTTTTTGCATTGTGCAGTTTATACCTTCTGTCATTTCGTTGACGTTGTTTAGAATTTCGTTTATTTGTTGTAACGAACAAGCGATTTGTGGGATTGTGTCGTTTAGATTTTTTGTTATGTGGTTTACGTTTTCAGATGTTGCTTGAAAATTATATGTTGTAGAGTTTATCCTGTCTGGGGATAATGCATCTGTTACGTTGGTAGAAAGTCCGGTTACGTTGTTAGCGATGTCAGTTGCGCTTTGAGAAACTTTTACGATATTTGCACTTGTCTTTTTAATATCAGATGAGGCATCAACGACGTTAGGGCTAACCTCACTTGCCATTTCGTTTAGAGTCGCAAACAAATCTCCCAGAGTTTGAAGGGTTATATTCAAGTTTTTAGCACTTTCTGCCAAGTCGTTTTTTATAGCCTCTAATGATGCAGGGTCTTGGTTTGATAAGAATGTTTCCAGTTCAACTGTTGTTTTGCCTGAAATCCTATCTCCGTCTTTTAGAAAGAAAATTGAAGGAGATTTTGGATAAGTAATATCTATGTAATCATATTTTTTATTCCACCTGTTTTTGGCTTTTTTGAGGTTTGCAGAAATATTAATAGGTAGTTTTAAGTCGTGCGGGTGAAGTTCCATTGTAACAATTGTTGATGTGTAAGTTTTGTTCGGGTGAATTTTTATAACTTTCCCTATTTTAAATCCGTTATAATAAATAGGGGCAGAATTGTTAAATGGAGTGAGTTCTTTAAACTCAGCCGTAACGTAGGTGTTTGTTCTGTGTGTTGTATAAGCGATAGAAAGCCCTAATAATAAGGCGATTAATATAACAGATTTAAACAGATTGCTCATAGCTCAAACTCCTCACATTAGCCGAGTAAAATTTCTTTGACAATGTTGCACAAGCCGTCAAGATTATGTACTTGAAACAGTTGTAAAACAAGTAAAAACAAATAATTGAAAACTCGAATTATCATTGTCATAATAGAGTTTTAACAAACACAGAGCCTAAAAAAAATTGCCATCTCAGCTAATCCCGAGTGGGGAATATTAAGGAGTTTAAATATTATTATGCTACTTTTATAGCGTCTGTAAATTTTTCAAACATTGCCTTAATTCTTTCGCCATATCCGCGAGCCTCAATTTCTAATATGTTGTTTTTATATTCTTTCCAGTATTGAACAAACATTGCTTTTTGTTCAGGTGATAAGTTATTGAAATTATCTTTCCAGTCTTTTGGTAGCATACTAGGAGTTTTGTAATTTCGAACAGCTTCTAGATACTCTTGAGCTTTGGCATATTCCGGAGTTCCTGGTTTTATTGTTCCGGCGCTATCTTTGAATAATGCTAGTCTGGCAGTTCCTATCTCTTTTTGAGATTTCTTTAAAAATGCATTAATTTCAGTTTCTGTTAATTGGTCGAATGTTTTTCCGTTAAATATTGATTTGCAGTATTCGTTATTAACTTTTAAATGTGCAATAATTCGTTGGGTGCGTGCTTCAATATAGGTTTGTTCGCCAAAGGCTCTATATATCATTTCATTTTGTTTAAAATGTTGTAATTCGTGACGTATTATATCTAGTGTATCTGCTTTTGAACGACCTCTTGTAATCATTATTTCAAATGGATCTGCGCTCCCTAATACATTTCCGGTTTTGTTTTTAATGATAAGAGATGGTTTTACTGCAAATCCGCCATATCCCATACCGTCAGCGATTTTTTTATACGCAGTTTTGATAAACGCATCACCATCAAGATGTTGTATTTCTTTGAAAAGATCAGCATATTTGGGATTTATCTCTCCATTAGTTATAAGTTCCTGTAATTTCGCTTCTTGAGCAGAAGTTAGCTTGACTTTTTTCCCTTTTGTAAGAATTGCGGTTGCAATAATCCCGCCGAGAGCTAAGATTCCAACTCCGCCATAAATTAATTGTTTTTGCTTTTTGGAAAGTTCTGTTGTTTTGGTTTGTGTTGCTGTTGTTGTTGGAAACTTCTGAGAGCTAGAATTCCCTGAATTTACAAGGGTGTTGCCCCCTCCCCAAACAGGTTGAGCGTAATTTAAAGACGATGTTCCAGAAAAGAATGGTTTATAACCAACACAATTAATCATAATAAATTCCTATTATTTTCCTACCTTATTTATATAAAGGAGAAAATTATAAAAAAATTGACTGTTTATGAATAAATGTTACGAGTTTGTTGGAGAAAGTTGTTTGAACTTATGCAGTTTATGTTCTGTTTTAGATTTTACAAATATTTTTGCGGTATAATAAAAACAAGGAGAGAATGATGACTATATTAGTTTTGGGCGGAGCCGGTTATATTGGCTCACATACGGTTTATGAATTAATCGAAAATGGTGAAGATGTTGCAATTGTTGATAATCTTCAAACAGGTCATGTTGAAGCAATTCACCCTAGCGCAAGGTTTTATAAAGGGGATATTCGAGATAAAGAGTTTTTGAACAATGTTTTCGCAAAAGAAAAAATCGATGCGGTAATTCATTTTGCCGCAAGTTCGCTGGTCGGAGAAAGCATGCAAAAACCTTTAAAATACTATGATAACAACCTTTGCGGAACAAAAGTTTTGCTTGAAGCTATGGTTGAAAATGGTATAGATAAAATAGTTTTCTCTTCAACGGCTGCTGTGTATGGAGAGCCTGAAAATATTCCTATTTTGGAAACTGATAAGACGGAACCGACAAATACTTATGGCGAAACTAAATTGTCGATGGAAAAAATGTTTAAATGGGTTTCAAAAGCTCATAATTTGAGATATGTTGCATTACGTTATTTTAATGCTTGTGGAGCTCATGTTTCCGGACAAATCGGCGAAGCTCATAATCCTGAAACACATCTTATTCCGTTGATTTTACAAGTTCCGAATGGCAAAAGAGAATTTATTTCTATATTTGGAGAAGATTATGACACGAAAGACGGAACCTGTGTAAGAGATTATATTCACGTTACAGATTTAGCGAAAGCTCATATTCTTGCGGTAAAATACCTTATGCAAGGAGGAGTGAGCGATACTTTTAATCTCGGAAATGGAGTTGGGTTTACTGTAAAAGAAGTTGTTGATGCCACAAGAAAAGTTACTAAATCTGAAATTCCTGCAAAGATTTGTGAAAGACGTGCCGGAGATCCTGCAAAACTTATTGCGACAAGCGAAAAAGCTCAAAAAGTTTTAGGCTGGACGCCTGTCTATACGGATTTGGAAAAAATTATTGAAACTGCTTGGAATTGGCATTCGAAACACCCAAACGGGTTTGAATGTAAAGAATAACTAAATACTTGCATTTTTTAAATGGAAAGACTATATTAACTAAAAAAATAAAGAAAGAGTGGTACAAATGGAAAAGAAAAATATTGATTGGGCTAATTTAGGTTTTGGCTACTATAAAACAGACAAAAGATATGTTTCAAATTTTAAAGACGGAAAGTGGGACGATGGCTGTATTACAGAAGATGCGACAGTTGCGATGAGCGAATGTGCGGGCGTAATCCACTACTGTCAAACTTGTTTTGAAGGCATGAAAGCTTATACAACAGAAGACGGGCATGTGGTTGTTTTCAGACCTGATATGAATGCAAAAAGAATGGTTGATACAGCTAAACGTCTTGAAATTCCTCCATTCCCGGAAGATAGATTTGTTGATGCGGTGGAAAAAGTTGTTAAGGCAAACTTGGAATATGTTCCGCCGTTTGGAACTGGTGCTGCATTGTATATTAGACCTGTATTGTTTGCAACTGGACCTGTAATGGGCGTAAAACCTGCAACAGAATATCAATTCAGAATTTTTGTATCACCTGTTGGCCCATACTTTAAAAAAGGCGGCTCTTCATCTTCAATCGTACTAAAAGTTAGCGATTTTGATCGTTCAGCACCTCACGGAACAGGACATGTTAAGGCTGGTTTGAATTACGCAATGAGCTTGTATCCGATTGTAAAAGCGCATGAAGAAGGCTTCAATGAAAACTTGTACCTTGATCCTCAAACTCGTACTAAGGTTGAAGAAACAGGTGGTGCAAACTGCTTCTTCGTAACAAAAGACAATAAAGTTGTAACTCCAAAATCTCCAAGTATTTTGCCTTCAATTACAAGGCGTTCTTTGATGGCGCTTGCCAAAGATTTAGGCTATGTTGTTGAAGAAAGAGAGGTTTTCTTGACAGAACTTCCTGAATTTGTAGAATGCGGACTTTGCGGAACTGCTGCTGTAATTTCACCTGTTGGAAAAGTAAATGATCACGGCAAAGAAATCGTTTTTGCTAACTCTCAAAACGGAATGGGGCCGGTATCACAAAAATTGTATGATACATTAACAGGTATCCAATTCGGTAAAATTAAAGGTCCGGAAGGCTGGGTTAAAACGATTGTTTAGGGCTGAATTTAATACTAATTGATTTGAAAAGAGAACCATAATTGGTTCTCTTTTCGTTTTTCAATAAAATTCTCTGTTTTTTATCAAGTTATATTAAAAATGATTAAATTATAAAAACTCTGTAAATAACTTGCTTTTTTAGGTAAAATTAATTACAATAATAAGTAGTGAGCTTAAATTTTGGTAGATATTTTGAAAAAATAAGAATGGCTATGAATAACACAAAACAACTTGAAAAAAAAATAAATAAGGTATATAAAACCGGAAATGTAAAAAGCGCTATTGAGCTTTGTCAAATAGGACTTCAAGATGATCCGACAAATGCAGATTTGCATGTAAGGCTTGGGGATTTATATTTGGCGTGGCATTTGGATATTTATAATTCTTGTCAATATATTGATGAGGCTATTACTGAATATCAGCGAGCATTAGAAACTTATATAGATTCTGCTGAAATTTATTTTAAAATAGGACAGGCTCATTATTTTAAAGGGGATTTGGACAAAGCTGTTAACTATCTTGATACAGCAATTTCAAAGGATCCAAAACTCGGAAAAGCTTATTATCTTTTGGCAGAAACTTATACCAAAAAGGCTCGGTTTTCTGATGCTGTGATGAATGCGAAAAAGGCTGTCGAAGTTATGCCATGTGCGAATTCTTCTGCACATTTTTTGTTGTCGAATTTGTATAGCGTTTCTTCTGCAAGAAGTTTTAAAAATGCGTTTTTGGCAAAATTTGAACTATTGTTGTCTTTGATGACTTTGCCGTTTGACAAAATAGCAATTGGAAATGTCGCAAAAATGATCTCTTATGCAAAGTTTTTGCCATTGTTGGTAAAAGGTTCATATCTTGTTCAAACAAATCGTTTAAGTGAAGCCTTGGAACTATATAGAGATGCTGTTGATAATAAAGCACCTGGTTTTATTCCGCTTTATTGTTTGCTCGGTGATATATATCGTTCTTTGGGACAGTTTGATGATGCTATTGCCGAATACAGAATGGCTATATGGCTGGATAGTTTGAATATTCCGGCTTACAGGCATTTGTGTCAGGCTTATGAAGAACAAGGCGATTACGATTCTGCGGTTGAAATTTATGAAAAATTAATCCAAATTATGCCGAATATGCCCGATGTTCACTCAAATTTGGCAAATATTTTGTATGTTAAAGGAGATATTGACGGTGCAATTTCTCATTTTCAAACCGCAATTACGCTTAACCCTAAAAAACAGTGGACAAGTGTAGTAAATCAAACTTTGGGGTTTGTTTATCAAGAATCTAAACAGGATTTGGACGCTGCAATTTCTTCTTATCAAAGCGCATATCTTTTGACTCCGAAAGATATTGATATTTATGTAAATTTGGGTAGTGCTTTTTATGACAAAGAAGATATTGAAAATGCTTTACAAGTATACAGAAATGCTCTTGATCTAGATCCTGAAAATGCAAAAATTCACTGTAATTTGGGCTTTTTATACTGGGGAAAAGGTGATATTGATGAAGCATTAAAGGAATACGGCTTGGCAATAAAATTTGACCCGAGTTACGACATTGCATACAACAATATGGGTGTAATTTATCTTGATGATTTAGGAAGAGTAAAGCAAGCAGCTGATTTGTTTAAAAAATCTATTGAATGTAATCCGAATTATGCATTAGCTCATTTTAATCTTGCTCGTGCTGTTGCAATTACGGGTGATAAGATTGAGGCTGCAAAACTTTATCAGGTTGCTCAGGACATAAATAAGGTTACGAACGAAATTGATCCGCAAGATATTTTAGACAAGATTAATGCGTTGTTTGAGTAGGGGGGCACAAGTTATATAGATTCTGATAGCAAGAATATTATATGCTCGTTAAAAAGTCAGTTATACTTATTTATAAATCTTATTCCCGATTTGCACCTGTTTTACATACATATCTTCGCAAGCTCCGGAACCTCGACTTGTAAAGTCCCTGTCTGTCCTAGACATACTCGTTTTTGCGACGG
The DNA here is from genome assembly GCA_934717895.1 of uncultured Candidatus Melainabacteria bacterium. Classification (GTDB taxonomy): domain Bacteria; phylum Cyanobacteriota; class Vampirovibrionia; order Gastranaerophilales; family Gastranaerophilaceae; genus Stercorousia. The sequence goes on along the minus strand of CAKUZO010000008.1, from coordinate 13,165 downwards.
TTTCCCCATCTGAGGTGTAAATGTCTACAAGATAGCCGTCCAATTTTACAATATCATTTTTCTTAATTGTTAAAAGTCCGCTCATAACATTTAAATTTGCAGGTATCAGGTGAGTATGTGACATGTGGGCTACTAAAAAATCTACCCCCCAACTTGTCCGATAAGGTTTTTTCTCTTGAAAAGTCAATTGACGAGCCTGTCCAAGCGTTTTGCGAGACTTGATTTTCCAATGCTTATAAAGCTTTTTTTTCTCTTGTGCTAATTCTCCCCAAACAAGTCCGATATCCATTAATGCCAAATCGTCAAAGTCGTTACGCATAATATCTCTGAACCAAAAATTGTTGTTTTTTGCTACAACCAAGCCAGAAATCGAATATTCCGCTTGCGGTTGTAGTGAGTAAACATTTTTTTCGCCATAAGCTTTGAAATATTTTGCGTCAATTAAGTCTTTTTGTATCGGATCGTTTTGTATGTTTATCTGGGTTGAAGTTGTTTCTGAAACATGCGGAAAACTAAATTTCATACGAAAAAATATGTCGCCGGCAATTGAGTTTAGACAAACAAATATGAACAAAATTAAACAAAATTTACTAAAAATATTCCAGATGTCTTCAAATTCCATAAAGCTCCTATTCTGCTTTAAATGTTTGCACTCTTTGCATTTTCCAGAACTTCAATTGGAAGAATAATTCCAAAAGTTGAACCCTTGCCGAGTTCCGAATTTATAAATACTTTTCCGTTGTGATATTTTTCGACAGTTTGTTTGACTAAGTGGAGTCCCAGCCCGGTCCCTTTTATTGTGTGAATATTGTTTTCAACTCTGAAAAATCTGTCAAAAATCTTTTTCTGGTTTTCAGGTGCAATCCCGCACCCCTGATCCGTTACAGTGATTTCTGCATTGTTATCTTTTTTGAACAAATCAACTTTAATCTCTCCGTTGTCAGGAGAATATTTGATTGCGTTAGATAAAAGATTTGTCAAAGCTCGCTCAATTCCAGCATAGTTGAATAAAAATTCCGGTATCCCCTCTTCTTTATTTACTGAGATTTTTAGATTTCGTTCTTTTGTTAGCGCTTGAACTTGTGTTGTGCAATTATCAACGACTTCGTAAATACTGTTCAAGGATTTTTCCATCTGTGCATTAGCTTCCATTCTTGAAAAGTCCAGAATATCGTTCACCATACCGTTTAAGCGGATAATTTCTTGGTTAATCGTTCCTATGAATTCTTTTTGTGTGTCGTAATCGAATTCGTTTCCATAGTTGTAAAGCGTGTCAATGTAGCTTCTCAAAACGGTTACAGGAGTTCTAAGTTCGTGTGAAACATTTGAGATGAATGTTGATCGCATTGCATCAATTTCCGCTTCTTTGGTCATATCTATAAGGACAATAATATAGCCGACATAATCTTTATTTCTCGTAAACATAGGAGAAATAATTGATTTTATGACTCGTTTGTCAACTTGTATTGTGAATTCAAGAGGCTTGTTTGTCATAACTTCGAGCGGAGTATCTTTAAATTCTTCAATTTTGTCTTTAAAACAGTAGTTCCCTTCTGTGTCAACGTAATTTTGAATTTTTATGTTCAGCGGTTGGTTCTCATCTAATTCCAAAAGCTTGTGAGCGTGATTGTTTGTTAAAACGACATTATCGTTGTTGTCACATACAACAACGCCGTTTGCTATACTCATTAAAACTGCTTCTAATTTATTTCTTTCAAGGGTTAATTGTTCAATATTTTGTTCTTCGTAAATGTGAAGTTTATTAGACATTTGATTGAAGGCATTGAATAGCTCTTTTACCTCGGAGCTAACATCTTTATCTTGAATTTCGTAGCCGAATTCTCCGGTTGAAATTTTTTGAACACCGTTGTGCAAAATTCTTAATTCTCTTGTAATTAAGTATGTGTTAATAAGAATTACAAATGCAAAAACAAGCCAAGCGACAGAAAAGACAAAAAGCAGAGAAGCTCTTGTGGTTGAGGAAATTTGACTAATCATATTTCCGGAAAGACCGACCGTTACTGATCCTACTGTCACTCCTTGTGATGTAAGCATCGGTGAGTTTACGATAATATTTGGAACTTTGGGGTTTGTATTTTTAGAATTATTTGTTTTGTAGAGAAGTTTTCCCTCTGCATTTCTAAATTCAATAAAAACGATGTCATTATGTGAGTCTACAATGGTGTTTGCGTGTTTTTTCAGAGTTTCTTGCATTTTATCATGCGGAGCATTTTCAGCAAGTTCTGTGCATTCAATAGCCAAAGCTTTTGACACAATTTGCCCAAAATTTTGATAACCCTCGTTTAAGTTTTTTTGAATATTAAAGATTGCAAAAACCGCAATAGTAATGATTAAAAAAGTGCTAAGTAATAATCCTGAAATTATTAGTCGATTTTGTGTTGTTAAGCTCACCTGTTTTGTCATAGCAAAATTGTAACACTTTTAAGTTGTTAGAGCAAGTGTTTTTTTTAATATTTAATGCTTTTTTGTGACTACGCCAAATATTTTTGTACGGTTTCTTTGGTAAAGACTTCTATGCTGTCCTGAGAGTGGATAAAAATCATACAACTGATAAGTGATTTGAGCGTTTCAAAATCAGAAAAAGATAATTTGTAACGTAAATCTTCCATATTGTTTGCCAAAAATTCCATAATAATTGTTTTGTTATCAAAAACAAGGTTTGCGAAGTAGTCAAAAGATTCTTTTGATTTAATTCCTTCCAAATAAATCACATCAGGAGATTGGAATTCAATAAATCTTGCAGCTTTGTCCATATTAAATCCGACGTTTTCGTTTAATTCGCACTGGTGAACGTTTTTTAACGAATATTTGGCGATACTTTCAAGAGTCATAATATTTTTGTTTTTATTTGCAGCTTCAAGCAAAAGTGAATAGATAATATGAGTTTTTCCGCTTAGAGGAGATCCGCATACAATAATGATTCCCGGAGTGTTAAGAGCTGATTTTATAACTTGAAGATTACTGTCGGATTTGATGATTTTATTCAAAGCTTTCGGTGGTTTATAAATTTTCAAGAAAATTCTTTCGCCCATAATGGTTGGAAAAGTAGAAATGCTTGCTGTGACATTCATTTCATCAACTTTAAAGTTGAGTTTGCCAAGTTGCGGAACCTCTGAAACAGAAGCGTCCAGTCTTGCAAGGTTTTTAAGTTTTGCTGTAAAGGACGAAGTTAGTACGGCTGGAATATTTCCTTTGTTTTGTAACTCTCCGTTCTTTTTAAAATTTACAGAAAAACCGTTGTCCTCGTGTTGGAAAGAAACTTCGTGAACTCCTTCCAAAATCGCTTGTTTAAGGATTGCTCGAATGATTTTTTGAATGTGGTTGTCAGACAAATCTTCACTGTGTAATTCATCTCTCCAATCGTATTCTACACCTTCTTCGGTGAAAATTTCGCCCACAAGTTCATCTTTTTTATAATTTTCTTCAATTTTTTTCAAAATACTTTTTTCAGAAGAAATTACAGGTTCAATTGAACATTCAGCGGTTTCAATAACCTTATCAATCGCAAATAGGTCAAGTGGGTCAGCCATTGCGATAGTTAACGTTTCTTCGATTTTGAAAAGAGGGATAATTCTGTATTTTTTAGCATCAGAATAGTTGATGTATTTCAGGCATTTTTCATCTAGTGTGTAATCGTCCAGATTTACATACGGAATATGCAACTTTGCCTCTAAAAATTTGAGGATAGTTTCTTCTGTTAAAGTGCCTGAATTTATCAGAGCTTGTCCGATATTTATGTTTTGAGCCTTGGCAACTTCTTCAGCTTGCTCAATTGTTTCATAGGCAACCAGACCTGCTCTGACGAGGTCATATTTTAATTTTTCTAGTGTTTTGTTTGTAACTACTGTTTCCATAAGATTATTTCAAATACTGTTCAACTTTTTTTACTACTTCATCAAGCTCAAATGGCTTTGTTATATATTCATCAGCACCGGTTTCTTCTCCGATAAGCTTATCTTCTTCCTGAGTTCTTGCCGTAACCATTAAAATTGGAATGTTTTTATATTTTGCATCATATTTTAAAAGTCTGCTGATTTTAAATCCGTTAATTTTTGGCATCATGACATCAAGAATAATTAAATCCGGCACAAGTTCTTTGGCAAGTCTGAGTCCGTCTTCCCCGTTATATGCACAATAACAGGTGAAATTAGCCGTTTCTAAAACGAATTTTAAACTTTCAACAATATCTTGTTCGTCGTCTACAATAAGAATTTTTTTCATATACTCCATATCCTTCTTCCAAAATTATTATAACATATACAAATAATTCTTCTATAATGTTAAAATATGTTAATAAAAGCAGTTATTTTGGCAATTTTTAAGTTTCAGGAGTATTCATTGGATAGACAGCAATTGAAAGGATTAACTATGCGTATTTTTAACAAATTATTCTATAAGCCACGCCCAACACTTAAATTCGCAAAAGACGTTGGACTTGGAGCTTGCAAAAGAGATGTTGACACCAGAACTGTAAAGCAGTTGACGTCGAATATTAATTATTTTGCTAAAAAAGATGGTGGTATAGGCTGGCACATGGGTGATTTAAAGGATATGCCTGTTGAAGCTCAAAAATTTGCATCAGATATATGTGAAATGGCGTGTCATAGTCATATTTCTCCAAGTAATAGGAATATGCTTGAATGTGATCAATTTGGTCTCAAAATTTTACATAATTTGATTGGTAGTTTGCCCGAGTTAGCAAAAGAAAATCCGGCAGCTATTCGTTTTGGACAAGAAATTATCAATAATTTAAAAGCAGGATCTGCAAATCATGTGATGACGGTATTTTCAGATTTGTTTAATGTAAAGGCAATGGCAGCTCACTTTGATGCTGCAAAAGGTATGATTAAACATGTTGCGCAAGATATTTTTGGTGAAAATAGTGGCTGTTCCGCATTTAAGCAAGAAGATAATTTTGTAAAAGTAATGAAGGCTTTACTTTCTCCGAATGCTGATCCTAATAAAGTTGCATTGTTGCCAAAAGCGATGGAATTAGCAGAAAATACCCCGCTTGATAAAGTTTATATAAATCCTGTCAGACTGGCACATTCTCGTATTTCAGCAGAAAAACTCTCTGAAAACCTTGCAACTTTTGAACAATTGCAAGAGCCTTTGTCGCATAGAACTGATTGTGTAAACTTGACGAAGTTTTTAGAAAATAACACAAATTTAGATTAAGTATTGAAAACTTGAACGGTTTTCAGGACAATTATTCTTGGTCACATGCATTAGCATGTGCAGTGAGAAGAAATGAAAGGAAGATAATATGTCATTTTTAAATAGTGTAGGAAAAGAATTAAAGCCGGGTTACGTTTTGGCGGTTGGCAAACTGTTGGTGCTCAAACAAGGCCGATCGATACAAGAACAACAGTACAATTGTTAGAAAATATAGAATACTTTGCACAAAAAAATTCAGCAATTGCAAAATTTAAAGATGAGTTAAAATCAGTTAATCCAAAGCACTTGGGCTTGGTTTCTGATATTTGTGAGTTAGGAAGCCATAATGAACTAATGTCACAAGGTATTGATATGAATGTATTAAAATCAAATGATGGTAAATCTTTGCTCGCTTTCATTTTAGAAAAATTGCCGAAAGCTTCAAAAGAAAACCCACAAGCTATGGAGTTTACAAAAGAAGTCATTGATCACACAGATACAACTGCTTCAAAATATTTCTTGGCTGATTTTGGTGGGATTTTAGGTTATCCGCAAGCTGCAAAACATTTGGAAGCAACAAAACCGTTGGTTAAAGATATTGCAGAAGAAACATTGATCGGTTATAAAATGGATTTTGAAAATGAACGAAATTTCATGACTACTATCAGAAGCTTTGTTGATCCAACAGCAAAACCTGAAAAAATTGCGATGGTTAAAGAAATTTTAAAACCGGTAGAAGCACTCCCAGACAGAGATATGGTGCATATTGATAGGTTTATTCGTAGTGATGCTCCGGCTGCCCAAATCAGAGCAAATGTGCCGCAACTTAAACATGCATCAGATATGGCATGCAAACGTGGTGATTGGCTAAATATAGATGAATTTTTAACTACCAATGTAAATTATGCCAAAGCTCCTCAAAAAGTTAACATTGAAGCTATTAAAGCAGGAGATGTTAAACTAGGCTAGGCACCTTGTTTGCAGGAATTATAAAATAGAATTTAGAACCTTTATTAAGTTCGCTATCACACCAAATAGCTCCTTTATGAGCGTCTAGAAGTTGTTTAGCAATAGGCAATCCTAGACCGGTTCCTCCGGCTTTTCGTGATAGCGAATTTTCTATTTGCGCAAATTTATCGAATGTGTGTAAAAGATTTTTTTGCTCAATTCCGATACCTTCGTCCTCAACACAAACTTCAATATAGTCGCCTGTAAGATTTTTAACAATGTCTTTAAAGCAGTCGTTCACCCTGATATCAGAGGCATTAACCATTCTTGATGAAATTGTTATTGATTTGCCGTCAGGCGTAAATTTGATTGCGTTAGATACAAGGTTTGTCAAAACTTGTTCTAATCTTTGAGAATCTGCAAGGATTTCAGGCAAATCGTTTGACTCATTTGTTACAAGATTTAAACCTTTTGTTTTTGCAACTTCTGAAAGAGCTGTTTTTACATAATTTATAACAGAATTAATATTAGTAGGTGCAAAGTGGAAATCCATTTTGCCGGCTTCGATTTTGGATAAATCCAGCAAATCATTAATAATGCCTGAAAGCCTTTGTACATTTCGCATTGCCATATTTAAAAATTTGTCGGAAGCTGACGTGATTTCGCCACATCGTCCGCTCATCAAAATATCCAGTGAGTTTTTGATAGAGGTTAAAGGGGTTCTCAACTCGTGCGAAACAATCGAAATAAATTCAGATTTAAGCCGTTCGAGTCTTTCTAATTTTTGATTTGTTTCAATCAATTCTTGATATAATGTTGCGCTTTTTAAAGGCAAAGCAACTTGTTGGGCAATTGTTTGAAAACATGTTGCATCTTCAGGAGTAAAAGATGATTCTTTGAAAATTTCAATACAGCCGAAAATGTTGTTTCCAAGGCTGATTTGAGCAAACATATTGTCGTATTGAAATAACGTAAAAGTAAATCTGCTTGCAGGATATTTTATATGTTTTTCTACTTTCAAAGTGTCAATGTCAAGTTTAAACGGAGCTTTTTTGCCTTCAAAGATTGAGTTATAATTTAAAATAGTTCTTAATTTGATAGCCGTAATCAGTTCATCTGACAATTCATACAGAGAATTTAAAATAAGTACAGGTTCTTCTTCTGTGCAAAGTGACAAGGTGCAAGTCAGAGAAAAGCTGAGGGCTTTGTCCATTCCTTCTATCATATATTGTATCAATTTGGCCTTATCCAATGTCCCTGCAAACTGAGAACTTGTGCCATATAGAGCGTTTAAACGATATAAACTGTCTGCTAAATCTTTGTTTGAATTTGAAAGCATTTCAAGCGAATTTTTCATTCTCAAATTAATACTAATTGTTGATGAAATTAGTTCATCTGACATCTCATTTGTTATAAAAGCATTTGCAAATTTAATTAAATCTTTTTCAATGTTATTTTCTGCAAGTAAAAAAATAACAATTGTGTTTTCGCAAACAGACTTAATTTTTTTATTAATAGTTTTTACGTTAGAAGCTTGTGAATCAATTATTACAATATCTGGTGTGTCGGCAGAAATAAAGTCTGTAATAAGGCTTTCATCAGACATAACTTCAAAAGAATAACTGTTTTTTTTAAATATATTTTGAAGTCTTGTTATTTGTGTTTGGTTTTCTGAGATGAATAAAATTTTAATCATAATACAATTTTAGCAGACAAAATTGTAATAGCAAATTGTTTAATTTTTGCAACAGTTTTTATAATATTGAAAAAAGTTGTTTAATTTACTTCTTTCAATAGTTTGCAAGAATTTTGTATGTAAAAATAATAGCCTGAATAATTCTATTTGCTTGTTATTGCAAGTTTTTTTCCAATATTATGCTCTTCTTTGTTTATTTGAGCATAAGGTTTTGAAACGAAGTTATACTGTGGGTTGTATAATGTTTTTCTGCCAGTAAAACTAGGTTGATAATTGTCAATGCTGTACAAAATCAATGTAGTATCTTTGAATGTAATCGGGCTACCATTTGGACCGACAATCTGATTATGTTCGTTTACTGTGTATATTGAATTATCTGCTTTATTTGCGTTTTTAAACTTCATGCCGGCTCTTAGACCTCCACGAAGTCCTACTTTACCGCCTCTATCGTCATTTAAGTCGATATTGTTTAAAGTAATTTGTTTTGAATCATAATATTCATCATATTTATGATTAAGACCTTCTGTGTTGAAAATCGAGACAGTGATTGCGCCATTCGGGCTTTGACGGAGCAATGCAGAAACAGATGTTGCATTGCCATCATCTGTGTATGCAGGTTGTTCTTTTAGTGCAAACGGTGTTCCGTCGTTCAGTGGTTGTAATTCCGGACGAGTTCTTAATTTAAATTGGTCGTCTAAAAAGTCTTTAAATTGTTTTATATATGGTTTAAAATCAGGGCTTTGCGGGTCAACCCATTCTTCGTGAATTACGTTCCTGTTTTGTAGGTAAATGTTTTTTGTAGTAGTTTCGTAACCTGTTGAACCCATATCGTCGCCTGCAAATAAGGTCGGATTTCCGGTTAATGCAATTAAAAATTTCATTTGTCCTAAAAGTCTGGACATTGCAGGATCAATAATTTGTTTAAAAGTTTCATTTTTCAATGCTTTGCGTTCTTCTTGCGTTAGTTTAAAATGAGTATCCTGATTTACATATTCCATTTCATCTAAGACAACATCAAGTGCTACGCTGAAATCTTTTGTGCCAAAACCGTCAGCTTCAAATGTTTTTCCTTTATGGTGCCCGTTTGTAAGGTTTTTCAATGCTTCAAGCATTGAGCCGTAAACCAAATCCTTTTTATTTTGGTCTAATCCGATTAATTCTTTAGCTTTTCCCATTCCACTAGCAATAGACTCGGCTTTGGCAATTGCTAAATTGCTTGTGCGAGCGAAATTAAAACAATCTACTGCTTCTTTTGAAGGGTTGTCGCCATATCCCATTCCATGAAGAATTTTATATGCTCTTTGGCGTTTTTCAAAGTTTTCAACATTAGTAAGATCAGTGTAGACCATATCCATATCTTCTGCAAAGCCTTCTAGGGCACGACATTTATCGTGATTGCCGGCAAAAGTGTAAGAATATAACAGAGATTCTAGTGAGCCGGATTGCAAGAAGTTTGCATTCCCGACAAGTTGTTCGAGAATTGTTCCGTTATGGCGAGTGCCACGTTCAACACCGTTTTCATCTGCAAATAATTTACCGAAAATTCCTGTTAAATTTGATGAAAAATACGTATAGTTTGCTGTTGTGGTAAATCCTGTTTCATTTAAAAGTTTTTTTACGGCTTCTGTTGAGTTTCCGTATCTGGCTCCTGATTTGCCACCGTTTCCTTTTCCGTAAATATCTGCTTCATCAGTAACCTCTGCTGCAATATACGCATCTGGGTGGTATTCTTTTATGCCATCAGTAAATTTTGACCAGAATTTAATTACTTGATTCCAAGTGAATTCAAAATCAGTCTTTCGATTGCGTACGGATTCAATATCGGCAATATCTTTTGTGGCGTCAATTCTCCAATCTAACCCGGCTTCTGTTCTATCGACAATCATTTCTGCGAGTTTGAAACTGTCTGCATTAGTGTCTTTTATTGATTGGAAAAGAGCGTTTGTTAATTTTTGTTTATCTGACGGCTGAATTTTCTTAACTCTTGAACGAATTTTGTTAATTACTGATTCAGCTTCATCTTCCGGACAATCGGCAATAATTCCCATACTTGTTAAGGAAGTTTTTTTCAATTCATTATAATTGTAAGAAATTTCTCCGGTTTTAGGGTCTGTTGAAACAATTGTATTTGGTGCAACGCTTTTAATTACAGCAAACCTGACAATTTCAGGTGCGAGTTGCGGAATTACGTATTTACCAAAATCTGTTAAGTTGCCGTCTTTATCGTGAAGTTTGTTTCTTTCCGGTAGTTGAGAGTTAATATTTGCAAAAATCTCGTTTGCAAAATTTGCTAATTCCTGAGTGTACATTTTGTCAGTTTTAGCATAAGCTTCTTTGTATTCAGGTGTTACGTGCGGATTTCCTTTTTTAAACATTTCAAATCTGGTAAGTCCGATTTCATCTTCTGAGGTCGCACGTTTTGACATGTATGGAGAACTCAAAACGCTTGCAATTTCGTCGCCGACTTCAATTGAGTCAAGCGGAGTATCCATAATATTATGGAGAATTGCTTCTTTGTACGTTTCGTTGTTTTGCAAGCCTTTTAAATTGTAGTCGCTATTTAAAACATTTTCTATAATGTTTTGATTAATGTGAAGCTTTTTCGGAAAAACTTTTCCATTGGACAAAGACTTGATTAGTGATGTAATTTCTTCCGGTGATTTGTCGTCAATGTTTTTTAAATTTTGTGCAACATCAAGATTTAAAATTTGGTTTGTTTTCTTGGTCCAATATTTGGCAGAAGAAACAGCATAGTCTTGAACTTCCATATTTTTTTGTTGAAGAAGTTTTATTTTTTTAGCCCTAAGATCAGGATCTGTAATATTTATTAAATCTTGTGTATCCGCATGTGATGGAACAAATATTAATTTAGCAATATCAGGGTTTGCGTCCCAAGTATAAAAGCCGCTTTCATGTTTTCCGTCAAGTCCGAAATATTCAAATTTTGCAACGGCACGTGTGCCTTCGCCACTGTTTAATTTTACTTTTTTATCTGCCGGAGCCGATTTGTTGTAGTCATTTAAGTGTTTTACATTTTCCAAATATGTTTTTGGGTTTATTTGGAAACTGTATGGCACAACTGTATCGTTGTGGTTATTTATATCTAAATAATTTTTGTCAAATTTGTCATATGCTTTGATTAATTCTTTGTCGCTAAGTTTGTCAGCATTTACGAGTCTGTCGTCGTAAATTTGAATGTATGTCGGTTTTGTTTTGTCATATTTAGCAGATTTTACAGATATTGAACCATCATCGTTTTGAATAAATTTGTATGGGGAATTTACAAGTCTATGGGTTACGTGATTAAGCTTTTTCCCAAAGACTCCGAGGTTTAGCGGACTATCTTTTAGTCCTGAGATATTAAACCAATTAAAGTACGGAGATTTATCGCCCCATTTTAAAATATGGCGAAAATGTATGCCTTCAAGACCTTCATTAACATAAGCCCCGTCAGATACAAGGTTTATGCCTTTGGCAAACATTTTTCTTTGTAAAGATGCGTAATTGTTGATATTGCCAAGTGAATTTGCCATTTGGAAACAGTTTTTGTTCCAATAAGCATGAGCAGAAACGCTATCATCAGTGAATAGCGGGGTTGTTACAATTCTTGTGTAATTGTCTAATTCTCCATTATCCAAATCTTTTTCTATTCCGGCAAGAGAACCGCCGATTTTGTTTGCAAAATTTTTAGATGAAGATTTTAAATCTCGAATTTCCTCAGGAGATTTTTTTACTATTTTATTGTTTTCATCATATTTCCAAATTACGTTGTAATTGTCGGGTATAATCAGTTTCATGGCACCGCCTTGACTTACGGTAGAGGCTTTGTCTGAAACAATGTTATAGATTTCATAAGCTTTGCCTGATGATTGTGCATCGTCAATTGCGTTACCGGGGTCTATTTTGTATATAGGAGTTCCCATTGGATTGTTTTTAGGGTAAAGTTTGTAGTGGTATGCAAAAGCTTCGTCCGGAGCAATGTTGTAGTCAGCAGCAAGGTTTATGCGAGTAGCACGCCCGCTTTCAAGTTTTACGCCTTTTTCCCTGTCATGTGTCGCATAAAGATTGTCGACATTGTCTAAAAGTCCCGTGATTTTGTAGTTGTTGTTTTCATCTTTTGCAACAGAGAAAAATTCTACGTAACAGTCGTATTTGCTGTCATCATAGACATAGTTGAAATCGTATTCTCTATCACCATACTCTGATTTTGTTGGTTTATAGCCTTCAAAATTTACGCCGGTTCTTATTTTCGGTTGATTTAGATTTAAATTAACTTTCACGTGAAAACTCCTTACTACTTTTGTTATAACTCAACTGAAAGAAAAATTTTGTTACTTCTATTTGTTTTATTAAGAAATTTTTACAAAAAAAGTTATAAAAATATTTTCTTGATATAATCAAGCATATAAAGGAGAAATTTAATGCTGATGAGCGAAATGAAGTGTGATATAAAAGATATAAACTTAGCCGAACAAGGTAAAAATCAAATAGAATGGGCGTTTACAGATATGCCTGTTTTGAAACAAATTCAAGAAAGATTTATAAAAGAACAGCCGTTTAAAGGTCTGAAACTTTCTGCTTGTATGCACGTAACCAAGGAAACTGCGGCGTTATGCGTTGTAATGAAATCAGGTGGTGCTGATGTCATGTTGATTGCTTCAAATCCTTTGTCTACTCAGGACGATGTTGCAGCCGGTTTGGTTAAATATTATGGAATTCCGACATTTGCAATTGCGGGCGAAAATGCAGAACAGCATTCAGCTCATATTCATTCGGCATTAAAACATAAACCTGATATTATCATTGATGACGGGTGTGTTTTGGTTTCTACAATCCATGCCGATTATCCGGAATTGGCTGACAGAATTATCGGGTCATGCGAAGAAACAACGACAGGTATTTTAAGATTACAAGCGTTGGAAGCTGAAAAAACTCTTAAATTTCCGGCTGTTGGGGTAAATACAAGTTTGACAAAACACTTGTACGACAATAGATACGGTACCGGACAAAGCTCGTTGGACGGAATTATCAGAGGTGCGAATATTTTAATTGCCGGCAAAACAGTTGTAATTTCAGGTTATGGCTGGTGTGGCAGAGGTTGTGCACTTCGTGCGAAAGCTCTTGGCGGAAATGTAATTGTTTGCGAAGTAGATCCTTTAAAAGCGCTTGAAGCAGCAATGGAAGGTTATAGAGTTATGCCAATCGCCGAAGCTGCAAAAGAAGGTGATATCTTCTTAACTGTTACAGGTGATAAGCATGTAATTGATGTTAAACACTTGTTATCAATGAAAGATGGCGCGTTTGTTTCAAATGCAGGGCACTTTGACTGTGAAATTAATATTT
>CAKUZO010000007.1 GCA_934717895.1 uncultured Candidatus Melainabacteria bacterium | reverse complement strand
ATGCAGGAATTTGTCAAAGAGATTTAGCAAAACTTATTCTAAAAGATAGAGCTAATACCGGTAGAATTTTAAAAGAATTGGAACAAAAAGGATTTATTACACGATTTATTGATACCAAAAAGAACAGATTGGTAAAAAAACTTGGGATTACAGAAAATGGTTTAAAAGAACTTAATGATATTAATAATAAAATTAAGAAGTATTTGAGCGGTGTTACCAAGAGAATTCCACCGGAAGATGTAATACGAGTACAAGCAATTCTAAAAGAATTCAGGCTAGAATTGGAAAAAGTAGTAGAAACTAATATATAATATATAAGGAAAAATAAAGAGGTAAAAATGGAAGAAAAGAATAAGAATGTTGAAGAAACTCAGCAAGAAGAAGTAAAAAAAGAGCACAAACCGTTCAAAAGATTTATTTTAATCGGTGTAGGTTTGGTGATTGCAGCAGCTTCTGCATACATTGTACGTGATGCAATGCTTTACCAATCGACAGACGACGCTTATGTTGAAACAACAACAGTTCAAGTTGCTCCTCGTGTAAGCGGACAAATTATTGAGTCTTACGTAACTGATAACCAAAAGGTTAAAGAAGGCGATTTGGTTGCGAAGATTGATCCTGCGGACTATGAAATTGCGTTAGCACAAGCAGAAGCAAAATATGAAAAAACTCTTTTAAACCAAAAAAATGCAAAAGCAAACTTCAAAGCTATGCAAACAAATATTGACGTAGCTAAAAAAGATTTGGACAGATACCAAAACTTGTACGCACAAGGAGCTGTTTCAAAACAAACTCTTGATGCAGCGCAAGCAAAATATGAAACAGCACAAGCAAACTTAACTCAATCAGAAGAAGCTTTGTTGTCACAAGGCGGAAACAAGGTTGCCGACGCTGATTTGAAAGAAATTAAAGCTCAAAGAGATAAGGCAAAATTAAACCTTTCTTATACAAATATTTATGCACCTCAAACAGGTACAGTTTCTTCAAGAAAAGTTGAAAAAGGTATGTACGTAAATGTTGGAACTCCTTTGTTTGTAATTGTTCCTGAAAATGTTTGGGTAGTTGCAAACTACAAAGAAAATCAATTACGTAATATGAAAGTTGGTCAGGAAGTTGATATTAAAATTGATACATATCCGGATCACGTGTTCAAAGGTAAAATCGACAGTATTCAAAGAGCATCAGGAGCTAAATCAAGCTTATTCCCGCCTGAAAACGCTGTTGGATCTTTCGTAAAAATTGTACAAAGAATTCCTGTAAAAATCGTATTTACAGAAAAAATTGACCCTAACGTTTACAACATCGTTCCGGGAATGTCAGTTGTACCAAAGGTTAAGGTGAAATAGGATTTTAGTGAGAAGTGAAACGTGAAAAGTGAAAAGACCTTTTCGTTCGCTTCGCTCAATAATAATTTTTATGCGTTAGCATCTATATGGACTTTTCACGTTTCACTTCTCACTTTTCACTTAATATAAAAAAGCAGGGCGGGGTATCTACCCCGCCAACATAAAAAGGATTTACAACCAATGTCAGAAACAGCAATAGAACAAACACAAGAATGGGTTCCTAAGAATAACCCTTGGCTAATTATCATGCCGGTAATGATTGCGACATTTATGTATGCACTGGACGAAACAGTTGCAAACGTAGCGTTACCACATATTGCAGGAACTTTTTCCGTCAGTTCGCAAGAATCTATTTGGGTTTTGACAAGTTACTTGATGGCAAGTAGTATTGTTATCCCGATGATTGACTTTTTGTGTAAACTTATGGGAAGAAAAAACTTCTTTATGCTTGGTGTGTTTGTGTTTACGATAGCATCATTTTTATGCGGAATTGCAAATTCTATCGTAATGATTGTTATTGCAAGGGCGTTGCAAGGCTTTGGTGGTGGCTGTTTAATGCCGATGGCACAAGCTGTTTGTATGGAAAGTTTCAAGGGCGAAGCTCGAAACAAGGCTATGGCGATTTTCGGACTCGTTGTAATTATTGCGCCGATTATCGGACCTGTAATGGGCGGTTATATCACTGAAAACTGGTCTTGGCCGTATATTTTCTTTATAAATGTACCGGTCGGATTTATGTGTATTGCGATGGCGAAAAGATTTTTGGAAGATCCACCTTATGCCTCTAAACAAAAGAATATTAAGCTAGACAAAATGGGCTTTTTGTGGCTATGTATTTGGTTAATTCCATTGCAAATCGTATTTGATAAAGGCAATGACGCTGACTGGTTCAATACCCCTTGGGTTTGCTGGTTCTCGCTTGTTGCTTTGACAGGTTGCGTATTGTTCTTTATTTCGCAAGTTCGAGACAAACACCCGATTGTGCAGTTGAATGTTTTAAAAGATTCAAACTATCTTTTTGGAACCTTAATGTTGATTTTGGTAAACGGCGTAATGCTTGGGTCTTTGGCAATGTTACCGCAAATGTTACAGGGAATGCTCGGTTATGACTCATTTTTAAGCGGACTTGCTATTATGCCGAGAGGTTTAGGATCTTTGACTGCACTTTTGATCTTCGGTGTAGTTGGCGGAAGAATTAAATATAGAACTTATGGGCTTATGGGATTGTTCTGCTTAGGACTCGGCGGTTGGATGTTGAGTGATTTGAACTTGCAAATCAACCCTATGAATATCGCAATCCCGAATATGATTTTCGGTATGGGGCTTGTGTTCTCATTTATGCCGATTACGACATTGTCTTGTATTACGTTGAGAAACGATCAGATGACAAACGCGTCAGGACTTCAAAACTTGTTAAAAACAATTGGTGGTGCAATCGGAACTTCTCTTGTTGCGACAATGATTTCAAGGTTTTCACAAGTTCACCAAAACGGACTTGTCAAATCCATGACGGAGCTAAACCCGCAGTTTGCAGATAGATTAAGTACTTATGCCGGAGCTTTCATAAATCAAGCCGGAGATATGTTGAATTCGACTTATATGGCAAGCAAATTGCTTTATAATCAACTTATCCAGCAATCTGCATTGTGTGCATATATGACAACATTCAAAGTTTTTGCACTTTGCTGTTTTATCTTAATTCCGTTTATGTTCATCTTGAAAGGCGAAGAAAAATAACTGTTTGCTTGCAATCAGAAGAAAAATATGTTATTCTATGCAAAAAGGTTGGTTGTATGCGTATTAATAATGTTTCTACCGAAACGTCAAAAATTTGGCCAATTACATTTACATTCATGAGCATTTGTGTAACTGCATTTTTCGTGTATTTTTTCTATCAATCAGAGCAGAGCAGTTATTCTATCATTAGTTTTTTTAAATGGTATGGTGTAACTTTTAATGCATTTCAAGAAACATCACTTGATTCCCCAATTACACCATGGTTCATAATGGTTATTTTGCCGCTATCTGTTTATTGGGGCACTATTGCGTCTTATATCTCACGAAACGACTCAATAAAAACATTTGAAAAATCTTTAAATCTTAAATCAGTTGATTTTCTTCAAGGCAGAGTTAATTTCAATTTTACTCAACCTAAACACAATTTTGTTTGCGGGTACAATAATATAAATAAACTTGAAATGATTTTGAATACAGTTCTTGTTCAGGGGAAATACGGTTTTCGCCCTGCCGTATCAGAAATAGAGCTCAAATTTACAGTTTTTAATAACAAACATTTTTCATTAAAAAATGTTTCAATTAACCTTATGAAAACGATATACAGAATTATTGATTGCGGAAAAGCTGTTCCGAATTTTTCATATAAGTTTGAGGGTGCCGGAGAAGTTGAACACATTCAAGAAAGAATTGAAGATTACATGAAGGCAGGTTGTAAACAAATTCTGTCAACTACAACCGAGAATTTTTTCAAATGCATTTCCATTATATTCTTTTTAGTAGGAATACTTTTCTTGTATGCATTAAAAAATGAATTAAATGGATATACAGATTCAATTGAATTTGCAATAATTCCAACATTTGGACCACTTGCAATATCATTCTTGCATGATTTCGTTTTATTATTTGACAAATGGAATGAAAACAAAAGCAATTTTAACCACAAAAAGCGAAAAAAATCATATAATACTTCTGATTTTTGGGAACTAATTCCTCCAATGGGACTTTTTATTGTTAAGGTTATCATTTTACTGACAATGATTCTTGTATATTGCCCGTCATTAATTTTCCCCCCAGCTGCAAATTAATCTGATTTATCTTTTATAATTGCTCAGTGATAATTCCACCTGAACCACGGTCAATTTCACGTTTAAACGGTTTATCATTTTCATCAAAATAGGTTTTTACAGTACCGCGTTCTTCTATCTTTTCAATGCGTTTACCCGTTTCATCATACTGACAATATGTTGTAATATTTCCAGTCAAAGTTGTAATGACTTCTGCTTTTAAAACTCCGTTGTCGTGGTATTCCATATCATACTCGGTTTTCATTGCAAGCACATTATGTTCATCATAAACAGCATCATATTTATAATCCATATTTCCAAATTCATCGTAATGATGCCCGATTTCAAAGTTCCCCTGACGAGCATAGTCAAGCCACAACTTATTTTTTTTATCATAGCAACGCATAATCAAAGTCCCGTTAGGATTCTTTTCTAAAACCCTCAATCCAAAATTTTCTTGCATCTCAATCACTTCTGTCCCGTCTGGCTTGATGTAACTCGGAGCCATCGGATTTTTTTCTTTTTGCTTTTCAAAAGGATTTACAAAAAAATATTTTCGTTTTTCTTGATTTTGATTATCTTGCTTATTATCCATAATACAATATTACGACAAAAAAATTAAAATCTTTAATCATACATTTACAGTAAATTGTGATATAATGCCGTTATGAAGAAGTTAGTTTCAGCATGTATAATAGGATTTTTGTTTTCGACAACATCAATATTTGCAAGCGAGTTGACTGAGGATTATTTCGACATCGCATCTGAATATGCAACTTATGGAAAATATTCTGATGCAATGGTTTATGTCGATAAAATCCTTCAATTGGAGCCAAATAATTCTGATGCAAAAGAGTTGAAAAACACCCTGATTAGAGTGACAAACTCTAATGCAAAATCATATTTAACATCTTTTGATAAAAACTATCAACAAGCTGAAAACTACAAAAATCAAGGTAATAAGTCTAAACAAATTTCACAATTAGCTTCTGCAACAAGCGATTATTGGTCTATGTTTACGCTTGCTAATATTTACAAAAACAATTCTGATTTCAAAAATGCAGTTACATATTACCAAAAAGCTATCACCTTAAAACCGGAATTTGCACAGAGTTATTTAGGGTTAGCACAAAGTTATTACGGACTAAAAGACTTCAAAAACACCGTAAATTATGTAGACAAATATCTTTCATACAATCCAAAATCAGATATCGCTTACGCATTACGTGCTCAGGCTAACATGGAGATGAATTACTTAATTGAGGCGCAAGACGATATAAAAAAAGCTTTGGATATTGAAGAAAACATTTCATATTTATTAATAGATGCCAAAATCGCTTATTATAGAGGGAATTACGACGATGCGAGAGAAAAATTAAACTTGCTTTCACGTAATGTTCAAACATCGGAAGTCTACAAATACATCGGGCTTTGTGATTACGCTCAGAATGATTTGCCAAGTGCACTTTTAAATATTGACAAAGCAATCATACTCTCTGATGACGACAAAGATTTGAATTTGAAGTATAATGAAATAAAATCAGAACTGGATAAACAACAGCAATGACAACTAGAAGATATTACAGAAAAAGAAAAGTTATAAAAAAGGAGAGTACAATGACAAGATTAAAAAACTGGTCAATCTCTATTTTATTGTCTGGCGCAATGCTTTTGGGCTTGCAGTGTTACAGCAGCACATCAAGTTTAAAGTTTGCACAAGTCAGCGACACACATTTTTATACAGGAAGCAATAACACAACCTTCAAAATGATTGCAGAATCTCCAAAACTTCTTGACGATGTTATTGAGCAGATTAATGAAACTCCGAATGTTTCTTTCGTTATGTTTACTGGCGATTTAATTGACAAACCTTTTGAAAAGGAATTGAGTGCATTCCTTCCACACACCGAAAAACTTAATTATCCTTGGTATTTTGCGTTCGGGAACCACGACACAATGTTCGGCGGATATTTGACTCCGAGAGTTTACATGGACTTGGTAAACCAATATAACACTAACCACAAGTTTGAAAAATCTTACTATTCATTTGTGCCACAGAAGGGTTACAAGGCAATAGTTTTGGACACAATTATTCGTGACAGGTTAACATCAAACGGTCAAATCGGCGAAGAACAGCTAAAATGGCTTGACAACGAACTTGCAAATTCTAAAAAAGATACCGTTTTAATCTTTATGCACGTACCTGTTTTGGAGCCATACAACAGCCCAAATCACAGACTTTTAGATGCTGACAAAATGCAAGAAATCCTTAATAAATATAAGCAACCGATTGCGATATTTCAAGGACATTACCATGGTGCAAAAATTACTCAGCGAGATAATCTTCTGTATGTAAGTTGCCCGTCTATGGTGTCGTATCCAAACGCTTTCAGAATGATTACGGTGACAAATTACAGAAACAAGGTCGTATTTAATATTCAAAATAAGGAAACTAATTTGAAAAATGTACAAAAACTTGCAAAACTATTGGTCTTTGGGACAACTGTTTACACAGGCGAAGCGAAAGATCAAAATGCAACAATAGTGATTAAAAAATAAGAAGTTTAGTGCTAATGCATAGTTTATTACCGAGCAAAGCGAGCGAAATGAACTTTTCACTATTCACGTCTCACTTTTCACTTAAATTCAGAAAGGACGAAACATGGGCGAATTTAAAATAAAATTTAGAGGTGTTAGAGGGAGTTATCCCGTTGCCAACGGAGATTTCTTGCAGTATGGCGGAAACACATCTTGCGTTGAAGTCAATGTCAACGGACATTTGATTATTCTTGATGCAGGAACAGGCTTGATTAATGTTGGAAACGAGCTTATGGGCAAATATATTGCCTCAGGTGAAAATTCATCAGACAGAACGCCAATTCAAGCAACTGTGTTAATTTCTCATATTCACCAAGACCACTTACAAGGGTTTACATTCTTCCGTCCGCTTCATATTCCATCATCACAAATTAATGTTTATGGGAATGTTAATTACAACGAAAGCTTGGCAGATGAACTTTCCGAACTTCTTTTTGGCAAGTCGTTTCCGCTTGATTTAGGCGATATTGCGGGAAATTTGAACATAAAAGACATCAACGAAACCGAAGGAATTATCCTAAGACATGGAGAAGCACCTATTATCAAACGCATAGAAAATGAAAATGATGCAAAAGTTGAAGGTGACGACGTTTTGATTACTTGCTATCGTTCTTACGCCCACCCGCAAGAAGGTGTTTTGGTTTATAAAATAGCATATCAAGATAAAGTTTTGGTTTATGCAACGGATAAAGAAAGCTACCCCGGCGGAGATAAAAAACTTGTAAGCTTTGCTCGTGGGTGCGATTTACTAATCCATGACGCACAATACACAATGGAAGATTATCTTGATGCATTTGTTCCAAAACAAGGTTACGGGCACTCAACTTTTGATATGGCAATTGAAGCTCAAAAACAAGCTAATGCCAAAAAAGTGGTTTTCTTCCATTTCGACCCAAGCTATGATGACAACAAATTAAATATCATTAAAGAACATTACAAAGACCTCGGAGAAAGTGCAATTCTTGCATACGAAGGGCTGGAAATAGAACTATAATTATCTGTAAAAAGGAGAATAAGAGAATAAGTGAATAAGTTCTTTTAGCTCGCGTTGCTCGGAAATTATAGTAAAGGCACTTATAAAAACACCACAATAATTTAATCTGAAACGCACTTATTCACCTATTCACTTATTTTCTTATTCACTTTTAAACATCATTAACCACCATGAAAACAAAATCCACAATCCTAATATCCTTAATATTTTTAAGTTTCCTCACATCTGGTTACAAAAAACCTGATGTGCATGTTATTGATGCAACGAAAAACGCGTATTTGCACAATAACATGGGAATTCGTTATATGGACGAAGGGATTTATTATGCAGCAATTCAAGAATTCAAGATTGCAATAAGTCTTAATCCGAACACACAAGCGACTTCCGTGTATTACAAAAATATTGGGGACGCATATATGGCAATTGGCTATGCTGATATGGCAAGACAACCTTATGAGGACGCAATTCGCCAGTATAGTTTAAATTTTCAGTATTACCAAAAACTTGCAAAATGCTATAAGAGTCTTGGGCTTACAAACTCTAAAATTGCAGAATATAGCAAAAGTCAAAATGCGCTTGATAAAGTTATGCTCGGGCTTTTATATATTGAAAACGGAGATTTGCGTCGTGGTATAATTATTTTGGACGAATTCACGTCAGATGAGCCGGATTTGATAATCACGCCGGCTGTCAAACACTTTATCAAAGAAAATGTCAAAAAGATGAATGGTGGCTAAATTTTGACAAACCTAAAACGGCCAAAATCGTGTGAGGTAGCAGATTATGAAAAATTTATTTTTAAAAGCAAGTCTAATTCTTATAATTTTATTGTTGGCGATTTTTACAATGCCGTTTGGCAAAAAATCCGTCGATAACGAAGTTGTGTTTTGGACTTTGCAAATGAATGATTTTGCGCCTTATATGAACAAAGTAATCAGCGAATTTGAGGCTCAAAACCCTGATGTTAAGATAAAATGGATTGATGTTCCATTCTCGGAAGGAGAAAAAAGGACGCTTGCATCAGTTTTAAGTGACAACCCACCGGATTTGATTAACCTAAACCCTGATTTTACTGCACTTTTGGCTCAACGCGGTGCACTTTATCAAATTGATGAACAGTATACAAAACAATATAATCAGTCAATCATAAATTCGCTTAAAACTAACGGAAAACTTTACTCACTGCCTTGGTATGCGACATCTGCGGTGACGATTTATAATAAAGACTTGCTAGCTAAATCCGGAGCTAAAATGCCTGCAACCTACAAGGATTTAGCTCAAATTGCTCCGCAAATTAAACAAAAAACAGGTGCCTATGTCTTACTCCCTAACATCACTGAAAACGATACTATGGCAAGGATTTTGAACAAATACGGCGTGACACCTAACAATATTAATTCTCAAAAATCACAAGAGGTATTTGAACTTTTCAAAAATTTGTATGAAAAAGATTTAATTCCGAAAGAGTCAATTACGCAAACTCATCGCGAGGCGTTAGAAAAATATATGGCTGAAAAAATCGTGTTTTTCCAAGCCGGAGCAAACTTTTTGACAATGATTAAGGAAAATGCACCTTCAACTTATGCAAACACAGATGTTGCACCACAAATTGTTGGTGAATTGGGACAAAACGACTTTTCTTTGATGAATTTTGTAATTCCGACTCGTGCGAAACATAAAAACGAAGCTTTGAAATTTGCACTGTTTTTGACAAATAGCGAAAACCAACTTGCGATGGCGAAGTTGACAAATATTTTGGCTGTAAACGAAGAAACTTTGCAAAATGAATTCTATACAAAATATGATGAAAAAGATTTGATGTCAAAAGCACGTATTATTAGTGCAAAGCAGTTAAACAAGATTGAGCCGACATTCATGCCTGCAAGAAATCAAAAAGAAATTAATATTCTAGTCAATGAAGCCGTTCAACAAATTCTTTTGAACAAAGCAACAACAAAAAATATTTTAGATAACTTGTCTGACAAAATGAAAGAGCTTTCAGAATAATCTAAATTTAATTTTTACTTCCGATAAAACTTAGAGCAGCACCGATGGCAGCTCCAATCCCAACGCCCCATAAAAATTTGTTTCTTTTAATAAGTTTAAACGCTTTTGCACAGTTGTTATCCATAAGGCTCGCGTCTTTTTTGTAATTGTCAAAATTTGAGGCAAAATCGGCTTTCAATCTTTTTACATTAGACGGATCAGAAACTTTTCTATCCAAGTCAATGCATTTGTTCGTAATTTGCTGAAAATCTTCGGACAAGCCCATTTCTTGCAAAATCATCTTGCTTTCAGGGCTAACTTTGTCTTCCAGAACTTCTTTTGCGGCATTTCTTAGTGCCATAATCTGTGTGGTTGCTTCATTATGGGTCACATCAAATGCCCTTTGTACAAAGACATCTTTTTTCACCGGGATATAATACGCATTCATGCCGATAAGTCCCCCGGCTGTCGCAAGTCCGATAGTTTTTTTCTTTTGTGCAGAAGGACTTGGGGGATAATATGCCATATTTGAATTAATTTCAGCCATTAAAATACCTCTTTAATTTAAGCTGATTATTAAAAATCCCTGAATATTATTTTTTGCTAGTATATTTTAAAATATTATTTTATAAGACTTTATCCACAATATCTTGTGCTGTAATTTTCAAGCAATCCAATTTTTCACAAGTTGTTTGTCTATGAGCCCAAAGACAAGGTTTTATCGGGCATTTGTCATTTGCCTTAATTGCGGTAACAAGTTCGGATTGCGGAATTAAAACCTTATCATCAGTTGGCCCAAAAATCACGTAAGTTCTTGTTTTCATCGCAACTGCAACATGCAAAGGTGCAGAATCAGAACAAATAAATTTTTCCGCCTGTCCGATTAGAACCGCTAAGTCTTTTAAACTTCTGGTTTTGCCATAAAAGTTGGTAAAATTAGGTGAATTTAACAATTCAGGAGAAGCAGACAACTGTGCCAAAATCTTTTCAATAACCTCATTATCATCAGGCCCACCGGCAAGCATAACATGTTTACCTTGTTCAAGAAGTAATTCAACAACATTTGCCCAAATCTCAGCCCCGACAGTCTTAATCATACCCTTGTTCACGCTCATTTTGCTTACTCCGGGGTGAATAAGAACGGAATTTTCGATTTTTTCTTGCGGCTCAACATTAATTTCCGGCAACTCTGTCTTATGGCTCGTAATCGGCGAAATCAAGTCGTGGTACATCGCGCAAGCATATTGTTTTTTGTTCAGAGGAACAGCTTTTGTCAACAAAATTTGGCTCAACTTTCCTGTATCATACCCATAGCGCTTTTTTATTCCCATAAGTGCCAATAAGATACTAATCAACTTATTTCCGCCAGATGAAATCACCATGTCAAAGTGACCTTTTCGTGCTAAAAATACAAGTTTCAAAAGTTCTGCATACTTGTTTTTGCCTTTGACATCAATCAAAAACAAGTCGTCAATAATATCTGTCAAATCCTTTACACTCTTGCTTCTTGGTTCAAGTGCAAGTGTTATTTTTGAATTTGGAAATTCTTTTTTTAATGATATAAGTGTTGGGAGAAAAAATATTTCGTCACCAATTCCGCCAAAATTTATTGCTAATATGTTCATAAACAAATTATATAACAAAAAGATTTTTTGTAGTATTATAAGCCTATGGTAAATAAAGTTACAACTGCAACCGTAATAGGGCTTGATGCATACAATGTGTCGGTGGAAACTGACGTTTTGAACGGAATTCCTTCATTTTCAATTGTTGGCTTGCCTGATACAGCGATAAATGAAGCACGTGACAGAGTTCGCTCTGCAATTAAAAATTCCGGCTTTACATTCCCTGCAAAAAAGGTGGTAATCAATCTTGCGCCGGCGGATTTGAAAAAAGAAGGCTCAATTTTTGACCTCCCGATTGCTGTCGGATTGCTTGTTGAAGAAGAGGTTTTGGCGGAAGAAAAACTCAAAGATTTTGCGTTTATCGGAGAACTTTCTCTCGACGGTTCTTTGCGAGGTGTAACCGGTGTTTTGCCTTTGATTTTAGGTTTGAAAGAACACGGCATAAAAAATGTTTTTGTGCCAAAAATTAACGCATCAGAAGCTGCTCTTGCAGGTGATATCAATATTTTCGGGGTAAATTGCCTTTGTGACGTCGTAAATCATTTTGCGGATTCAAAAATCACACCGACTATAATTGATATCCAAAACTATTTGGAAGAAGGCGCAAAGCAAGATTATATCTATGATTTTAAAGATGTAAAAGGGCAACAAAAAGCGAAAAAAGCACTGGAAATTGCAGCCGGTGGTGGACATAATATGCTTATGATTGGCTCTCCCGGTTCTGGGAAAACTCTTATGGCAAAGTGTTTTGCATCAATTTTGCCACCATTGGAACTTCAAGAAGCACTTGAATTGACAAAAATTTACAGTATCTCAGGGCTTTTGTCGCCAGATGAACCGCTTATGACAAAACGTCCGTTTCGTGCAGTTCACCACACAGCTTCTGCAAACGGAATTATTGGCGGCGGAACAGTTCCAAAACCAGGGGAGATTACGCTTGCTCATCGTGGAGTTTTGTTTTTGGACGAAATGGTTGAATTTCCGAGAAATGTTTTGGAAGTTCTCAGACAACCGCTTGAAGATGGTGAAATAGTTATTTCAAGAGCGAAGCATTCAATAAAATACCCTGCAAAATTTATGCTTTTGGGTGCGATGAATCCTTGTCCTTGCGGATATTTGGGCGACAAACAAAAACAATGTACGTGTTCTGAATTTCAGATAAGTCGTTATCAATCAAGACTTTCAGGCCCGTTGCTTGATAGAATTGATTTGCAAGTGGAAGTTCCTCGTCTAACGTCAGATGAGTTATTGAATATAGAACCGGCGACTGAATCTTCGGCAGACATTCGAAAACGAGTTATAAAAGCTCGAAAAATTCAGGCAGAACGCTACAAAAACGATGGAATTTTGACGAATTCAGAATTAACCTCAAAACTTATTAAAAAATATTGCCAAATTGATGCACAATCGGCAGCTTTGCTGAAAACTGCGATTGTTAAATATCAGCTTTCAGGCAGACGTTACGATAGAATTCTCAAGCTTGCCCGTACAATTGCGGATTTGGATAATTCTGAAAATATCAAGCAAATCCACCTTATGCAAGCCTTGCAATACAGAATGTCTAATTTCCTGTCAAATTAAAAAATCCGGCAACAAGCCCGACAAATGCTGATATTGCAATATAAAACAGAGGATCACGTTTTTCTCTGATACTTGCAATGAAAAGCCCGATTAACAAAAACATTCCCCACAAATTAATATTATTAATAAACATATCAACCCCAACTGCTGCCAAAAGTCCGCAACCGGCAGGTTTTAGAGTGTAAATCACAGATTGAACGTATTTATTTTCTCTAAATTTGTCCAAAAGCTTGGAAATTATGATTATCAGGATTAAAGACGGAAGCATTACGGCAGTTGTTGCAACAAACGCCCCCGCAATTCCGCCGGTTGTAAATCCTGCAAAAGTTGCAACATTTACTCCGATTGGCCCCGGAGTGATTGATGATACGGCAATCATATCGGCTAATTGCTTTGTAGTGTACCATTTTTGAACATCTGCTATGTGGTACAAAAACGGCAATGTTGCATATCCGCCGCCATAAGAAAAAAGTCCGATATGGAAAAATTCTAAAAATAATTTTAAATATATCAGCATTATTTTTTGCCTCCATATTCAATGTTTCTCTGAACTTGCAACCACAAGCCGATAAAAATAGAAAGGATTATAAGCCCTGCTGGCGGAGCCTTAAAAACACCTGACAAGATAAATGTAAGAAAAAACATTCCGCACGAAAACTTGTCTACGACGCTTTTTCGCCACATTTCTTTTACCGCAAGATAAATCAAAATCATAACCGCAATACCGACACCCCAAAAGATGCTTTGGACAAATTGCATTTTTACAACTTGTTCCAAAATTCTTGCAATTATGATTATAGAAACAAATGCCGGCAAAACAAGACCTATTGTCGCCGTAAAAGCCCCTGCCGTTCCTCTGAGTTTGTAACCCGTAAACATTGCAGTGTTTGCAGCAATAATTCCAGGAACACTTTGACTTAGTGCGTAATATTCGCACAATGTGTCGTCGTCAATCCAATGCTTTTTGTCAACAAGTTCAGATTGCAAAAGTGGCAAAATTACATAGCCACCGCCTAGTAGCAAAGTGCCAACTTTAAAAAACGTTTTGAAAATCTGGTACAAAGATTTTTCCATAAGTCAATTATACAATAAACAAAATATTCGCTAATTGGGTATGTAATTTCTCGCTATTTGAGTCTATTACTATTTTTCTGTTATACTCCTACAAATAAACATTTTTCAAATGTTCAATTTTAATCTCAGGTTTTAGGGTAATTCCGATTACGTCAATTCGAAAATCTTTGACTTTGTGTTCCGCCAAATAATATTGAACTCCCTGCTTTATATGTTCAAATTTCGTTTTTGTAATTGCTTCTGCCGGAGTACCAAAAGCTGCTGTGGAACGCGTTTTTACCTCAACAAAAACGACAGTCTTTTTGTATTGCGCGATAATATCAATTTCGCAAAATCTGGAATAATGTTTGTTTCGCTCTAAAATCTTATAGCCATTACGCTCTAATAACCGACAAGCTAAGTCCTCACCGGCATTTCCACGTTTTTTGTTATCCATTATTGCTTAATTGTTCCTCGTGCAAATTTTGTAACATCATTTAATGCTGAAACCCATTCCGGAGTGCAATTTTTGCTCCAACGAGAAGGGCAAATGTCTATTCCGCCACGTCTTGTGTATAATGCACAAACAAAAAGTTCATCGCCTTCGTCTAACAAATCATATAGCCTTTTGAAAATCATTTCACAACACTCTTCATGAAAATGATATTCTGAACGGAATGATGTTAGGTATTTTACAAGATTTTCTTCTTCTATGTGCTTTTTCGATTTGTAATACAAATACAAATCGCCAAAATCCGGTTGGTGAGTGACCCTACAATTTGAACGAAGCGAATCAAAAGTTAAAAAATATTCCTTCGTTTCATTTGTTTGCTCGACTGTCAAAACTTCCGGAGCTTCTTTAAATTTGTCGATTTTCAACTCTTTTTCATCGACAAACTGCATAATGTTTTGAAAGTTCTCGAAAATATTGATTTTAGGTGCATTATTGTCGATAAAATAAGCTTCAACTTTGGTATGAAGTCGTTCAGACAAATCATTTTCAATTTTATTTTTGCATATTTCAAGACAATCTTTTATGGAAGAACCAAACCTGCTCATATTAAAAGAATTTAGGTATAATTTTAGAGATTTTGACTCAACCAGAAAATCGCTATTTGAAGAATATTTCAACTTCAAAAGTCTTGTAACAGGCACTCCGTTTTCGCTCATTGATGAAAATTCGTAAGCGTGCCAAATATCCCAGCCAATGAACGGAAGGTCTTGACTGTTCAAGTCATATTGTTTTCTGTTTTCTTCTTTCGGAATGGCAACCAAAAGTGAAGGATCATAATTTTCGCTTCCTGCAACTTTTTTGCCTAAAAATTTTGATGCAATAACGTCAGTATTCATAAATATATTTTAGCACGAAAATCATTTTACGAATAATTTCATAAATATCACTAATTACAGAAAAAAAATCACATATTTCTCTGGAAAAATCCGGCGATTTCTTTGTGCGGGAAGAATTTTACAACAGGTCGTCCGTGCGGACACGTGTATGGCATTTTTGTAGTACGCCATTTTTTTACAATCTCTTGCATTTGCCAAGTAGAAAGTTTTTGTCCTGCTTTTACAGAGGCTTTGCAAGCTGTTGTAATCAAAATATGCTCTTCAAGTCTGTCGATATTTCCATCAATATTTGCCAAAATATCCGCTAAAATTTCTTTTGGGTTTACTTTAGCAATCATTTGCGGAACTTTCCTGAAAATCAACTCGTTTTCTTTCAAAAATTCTATGCCATAGCCAAATTTTTCAAACTTATCGATATTTTCCTTGATTAACTCTGCCTCAGTACTAGAAACCGGTACCACATCAGACACAAACAGCATTTGAGAAACAATATTTTTCTCCGCCATAAGTTTTTCGTAAATATAACGTTCTTCTGCAATGTGCTGGTCGATAATTTCAAGCCCATCTTCTTTTTCCACCAAAATATAAGTGTTTCGATACTGTCCGACAATGTTTTCTTCCGGCTCAGTTTCCTTTTCAACAGGAACAAAAAACTGACGTTGCGAGATTTCTTCTTCCTGTGGCTGAGAGTGTTTAGCCTCTTCTTCTTCCATCAAGCGGTCTGAAACATAGATTGTATCGTCTTTTTTATCCAAATATATATCACCCGAACTTTCGAGTTTTGGTTGCACAAAATCAACTACATTACTTTGATTTTGCGGTTGCGGGAAATTCTGGTTTTGGAAATTTTGTGCATACTGTGGAGTTTGAAATGGCGTTGCTCCTTGGCGTTCCACATAGTTCATCAATCCTGCTTGAACAGATGAAAAAATAAAATTGAAAACCTGATTTGTGTTTTTGTACCGAACCTCTTTTTTGGTCGGGTGAACGTTTACATCGACATCAGACGGTGGAATTTCAAGATTAAGGATTACAAACGGATATTTTCCGCTTGCGATAAGACTTTTATACGCCGTGTCAATAGCTTTTTGAAAAACAGGACATTTAACTGTTCTGCCGTTGATGTAGATGTGATAACCTTTTTTACTTGAACGGGTGTAATCAGGCGTACTTACGTATCCGCTGATTTTCAAGCCAGATAATTGATCTGTTTTCAAGACTTCTTTGAGGCAAGAAATTATATCAGAGGAATAAACTTCTTTGACTGTCTGCAAAAGATTGTTTTGCCCAGATGTTTTTAAGGTGGTTTTGCCGTTTTTCTTTAATTCTATTGAACATTCAGGGTGCGCAAGGGCAATAGCTTGAACAAGTTCTTGGATATATGAAAATTCTGTGTTTGAACTTTTCAAAAACTTCAAACGCGCCGGAAGGTTATAAAACAAATCTTTTATATCCATAATTGTGCCGACTGCGCAACCCGTTTCAGTCTGTTTTACTTCCGAATTTTCACATTTGACTTTTGTACCTGTATCAAAATCGACGGTTCTTGTCGTACAAGTCAATCTTGAGATTGAAATTATACTTGATAAAGCCTCTCCACGAAATCCAAGTGTATGAATATCAAACAAATCCTCGTCAGTTCGAATTTTGCTTGTGGCGTGTTTGGAAAACGCAAGCATTATGTCGTCAGGGTGAATTCCACAGCCGTTATCTGCAACCCTGATATCACGGCAGTCGTTGTTGATTTCAACGCTAATTTTTGTAGAGCCTGCATCAACAGAATTCTCGACAAGCTCTTTTACGACAGATGCCGGACGCTCAATAACTTCGCCCGCCGCAATCTGATTTATTAAGTGTTTTGAAAGTTGTTGTATCCTCACCATAAATTCAATCCCTCAATCTAATTCTCAATCTACATCAAACACAAATTCATCTAAATGTTTGATTACAAATTTGAAACATTTTTATACGATAGTAGGGCGATAAGTTGATAGGGCTGTTAAGCTCTAGGACGTTAAGCAGCTAGGCAGCTAAGAAGTTAGGCGGCTAGGAATATTTAAGATAGGGAGATTAAGGACTTGGCAAGAGTTAGAACAAATACAAAATTAAAACCGTCGAAAAAAGCAGATTTGCAGGTTGTAAAACCTGTCAAAACCACTCGTTACAGCGATATTGACTTAAACAATTGGAGAGCTTACGATCACGTAAAAACTGATACATTGTGGGAATTCCCGACAAGACTAAAAGAAGGCGGGCACTCTAACGAATACCACGGAAACTATATCCCTCAAATTGCACAACAATTATACGAAAGATTTACAAAGAAAAATGACGTTGTGCTTGACCTGTTCTTCGGTTCAGGAACTTCCGGTATCGAGGCAATTAATATGGGCAGACGCTGCATTGGCGTTGAGTTGAAAGACGAACTTGCCGAAAGCGTTTCTCAAAAATTTACTCCAAAACAACTTGTAACCGATGTTCGTATTATTTGTGCAGATTCTGCGTCAGAAGAAGCTAAGGAAAAAATTCAAGCAAGTTTAGATATTATGAGAGAAGAAAAGGCTCAGTTCTTAATTCTTCACCCACCTTATGATGATATTATCAAGTTTTCTGATAAAAAAGAAGATTTGTCTAATTGCGACACAACAGAAGAATTTTACGATTTGTTTGCAAAAGTTGCAAAAAACGGCTATGATATGCTTGAAAAAGGTCGTTTTGCAGCATTAATTATTGGTGACAGCTATAAAAATTCAGAAGTTCAACCACTCGGGTTTGAATGTATGGCGCGTATGATGGCATTGGGATTTAAATTAAAAGGGATTATCGTAAAAGATATTCAGGGCAACGAACGCGCGAAAGGCAAAACCGCAAACTTGTGGCGTTATAGAGCGTTAGCAGGTGGATTTTTTATCTTTAAACACGAATATGTTATGATTTTTGAGAAAAAATAAGAACATTAATATATCATTTATTATTATGCTTGTAACATATCTTAAATAATAATTTAATTACTATTGGTTTCATTTATAATTAAACCAATGAATACCATTTTAGCAAATACCGGATATAAACAAAGTTTTGGAACAGATTTCAACAACAAATCAGTGGCAAAACGTCGTGTTAGAACATACAGCAGAGATATTTCTACGGCAGATAAAACCAAAGCCTTTATCGGGTCTGTCGTCGGAACTGCTATACCAATGCTAATAATGATGAAAAAACAAAATGTAAAAAACCCTCTGAAATTGAAGTACGGAATGTGGGATATGATAGGAGTTTCCGC
Source organism: uncultured Candidatus Melainabacteria bacterium (assembly GCA_934717895.1). GTDB lineage: Bacteria > Cyanobacteriota > Vampirovibrionia > Gastranaerophilales > Gastranaerophilaceae > Stercorousia. Next base: position 21,058 of record CAKUZO010000007.1, on the reverse strand, counting down.
CGGTTCAATTGTCGGTGGAGTCGGAGCAGGAATGATTGCCGAAGATAAAAATGTTCAAAAAAACAGACTTAAAGAAGGTCTTTTTCAATTTATGAACGCTTCTATTCCAACTTGGATTGTCGGAGGAGTAATTAGCCTCTGCGAAAACAGCGAGAAATATAACAATAAAAAAAGTAAAATATTATCAGTAATCGGCGGACTTCTTGTAGGAATGTACGGTGCTGCTGCATTATCAAACGTGATAACAGATCCCAAAGACAAATATCCTGATAGAAAACTTACATTTAAAGATGCGTTGGCAAATATTGATGACGGGCTTGGAGCTCTCGCAATAGCCAAATTTCCTATGATAGAAAAATTAAACATCGGACGCTTTTTACCGATAATTTATTCTGCTTGCGGCTATCGTGCAGGACAAAGCAACTAATAGGTTTAAATAAATCAATATTCACAATTTCGTTTAGCAAATAATTATGACTACCAACTTTAATTGTATTAATTTTTATTACACTTTTTTAACTGCAAAAAATCACTTGTCATAAAAAGCCACTAAAACAAACTTTGCTAGCAATTTAATATTTTCTGTTCAAATCATTGTAATGTCCAAAACCCAAGACATCTTTAAACAGTTTAACACCAGCGAAAATTCCAAGTCCGATTGCTGAGCCTTTTGCCCATTTACCTTTTCCAAACAAGGCACCAAGCCCCAACCCAAGAGGAACAACATTATCCACAAGCATTGAGCCGAAACCTTTAAAATAACCGATTGCAGAGTTTACAAAATGACGAGCATTGCTTTCTACCTCAAAATTAAATACACCTTTTTTCAACTTTGACATAGTTGTACTAGGACTTGTTAAGTATTGAGTATTGCTGAATGTTTCCATACAAGCATCTGCGTCCCGATTTTTTGAATAAACATCTGATTGAAGCTTTCCCACAACATGAGAATCATAAGCAATAATTCCCAAAGCTGCTACACCAACGCCTTTAGCTAAATATTTCGTAAAATTATTTTTTACTGATGAGAATGTCGTAGTTAAACTCATTTTTCACCTATTTTTCTGTAGTTTCAGTCTTTTCTGACTTTTTGGTTTCTGTTTTCTTTTTGTCAGAATCTTTTACTTCAAACTCCTTTTCGACCTTTTGCCCTGACATTTTCAAAAGGACATTTGTTGCTTGCATTGAATCTTGCCCATAACCGGTATTTGAATTTTGCATTTGTTTTAATACATTAACAGTAAAATCATCTCCTGTTACAATTCTTGAATCAAGTGCAGACAAAGCCATCGCTCTGATTGGAGTAGAAGGGTCTTGCAACATCTTATTAATCAATGCATTAAGAGCCTTGTCATCTTTTCTGGAATTATCTTCCTCCAACCTTGCTAAAACTTCTTTTGCCCCCATCATTCGAACTTCTTTATCCTGACTGTTCAAATAATTTTCAAGGTTTCTTATATAATCATCTGTTAACTGAACAATTTCTCGCTTTTCTGTTTTCTTGTCAGTTGTATTTGATGTTGAATTAGCTCCGTTTTGAGCACCATTATTATAATTATTTGTGTAATAACTTGAAGGATAACAACCCGGATTTTGTCCATAATTTGGAGCATTTACATTATAAACAGGCGCTGTCGCCCCCGGAGGAGTAACAGACGGATTAAAAATCTGAATATTTACTCCGGAATAATTCGGCACTTGAACATTTTGATTTTGTTGAGGCTGGGCCATTGGTGCTGTTTGATATTGAGGCGCTTGTACCTGTTGAGGCTGTACCTGTTGAGGAGACACCGGTTGTGCCTGTGCTTGTGGTTGAGCTTGTGGCGGTTGTTGCATTTGCGCCTGAGCCGGCTGTTGCGGCTGTGCGTAAACTTGCGGCGACTGCACAATTGATTGTTGAATGCTTTGTTGTCCCATTGAATTTTGCATATAAAACGACCTTTTACTACTACCTTACCTATATAAAGTCTTTATGTAATAAAATATTGCGTGTTTTTTAAGAAATGTAACAGAAATATTTTTATTTTTGTTGTTAGGAATATAATTTATCTATGGGCAGTTATGAAGAAAACTATTTAGCAAAGCGTCCTCAACATCTTTGTCACATGTGTGGTAAATGTTGCCGTATTGTTACGACTTCCACACCATATGAGGAGTTAAAAAGACTTGCAGCAGAAGGTGACAAAGGAGCAATTGATTTCCTTTCAATTTTCGTACCATATAAATCAATTGAAGAAGCTCGAAAAGTTGAACAGGAAGTCGTTGAAAACATTATTAAGCATCAGAAGGAAGACGGGAAATATAATGAAGCAAATTTGACTTTTTATGGGTGTAAATATTTAGGCAAAGACAATTTATGCACTCGTTACGAATCCCGTTTAGACCTGTGCAAGCACTGTCCATCAACCCCTTGGGCAATCGTTCCGCCGGGGTGCGGATTTGAAGGCTGGCTTTTCTGGCAAAGAGAAGAAATTAAGAAAAAAATTCGTCTTGAAAAAGAAGAATTATTAGACTTAAAAATTCTTCGCCTTAAAACAACAAATGAAGATGTTCTAAAAAAAATCAGCCTTGTAGAACAAAAAATCCAAAAATCTATTGATCTTTATAAAAAATATGGTTCCGAAAACTGGTAAAACTTATTGTAACAATGCTTTATCCAATTTCTTTCTATAAAATTCCGTATTAATATTCAAGTTCTCACCGATTTCAAGCAGCATTTCAACAAAATGCTTTATTGAATTTCTCTTTGTTTTGAAAGCATCTGAATCAATTATATCGCCGATTTTATGGTAAATCTTGGCAAAATAAATATTTTGAGCTTCTGCAATATCAACTTGAAGTTCAAGTTTTCGAATATTTTCAAAGAGTTCCAATACGACATCAGCTTGTTGAATTTCAAAACTATGAACAAGTCTATTGATATTTTGAAGAATTTTCTTGCCAAAAACCTTGTTAGAAGGCGTTTTGTCCAACTGAATATCAATTTTTTTAGCTTCCGAGTTTATGTCAATCGCTTGTTGAATAATATCCTCGTCCATAAAACCTGTCGAATGCACCACAATATCATTAAATCTATGACTTAACGCATAAGATGCAGAGATTTTGAATTCATCAGGAATTTTCAATCCCAAACCTTGCAAATGATAAATAGAACCTTTACCATCATCATACATATCTTGGTATGTTTGAGAGAATTTTTCCAACTTACCTTTCAACAGAATTTGAAGGATTTTACGTCTTTCTTCAATAAATATATCTTTCAAAGTAAAATATTCTTTGCCAAAATACTCATCAAGAGCTCTGATAATTTCGGTTAGAGTGTTTGCTGTAAACGTTTTTATCAACTCTGATTTAATCTTATTATATTCGGCATCGTCTGAATATTCTTTGATTGCACAGTGGAAATCTCCGCCTGCATATTGCATTAGAGCAAGCATAAGGTTGGATTTTTGCATTGTAATCCTTGATTGGATTTCAATATGTGCAATAACAAAAGTCGCAGAGCCTTTTTGCACCCTTTTATAAGCAAGTCTGTTGATTGTGTAGCAATAAACATCTTCTTCGTCTTCAAAGTCTTCATACAATGATGAAATAGCCCATAAACACGCAATTTGTTTAGGCGTAATAATTGACGGTTTAACAAATTTTTCAAAAATATCTTTACCCGTTCCAAAATCCGGAATATTACTTTTTGCCTCGGACAAAATATTTAAGAAATTCTCTTCAAGATTTTTATCTGTAAACCTTGCTGCAAGCTGCATTGCGCGCGCTGCATACTTCATAATTTGAACGGTTTCAATCCCTGAAATTTCAGAGAAGAACCAACCGCAACTTGTGTACATCAAAAGTGTTTGACGTTGAATTTCCAACAATTCCATAGCACGGACTTTATCTTCATCAGACAAGTCAGACTTGAAATTTTCATGTTGAAATTTTTTAACATTCATTTCACTTCTGTCTAAAATAACGTTAATGTACTCATTTCGAACTTTCCAACAGTCATCAAAATATTTCTGACATTCTTTTTCAAAAACGCCAATCAATTCATCACGCAAGTAGTCAAGAGCGTTTCTTAAAGGCTTTCTCCATTTCTGATTCCAACCCGGGTGTCCACCTGTTGAACAGCCACAATCTTCTTTCCACCTACCAACACCGTGGAAACAGCTCCAACTTGATGCTTGCTTAATATCAACTTCGCAATCGCTACGGTATTTGTCCAAATATTCAGCATAGTTAGTAATCGTAAAACCTTCGTCTTTCGCCTTAATTTTCAAGACATAAGAAAGCGCCATATCACCAAATTTTGTATGATGCCCGTAACTTTCACCATCAGTTGCGATATTTACAAGCTGTGGGTAATCTCTGCAATCAGAAATTCCTTCTTTAAGCCTTTTGATAAACTTATTTCCGTCCTTCAAAAGTTCGTCAAATGCGACAGAACGAGAAATTGCACCATCATAGAAAAATAAATCAATAAATTTTCCGGGTGCAGATTTTATATAATACCTGTAAGAGCGTGCAGGATCAATATTTCCCCAGCTGACATCTTGCCAATCTTTATCACTCTTTTTTCTGAATTTAAGTGCTTGATAAGGGGAAAGAACAGTAAATTTAATCCCATTTTCTTCTAAAAGTCGAAGCGTTTCATCATCAACAGCAGTTTCTGCAAGCCACATGCCCTCAGGTTTTCTGCCAAAACGGTAAGTAAAATCTCGAATTCCCCAAAGAATTTGAGTACGCTTATCATTTTCGTTCGCCAAAGGCATAATTATGTGATTGTAAACCTGCGCCATAGCATTCCCATGTCCTGAATGTTCAGCAACACTTTCAATATCCGCTTTAATAATTCTTTCGTAAGTCAGAGGAGCGAAGTGTTCCAGCCAAGAAAGCAAAGTCGGGCCAAAGTTAAAACTCATGTGCTCATAATTGTTTACAACGTCCAAAATTCTGTTTCTATTATCAACAATTTTGGAAACAGAATTCGGATTATAACATTCTTTGCAAATTCGCTCATTCCAATCGTGGAAAGGCAAAGCACTATCTTGTAATTCTATCGCTTCAAGCCATGGATTTTCTCTCGGTGGTTGATAAAAATGTCCATGGATTGTTAAAAATACTTCGTTTTTCTTATTGCCCATTTCTTAACTCCGTAGTATAAATCTTTTATTTGTTTTCATCTTTTGGTTTTGTACTAATTACAGTGAAATTATTTACATCAACCCAAGGATCGCCCAATGCGGTTGAAAAAACTCGTCCAGTAAATTCTACGATATCACCTGAATTCAAGTCAATATGTTTTTCTGCCTCGGTTCTTGAAATAAATATTTTCATCTCAGACAAAGGAATATTGTGGCTTTGCACATCAGGTCTTTGAATTAAAAATGAAATATATTTTTCAGAACTTCTCATTGCAGGCTTGTAATCAAGTCCAAGAGTTGAAAACTTGTCGAATTTCGCTCTGATTTTAATATTTTTATTCAAATAAAAATTTGGACGATTAACGACATCAACAGGGTTTACAGACATATAACCCGGAGTCTGCTGTTGTTGCTGAGTCGCAATAGGAGCTGCTGTATATGCCATAATTGCGCTTCCTGAATACGCACTAATTCCAACAGCAACCGCCAATATTAACAACCAATTTTTTATTTTATTCATAAATAGCTTTCCTCTTATTTTATTTCCAACAATATATTAGCACAATTTTTGAATTTTGTAACTACCCGAATAAAGGATTTATTAAAAAGTTATTAGCTACCAGATGCAAAGATGCGAAGTCTGTATCAAATGCAGCTAAGCAGCTAGGAAGCGAGACAGCTAGGTTTTTAGAAGTGGATAAGGCAGATAACTAGGGGCGTTGCAATTACTATAAAATCACGAAGTCAAATTGCCACGATAGCGGAATGAGCAATAACTCGTTAGCTAAATCACCTTCAAACACAATCTTAAAAATGTTCTCCACCCCAATTTTTTGCGTTCTTGCCACAAAAAACTTATGGTTTCGGGTCTGATTTTAAGGTTATTTTTAATATTAATTTTGGTTATATAATCGCTATGCAACCTCTTGTCACCCGTCACTAGCGTACAGTTTCCGGCATTTGCGGAATGCCTTCTATAACCAACAAGTGGCATATTTATTAGCGCAGACCCACCAATAAGTTGTGCGAAATTAAACACAAATTTATCAGGACAAATCTTCCATTCCTCAACTCTTTTATAATCCAAAAGCATCTCTATTGCCGACTTTCTGAACATTGCAGAGCTATTTGGCGCCCAATACCAACCACCAAAACACTTGTTTTTTAAAACTTTATATTCTACATCTCCGAAAAGTTCGTCAATTCCTGCAATATCATTTTTTAAGCGTACCAATTTTTCAGTCGACTTAAATTTCGGAGAAGAAATTGAATTCAATGTATGAACTTCGTCATTTTCGCCAATTTCCACAATTTTGCAAGACGTAAACGCAACAGATGTTTCAAGATGCACGCTCAAATGCACTTTTGCATAATCTGTCAATAAAACATCATCACTGTCCACAAAGCAAACGAACTCTCCCTGAGCGACTTTCAAGCCTCTAAACATCGCAGCGAGCTGTCCCTGATTGCGTTCCTGTCTGATTAGAGTAATTTTAAGGTCTTGATTTTCGGCAATAAAATTTTCAACAACCTCGCACGAATTATCACTAGAACAATCGTCAACTACAATAATTTCAAAGTCTTTATAGCTTTGATTTTTAATGCTTTCAAGCGTTTTCAAAATATATTTTTCGTAATTGTAAGACGTTACAACGAATGTTATTTGAGGAAGTTTAAGCATTTTCTTCCGTTTGTCCTTCTAATTTTTCTTCTGCCAAAAGTCTTTCTTGTTTTTTATTGTGCAAAATAGAAGAAGCAAGTGCCGCTAAAATAAAGCCTAGCCCAATTCCACCTGTTACGATTTCCGGAATTTCCTTGACAGTAGACACAAGCATTAAACAAGCCAAAGCACCGATTGCCCAGTGTGCACCATGTTCAAGGTACAAAAACTGTTTTAAAGTCTTTTTCTCAACAAGCATAATCGTCAACGAACGAACAAACATAGCTCCGATTGCAAGCCCGATTGAAATAATGATAATATCTTTACTTAACGCAAATGCTCCCAAAACCCCGTCAAGAGAGAATGAAGCATCAATCAATTCAAGATACAAAAAGCTTACCAAACCAGTACAACCAACCGCACCAGTTGCACATTTTGCAAGTCGCATTTCCTCGTGTCTTTCTAGATAATGAGTAAAACCATCAATCATCAAATATGTTATTATACCTGAAATTCCTGCAATCATTACATGAACTTTTTGTTCTGCCGGCACGAAATTTTGAGTCGCTAAAAGCATAAATAAAGAAATTACAATTTCAATTCCCTTGATATGATCAAGATGTGACAACGGGGCTTCAATCCATTTAATCCAATGAACATCTTTTTGGTGATCAAAGAAGTAATTCAAGAATAACATTACCAAAAACATTCCGCCAAAAGTCACGATAGGCGCGTGAGTTTGGTGCAAGTAATAAGCATATTTATCAGCATTTGTAAGCGCAATATTTGCGACTTCCAACATACTTAACTTTGCAAAAATTGAAACAACAAGAATTGGGAATAAAAATCTCATACCAAATACAGCAATAATAATGCCCCAAGTCAAAAATCTCATTCGCCATTTGTGTGACATTTTTTCAAGTTTCATAGCATTGACAACCGCGTTATCAAACGACAAACTGATTTCAAGAATTCCCAATACAAGAGCGATGAAAACGCACGCAAGCCCTGTTCCGCTGTGAACGTGTTCGCCCCATAAATAAGCGCCAATCAAGCCAACTGCCGTTACGATATATGATCCGATGAAATATTCTAACATTATTCTCTCCTTATTCTGGATTTATTATAGTATAAATACAGAACTTTTCAAAATTTTAAAGACAATAAACCCATAAACTATGGCACCGGATCGTAACCCCCGTCGTTTCCCGGGTGGCATCTGCAAATTCGTTTTACCCCGAGCCAACCGCCTTTCAAAACCCCATATTTCACAATCGCTTGCCTTGTATATTCAGAACACGTCGGATAAAACCTACACACCGCCGGCGTATGCTTTGAAATTTTTTGATAAACTGAAATTAAAAATAATATCAACTTTTTCATATTAAAGCCTCAAACGCTATTAAACCTACTCAGCGTAAGCCTCACCAATACTATCAATTGCCTCAACTTTAATATCCGTGATCAATTCTGAATAAGAAATTACAACAATAGTCGGAATATGGCGTTCCAAAAGCTGATAAAGCGGCAATCTAATTCTTGGCGAACACAAGATTACAGGCTGTTGCCCGCATGCCTGATGTGCTCTCATCAAGGTCGTAGCAGTAGTTTCAATCAACTCTTGCACCTGCATCGGATTAAGCAAGAACATTGTACCAAGCTCAGTTCTTTGGCAACTGTCATCAAGGATTTTTTCCCACTCAGGAGAAAGTGTCAACGCATACAAAACCTTGTCATCACCAACATTTGCAAGGCATATCTGACGTCCCAATGCTGCTCTCAAACGTTCTGATAGGATATCAGGTTCTTTTGAAAATCTTGCGTAGTCGCAAAGTCTTTCAAATACAAAGATAATATCTTTGATTGAAACCTTCTCTCTGATAAGGTTTACAAATATTTTTCTCAAATCACTTGTAGAAATAATTGTCGGAACAAGGTCGTTAACCAACGTAGGGTCTTGCGAGCGAACAAGTTCCATAAGTTTAAGCACGTCAGTTTTTGTCATAACCTCATCAACGTGTTTTCTTACACATTCTTGCAAGTGTGTAACAATAACGTCTGTTGAATCAACGGCAGTAACAGAACGAGCAGTTTTTGCATCTTCCGGCGAAATCCAATAAGCCTGAGTCTGATAAGTCGGATCAATACCGATAATCGCATCTTGCGGAACATCTTTTTTCATAGCGTCCCACTGATCCGCAATTACCATCAATTTCCCAGGGTAAACGTACCCTGTTGCAACAGTGTTTCCACGAATAGAAATCATATATTCATTTGCATCAAGTGCAGATGAATCCATAATTCTTATGTTCGGTAAAATATAACCTAATTCATCTGTAACTCTCTGACGTAAAGCAGCAATTTTTGCAAGCAATTGACCTTCCTGATCCGGATCGGCAATTACAAGCAAGTTAGAACCAACTTGCAAGCTTAAAACATCAACACCCAAACGCTCGTACATACGGTTTGGGTTTACCAAATCTTGCATGTTTTGACGAACATTTTCTAATTGTCCCAATTGTGATTGAACGTCAGCGTTAATCAAAGTAGAGAACCCTGCAACAAACAATCCGACAGCAAATAACGTAAACGGCAACCAAGGCAACCCTGTCCAGTGTCCAGTTAATGCTAATAATATCAAGAAACTTGCAGCCAAGAAAAGAGCATTCGGTTTGCTGACAATTTGTGCCGTAACATCTGTACCTAAGGAGTTTGCAGCAGAAGAACGAGTCATAAATACACCGGCTGCAATTGACATCAAAAGAGAAGGTAACTGAGATGCCAAACCATCACCGATTGTCAAGATTGTATATTTGGAAACAGCATCTGCAACAGGCATTTGGTTCATAATACAACCGATACACAACCCACCGATAATGTTAATCAAAACGATAATAATACCGGCAATCGTATCCCCTTTTACGAACTTCATGGCACCGTCCATACTACCAAAAAGGTTTGATTCTCTTTGCAAGTCTTCACGTTTTTTCGTTGCCTCTTCCGGCGAAATCAAACCGGCGTTAAAGTCCGCGTCAATAGTCATTTGTTTACCTGGCATAGCATCTAAGGCAAATCTGGCAGCAACTTCGGCGATACGTTCAGCACCTTTTGTAATTACCATGAACTGAACAACCGTAATGATAAGGAAGATTACACCACCAACAATCATATTACCACCGGTAACGAATGTACCGAATGCGTGAATAACTTCACCCGCCTCACCTTTTGACAAAATCAACCTCGTAGAAGCGATAGAAAGAACAAGTCTGAACATCGTTCCGATAAGAATAATTGACGGGAAAGAAGCAAGTTCTAGGGTTTTCTTTACATACAAAGAAATCATCAGCAAAACGACGCCAAGCGTAATATTCAAACAGATACAAATATTAATAATCCAGTTTGGCAATTCGCAAAGCAACAGAACAATAAGCAATAGTACGAATATTGCCATAAAGATTTCACTTAAATTTGTTCCTCCGCCGCCTTGTTGTTGGGCTTGTTCTTGTGCCATTAAATTTCTCTCAAAGCCTCACTTATTACTGCCAATTGGGTTTCAATTGTTGCATCTATTACACCGTTGTTGGTTGTGACAACACAACCGCCTTCCATTATCGTTTCGTCCGGTACTATCAGAATTTTAGCATCTAAACCGGCTTCTGACAATATGTTCGGAATCTCTGATTTCAAAAGGGATACCTGAGCAGGATTTACCCTCAATGTAATTTTAGTTTCGTCTTTCGACAAACCTTTCAAAACCGCCAAAATATTATCTAATATTGCATTTGGATCTTGTTGCAATTCTTTCTTAATAATTTTTTGAGCGATTTCAACACTTATCTCTAAGATATCAGAAGAAATTGCATCAAAAACAGCCTGTTTTGCACCCAAAAACGAAGTTATAGCATTACGAACCTCTGCAATATCGTCTTTTGCTTGCTCCAAACCTTCTTGATAACCCTCTTTTGCCGCAGCTTCTTTAATACTTTGAGCTTCTTCTCTTGCACGAGAAATCAGGTTTCTGTCATCAATTCTTCGAAACCCTCTTCTTCTATCACCACGACGACGTTCCTGACGCTGTTTAAAGTCTATATTATCAAGATTAAAAAGGTCTATCGTATCCTCATCAACCTTGATTTCAGGCTCGTTTTCAACAACCTTTTCTTGTAATTGAGTTTGTGGAGTCTTTTCTTCTACCTTAGATTTTTTCTTTATAATCATGATTAATATTATTATACACTATCTTCAAGGTGTGTGGCAATAATATTTGCAACTTTTGGTGGCATTTCGTAATAATCTCCTTCCAGAGCACTAAACACAAATCGTTTCACACGCGGTCTTTCAGGGCTTAACACTTGTTCAATTTGAGATCTGTCTAAATATTGCGAAACATTTTGAATTTTTGCAAGAACTTTACTTGGCGTAACATTTGCACCCGCAGTCGGCAGATTTGTCTTAATCTCTTGCAAACATCTTATTGCCGTATTTGGATCAACCTTAGATTCCAAATCTGGCATTCCCATAAACTTTATAACTGTATCCGCATCATTAGGGTTGAATTTGTTAAGAATTGTTTGAACTCTTTCCTGACGCATTTTTCTAAACAACATTGCCAAAGTAGCAAGTTTTAAAACCTTTGCATCTGCACCAAGAGGAGCCATTGTACTTGTTGGCACTCCTCCACTTTGTTGCGGGATTCCCCCACCCTGTGGAATTGGAGCTTGTTGCTGCTGAACAGCTTGCGCTTGCTGCTCGGCTTCAACTTGTTGTTGCATCATCGCATCTATATTAGACTGATTTTCTGCTTGCTCTTTTAAGCCTTCATCAATCAGATTTTTATCCTTTAATTCTTCTATACAATCAATCCAAGTTTTTTTAACGTGATGTTCTATCAATTGCAAACATTGATCTTGCGGGATATTTTGATGAAATCCGTTCTTCGCAACTTCAAAAATCGTGTATGCAATTTTTTGCATAATCTGATCCCAATACTGTTGCGGAATTCCGGATCTAATCAAATCTACCGACTTATGGAACGACCATTCTGCAATGATTTGCGTAATCATCACAGCCTGATCAAGATTAAAACCTAATGACTCATCTTCATACAGGGCTTGACCAGCAACTGTTGCAAAATTCAGCAATGTATTTGCAACATAATTCTTCTGATTGTCATTAAAATCAGGCGGAATAAGTTCCAACGCTTGTTGTGCTAAATTTTGGGCGAACCCTTTGTAATCAAATCCTTGTATTGCCATATTTTAAGTGAGAAGTGAAAAGTGAAAAGTGAGTAGACCATTTCGCTCACTTCGTTCGATAAATTACAAACATTTTATCTCAAACTTTTCACCTAATTTATCCTTTCTTCTCTTTTTAATATTTTCTATCTGAGCGGAGCGAATGAAACGGACTTCTCACGTCTCACATTTCACGTTTCACTGTCCACCTAAACTACCCTTGCTCAATCCAGCTTTTAATCTTTTCGCCAGCTTCGTCATCATCTGCATTTGATAATTGAGCCGAAAGATTTGATAATGTATCAGACAATTGAGTCGGATCTTGTTGTTGCGGAATTGAAGCTCTTTGCTGTTGTTCAACAAGTCCTTGTGCAAGTTCCGATTGTCTTTCTGTCAACTGAGCTGCACGTTGATTAATGTCTGACAGTTGTTGTTCTTGTTCAGCCGTTCTTTGTCTAAGCATTTCAACTTCACGACGATTTGCCTCTTGAACTTGTTGAACCTTGTTAGAAACTGCCTTAAATACAATAATCAAACCGATTGCACTAAGAGCAATTGCAAGCCACCAAGGGTTGCCTGTTTCGTCAGGTTTAGGCAAATTTGCCGGTCTGTCTGAGGCTAAATAAGGATCAGTAGAATCCGAAAACGCAATAGTTACATTATCTGCACTAACTTTTGGACTTGCAGCTTTTGCAATTAACTCTTTTAATTCTTCCGGAGTTGTATTTGCAGGAAGTGCATTTTTATCAAGAGTTACGGCGATTGAAATATCTTCTACAACACCAGGTTTGATATACTCATTTGTCTGAGTTTTTGTAACCCCATATTGAGTTTCTGTTGCTGTTCTTGAATAATTTCTGTTTTGATTTGAATTTGAAGCACCGTTTGGCAAACCATTTGGAAGATAAACACTGACAGCGTTTGTGTTTTTATTTGAATCACTTGTCTGATCTCCTAAACCTTCTCTGAATGATTGCTCGCTAACAGACGCTTTTCTATTCGGATCATAGTCAATCGTAAATTTTTCAACAGGCGCTTGTCGAAGGAATGTGCTAACTGTCGCAACATAATTCCCTTGCCCGATCAACCTATCCAACTGTTGATTAACTTTTGACGTCATATACTTATCATTTTCTTCCAAACGTTGAAGCATTTCATCTTCCGCGTCCATAATACTGTGATAAGTATTTCCGTTTGTATCAGTAATAGCAATGTTTTCAGCCGTCAAACCAGTAACACTGCCCAAAAGAAGGTTGGTAATAGCTTTAACTTTCAACTGATCCAATTTTGTTGCATCTTTTGCAAGAGAAATCTGAACGGTTGCCGTTACAGGTTTTTGCATAGAGGTAAACATTGTTTGTTCAGGAATTGAAATAAATACAGACGCATTATCAACCCCGTCTATTCTACGAATTAATCTTGACAATTCTCCGTTAATAGCACGAGATAGACGAATTTTTTTATCTTCCTTAGTCGATGTAAAATCGCCTTTATCAAAAATTTCAAGACCAACATTTTGATCCATTAAACCACTTTGAACAATTTGAATTAAAGCAGTATCTCTGTCACTTGTATAACAAGCTTTTCTACCTGTTTTACAATCTCCTTTTTTCAAATAAAGAATAGATTTTGTACCATCTAACCTTCTGCTGACAACGATATCGTATTTTGCAAGAAGAGCTTGAATTTCAATCGCTTTCCCTGCATTATCCGTCGTTAATAAATCGGCATCAGCTTGCAGAGGTTGTCCCGTAACCTCAGTACCATTTGTAGATTTCTTAGAGCCACCCACAATACTAAGAGTTACAATCAGTGCAAGTATCAATACTACACCGCCAATTACTCCATATAGTAAAGGTTTATTCTCTAATATTTTGTCAAAATCCATTTTTTACCCTCTTACAAGCGTTTTATAATTATTATTTCTTAACGCTTTCCCTTGTCTGTAATTTTAGTTATTATACCTGAATTTGCATAACTTTATCGTATGCCTGAATTACTTTTCCGGTAATTTGAGTCGCAACGTTAATACTTATTTCCGACTTAGCCATGGCTGTCATAACATCGTGAATATCAACGTTTTTGCTACCTGACATAACATCTTTAAGCATATTATCCGGAGCGTTTAATTCTGTGTTTAAGTTTTCTACCAACCCTGACATAACCTGTTTAAAATCAGATGTTGCAGGAGTTTCAACCCTAGTCATTCTCGCAGATGGAAGCCCCGAAAATCCTGGATCAAGTTTCGTGTGCTGAATTCTGCCTGCTAAGTCATATTGCGGATAAAAACTACTCATTTATGCCTGCCTTTCTACAATTATAATACATTATTTATTTATAAATTTATATACCTAATCGCAAAAAATCATCTATATTGAGGAGAAAAACACTAAAAAATAGATCTAATTTACGATAAGTTTTCCATGGTTTTAATAATTTTTTTATAAAAAGCAAACACCTACTCCCTCAAAAAAACAAAAACTTGACATATATTTCAAAAACCGTCATAATAACCCTATAAGAAGGAGAAAAGTATGAAAGAAGAGTACACTAATCAACACAGACGCTGGTATGACAAAGACCCTGTTTTGTCACAAGCTGTCAGAACTTTGGAAGAAACAGACGATGAAACTCAAATTAGAATTGCTCTAAATTTGATTAAAATTATCATTGAACACAATATTGAAGATGAAAAATTTGAAGCAGTTGAAGATATTATCAATGCAGTCGGTTCTGGTCTTGATGATAACAGAAAAGGGCGTTGGTACGATATTGACAGTACTTTGAGAACAGCAATGAACATGCTTCAAAACTGTCCTGCTGCAACTCAACAAATTATTGCAAAAGAAATGGCAAAAATGGTTGTTGACAGTATAAAAAAAGAAGAAGAAATCGACGACGAAGAATAATTTTGATATTGAAAATAATTCTTCTTTGCAAAATTATTTCAGGAAAATTTGCAATTTTAATCTAGAAATGCGTACTGTTTATTAACTACAATTTAACGGTACGCATTACCATATAATATCTGTAATCTCCCCAATAAATTATTATTGAGATAAAATTATTTTCCAAATCCGTTGTTTCAAGAAATGTTTCAGGTGCAGGTTTTCTTTGAGAACTTTTTACGTGCTTTCCAACAAAGTCGTATAATTTTACTTGAAATTTTTGCGATGGAGTCAATTTTGCTTTCGGCAAATTGGCTTCATAAAAACCCATTGGAACAATTTCTCTATTATAAGCAGGAATAATATATTTCACCTTGCCTTGCTCTTTGAACAAAATATACCAATTCCCATTGTGTTCACGGGGGGTCAAAAGATAGTACCCCGGCTCAATTGTTGTATTTTTAAAAAACAAAGGTGACGTAAGCCTAAAAAGAGGATACGGCGACCAAGATGTGTTTTGCACGTCATACATTTCCCCAGGGTCAATGTTATGAACATAAGAAAAATCCGCCGGATCTAAATCTCTATAAATTTGTTCATAATTCGTTTCCGCCAAAGAAACTTGTGCCATCAAAAATATTGCAGTTAAAATTAATAAAAACTTTTTCATATATTTATTTTAATTATTTCTCACAAAAAATCAAGGTTTTAGACATCAATTTTGACTAAATCATTTTTTATAAGATTATAAAACTTCTCGTCCATATTGCTTTTCAATGAAAGATTGACAACGTAAGGTATTCTACTTTTATTGAATTGATTTTCGATTTCTTCTAATTCTGAATATGAAAGTTCGCTTGTTAAAATATCCAAATCAGAAGCTTTGGTAAAATCACCTTTTACACGAGAACCATAATAATAAAAATCATAAGGATATTTGCGTAAAATGTCTTTTATTATTTTTTCTTCCTTTTCTGTAATACCTTTAATCATCAGTTAAAATTTGCTCCAAATGAGTTATAAAAAAATCTATATCAGAAATAAATCTTGGAACTAAATCAATAATTGGATAGGTTTTTGTTATATCGTACTCGTGTGCAGAAGTGTTACGCTGTTCTCTATAATCAACCCAGTTTTCAAAATTATCAATAAGCCCCAAAGCAAACATTTCTCTAAAAATATTATTTATAGACAATTCTTTTTCAGTTTTGTCATACTCTTTCTTCAAGAATTTGTTCATAATTTTTTTAGCGGTTTCATACGTGTATTCAAATCTCTTTACGCAAGAATCTTTGATATACGTTTTTATTTTTTCATCTTTTTGTTGAGTATAATCAAAATAACATTCTTTTAATGTCGAAAAGCTGTTTTTTAAATTTGATAAATCTAACTCTGATTTTTTCATAAAAAATTCCTTTTCTCAGATTATAGCATAACTTTTTGAAAAATTCTTTTATTTATTATAAACTTAAAAATAAAAATAGGAGAAAATTATGCTAAAAGGACCTTTTTTGGATAGAAATTGGATAGGACAAAACGAAGATTACGCCTCATCAGATATAGTTATGCTTGGAATGCCGTTTGATGGAACGGTTTCCTACCGCTCAGGTTCAAGGTTTGCGCCGGAACAAATCAGACTTGCAAGTTGGGGATTAGAAGATTATTCTCCTCGCTTCGACAAGCATCTGGAAGATGTGAATTTTCATGATGCTGGTGATTTGGAATTTCCACTTGGAAACACTTACAAATCACTTGATTTGATTGAAGAAAATGTTGAACAAATTTATAAAGACGGCAAAAGAGTTTTTGGAATTGGCGGTGAACATCTTGTAACATTGCCTGAAATCAAAGCTGTTGCAAAGTTTTATGACAACTTAGCGATTGTTCATTTTGACGCACATACAGATTTGAGAGAAGAATATTTGGGCGAAGAAATGTCACATTCTGCTGTAATTCGCCACGCATCAAAAATTGTCGGGCCGGAAAATCTTAAACAAATTGGAATTCGCTCCGGCATGAAAGAGGAGTGGGAGTTTATGAAAAAGCATAACACTCTTATCCATAAGTATTCTGAACTTGACGAATTAAAGGGCAAAAAAATATTTGTCACAGTAGACTTAGATTGTCTTGATCCTTCTGTAATGCCGGGAACCGGCACACCGGAAAGTGGCGGAATGCAATTCAATGAACTTATGGGCTGGTTTGAATACCTGAAAAACTTTGATATTGTTGGAGCTGACGTTGTAGAATTAGCTCCTGACTATGACGCATCAGGCGTTTCAACCGCTGTCGCAACAAAGGTTATTAGAGAGTTGTTAATGGTAATGTAAGAATTGCCGTGAAACGTGAGACGTGAAAAGTGAAAAGTTCATATCGGTGCTAACGCACAAAAGTTATTATCGAGCGTAACGAGCGAAAAGGTCTTTTCTCGTTTCACTTTTCACCTTTCACTTAATATAAAAAAGTAGGGCGGGGTACCTACCCCGCCAACATAAAAAGAAGAAAAACATGGTAATAGATAGAATAAATTTTCTTAAAAACGAAATAAATAAGGCAAATTATAAATATTACGTTGAAGACAATCCGTCAATCAGCGATTATGAGTATGACAAAATGTTTGCGGAGCTCAAAAAATTAGAGAGCGAAAACCCTCTTTTTATAACTCCCGACAGCCCGACTCAACGTGTCGGCTCGATTAGCAAAAAATTCTTTCCGTACAAGCACAAATACAGACTTTACAGCCTTGACAACACATACCACTACGAGGATTTGACTGACGATTGGTACAAAAAAATAGTCAAAGAATATGGAGAGCAAGAACTCGTTTGTGAACTAAAAATCGACGGACTTGCAATGGCTTTGACCTACGAAAACGGGATTTTTGTCCGAGGCGTAACTCGTGGTGATGGCATTACAGGCGAAGATATTACAAACAACCTAAAAACCGTTAAAGCAATCCCTTTGAAACTTTTTGAACCCGTAAGTGTTGAGGTTCGTGGCGAAGTTTATATGCCAAAAGAATCTTTTGAAAAGTTGAACAAAGAGAATTTGGCAAAGGGCGAGAAACTTTTTGCAAACCCCAGAAACGCTGCTGCCGGCTCAATTAGACAACTTGATAGCAAGATTACGGCAC
The DNA here is from genome assembly GCA_934717895.1 of uncultured Candidatus Melainabacteria bacterium. Taxonomy (GTDB): domain Bacteria; phylum Cyanobacteriota; class Vampirovibrionia; order Gastranaerophilales; family Gastranaerophilaceae; genus Stercorousia. The sequence goes on along the minus strand of CAKUZO010000007.1, from coordinate 3,005 downwards.
AACGCGATTTGTCAATGTTTTGCTACACTGCAATTTTTACAGGTGGTGTAAAAGATGTTCCCAAAACCCACTACGAAAGTCTTATGTACTTGAAAAAGCTTGGGTTTAAGGTTAATCCAAATATCCGACTTTGCAAAAACGCGAAAGAAGCAGTTGAATACTGTAAAGAGTGGGACGAAAAGCGATTTTCTCTTGACTATGCGACTGATGGAGTTGTAATCAAGGTAAATGATATGCTGATTCAGCAAGAAATGGGATTTACTTCTCGCGCCCCAAAATGGGCGACTGCTTTTAAATTTCCGCCGGAAGAAGTTACGACAAAGCTTTTGGATATTGAAGTTGGTGTTGGTAAAACAGGTGCAATCACTCCTGTTGCAATCTTAGAACCTGTACAGTTGGGCGGAAGCACTGTTGCTCGTGCGAGTTTGCACAATTTTGACGAAGTTGGAAGACTAGATGTCAGAATTGGAGATAGGGTTTATATCAAAAAAGCAGCGGAAATTATTCCAAAAGTAGTTAAAGTTATTGAAGATGAAGAACATTACAATCTGCCTGAGTACACTCCGCCTGAACTTTGCCCGTCTTGTCATTCCAAATTGACAACTCACGAGGACGAGGTGAATTTATATTGCGATAATCCTGATTGTCACGCTAAAAGATGTGCAAAAATTGAATATTGGGTTTCAAAAGATGCGATGGATATTGATAAAATCGGGCCTTCTATAATCGAGCAGCTTTATACAAAAGGATTTGTAAAAACTCCAATTGACTTGTATCGTTTGACTATGCAGGATTTTATGCAACTCGATTTAGTTAAAGAAAAATCCGCATTCAACATGTACACAGCAATTCAAGAGAGTAAAAATCGACCGCTGCAAAGGCTTTTGACCGCTTTTACAATCCGAAATGTCGGCAAGGAAACCGCTGGGCTTTTAGCAAACGAGTTTGAAACATTAGAAAATCTTGAAAAAGCAACAGTTGAAGATCTTTCAAAAATTGAAGGAATTGGCGACGTTATCGCACTAGACATTTATGAATTTTTCAGAAAGCCTGAAACAATTCAGATGTTGAAAGACTTGAAAGAACTTGGGATTGAGCCTGCTCCACCGGCAGAAAATATTTCAGACAAATTCAAAGGAAAAACATTTGTTTTGACCGGAACATTACAAAATATGACGAGAGATGAGGCGTCTGAAAAAATTAAACTTTTGGGCGGAAAGACCTCGTCGTCAGTATCTAAGAACACATCTTTTGTCGTTGCCGGCGAAAAAGCAGGCTCCAAATTAGACAAAGCCGAAAAATTAGGTGTTATAATATTGACAGAAGATGATTTTCTGAACATGATAGAATAAAAGGGAAAATATATGAAAAAAAGAGCAAGAATAATTCAAGTATCAGGATTAAGAGGGATTTTAATGATGTTATTCATCGGCGTATGCTTAGCTGCCGGATTTGTAGCTTTTCCTGCTATTTGTGCAATGAAATTGTGGAATTATGCGTCAAATTTTGCGCCGTTGCCGTTGATTAACTTTTATCAAGGGCTAATGTTGTGGGCTATCACAGCAATTACAGGATTTTTGATTAATGACAAGAAGAAATTTGTTGTCGAACTTAAAGCTCCGCAACAGTTGAGCGAAAAGGATATGCAAAAACTAATGGAGCGTGTAAAAGTTCAGTCACAAGCTCAAGTTCTTAATTCTATGATTATGAAATCATCAGAAATCAAGCCGTTAGATGAAATTAAACCTACTGAAAAGGTTGAAAATACTGAGAAAAAAGAAGAAGAAAAATCCGAAAAGGAGAACGTATGAAAAAGTTTTTAATTTCTACCGCAATAGTCGGCTTGGCATTGGGTTGTGCCTCTGTACAAGCGATTTCCGAAAGCATTGAAAGAGGTTATATTTCTGTAAATACATCTGCAAATGCAGAACTTGCTCCTGATGTTGCAGAAATTTCAATTGCCGTAAAAACTTATGACAACAAATCTATGCAAAAAGCAACTTTGCAAAACAAAGAGATTTCAGAACAAGTAATTTCAACCCTGAAATCAATGATTGATACATCAAAAGGCGATTATATAAAAACTGCGGATTTCAGCGCTACACCCATTTATTCATACTCCGGCAACAAGAGAAATTTTGACAAATATCAAGTTTCGAATTCTGTTGTAGTTCATACAAAATCAATTGACAAAATTGGCACTATGATTGATAAAGCAATTGCTCTGGGCGCAACTGATGTAAACAGTTTAAATTTTTCTGTTTCTAATTACGAAACTCAATGTAACGACTTGTTGACACTTGCCGCTAAAAAGGCGTCAGCAAGAGCAAATGCGGTTGCAAAGACAGTTCCGGCAACTCTTTCAGGAATTCGTTCAATGGACGTAAGTTGTAGCACAAGTAACTCTTCTCGCCCACAATACAAAATGTTGATGGCAAATCGTGCAATGATGATGGATTCTGAAGCTGCCGGTTCTTCAACAACTATTGAAAGTGGCGTGATTAAAGTGTTTGCAAACGTTAGCGCAACTTATTTTGTGAAGTAATATTGCAACACTCGTTATTCTGAGGACATAATAAAACCAGATGAGAAATATTTCCCATCTGGTTTTTATTTATAATATATTAAATCGCCTTATGTATTTTACGCGATATCTTCATAAGCTGCCGGATTGTTCAACAAATCGTAATTGATTTCATTTTCGTTGTCAGCAATTGCAGCAACTACAACAGCATCTGATGTTACGTTTACCAAAGTTCTCATCATATCAGTAATTCTTTCGATTGTGAACAAGAACGCAAAACCTGCAACCAACTGTTCCGGACTTAATCCCATTCCGTTAAGGATTAAAGCGATTGTAATCAAGCCAGCCCCAGGAATTCCGGCACAAGTTGAAGATGCAACAATTGCAAGAAGAGCAATTTCAATAATTAAGAATGGAGTTAATGCAACGCCATAAGCTTGTGCAAGAAAAATTACCGCAACTGTTTGCAACAAAGCTGTTC